>CALDSN010000137.1 GCA_937924555.1 uncultured bacterium | reverse complement strand
CATAACCGCGTACCATACTATTGTGATAATTGACTTCCCTCAGGATATCATCCGTTATGGGGACATCTTTCAAATCCATAAAGTTAAGTGCTTCGGCACTTAGTGCTCCAATACAGATAAGTGTTATGAACAGTATCATGAACTTTTTCATAAACTCTCTCCTATTATTTTATCTAAAATTCTACGGTAATACTATTTAAAAGACTCTTCAGTGTTTTCCGCTACATAAACATGAATTCAAATCCATATTAAACCAGTTGCACGGATAAACGCAGTATTTCATCAGATGTCATTAAAAGCATGGATGATACTGTGTCAATACATTTTTTACCCGTTTCGCAACATCTGTAAAGCCAAAGCTCGAATTTGGTGATTTTTTTCCGCAATCCCGCTTGGGCTAACGTTGCAACACCTAATGTGCTCACATATAGATGCTTAACATCCATCCAACTCTTAACCTTATTATTAGCTATGGCTGTAGTCCTATACACAGCGACAAAGCTTAAGCTCTCCCAATGGCTTGCTGGTTGGGTTACCGTTGAGATGCGGTTGCGCCTCCCAGCATAGTGCTGGGAATAGCAACCGCATCTCAACGGTAACCCCATAAGCAGGGCATAGGAAAAAAGCAAGGGGGAAATGGAGTTGCAACGAGCACAAGAATTATTGCTATACGCATGATAGTCATTTAGATACAATGCTCGTCACCCCTTTCCTGTAAAAAAACTGTTTGTCGAAACAAACCGGCTCTGCAGCCATTAATAAACTCCCAATTAGTAGTCTTGTTGATATTACGATCAGCTCTGGATATGTGCAATTTACTTGCCAAAGCTAGCAGAAGATTGCTTCTTTGCCAATTTCTCTGAATTGTCGGAATAGACAAACTGCATAACGCTCTGTCATAAGGAAAGATATTGGAATCTACAGGTGTGATACTTGTCCGTAATTATCGACCGTGCAATAATCCAAAAGATGCTTATAAGATAGTTATCGCCTGAAACTGCGGACTTACATCCATAAATGAGGAATTATTTCCACATTGCTAGCTTTTTTTGTTGTCTTACTTCTCCCGGACTGGGGATGTGAATTTCCTCACCTGAATCAAAATCTCTACCGGTATAGTACATGCAGGTGGAAATACTCATGGGCGTTGGAGTGAACTCCTGAACTTGTTCAACCACGATATTATTCTGCATAAGCCACCTGCGCAGAGTTTTGGCATCTTCCATAGTAGTACCCGGATGACCGATGATGAGATAGGGAATAATCTGCCGTTTTATGCCCAGTTGTTTGGTCTGTCGAATGAACTCCGCACAGAAATCCTCATAGCAGGCAATGCTTGGTTTACCCATAAGTTGCAGCACTTTGGGAGTGCAGTGCTCAGGGGCAAGTTTTAGCCTGCCACCGGTGTATTTAGCGGCTATTGCAGCTATGTATCTTTTGTTTTGTAATGCCATATCATGCCTAATCCCGGAAGCAATGAACACATGCTTTATCCCCGGTAGAGCGGCTATCCGGTCCAGTAAGCTAAGCTGTTCATCGTGAGCAAAAATTAGGTTGGGACATATTGCAGGAAACAGGCAGGAACGCCTCTTACAGGTTTTGGGGAAAGCAAGACGGCACTTTGTGCCATACATGTTCGCAGTGGGACCGCCAACATCGGAGATGGTTCCCTTATGCTTTTTTGCTTCGCGGAGGATGGAATCCTCGGAGCGGGATTGGATGCTTCGCCCTTGATGGCAAGCAATGGCACAGAAGTTACAACCTCCATAACACCCCCGATGAGAGGTTATGGAGCTCTTTATCTGCTCATAAGCAGGAATTACCTGTCCCAAATAAATGGGATGTGGCGAATACTCGAATGCTAAGCTGTATATGCTATCCAGCTCTGTGCTGTTCAACGCAGCAATCGGGGGGTTGTGCTTCAACCAACGCCCACCGTTTTTCTGGTAAATCACCTTACTGTCACTATTCTGGGTGAAGGTCTTGGTCATGTTATAGAACACATCCTTAGCACTGCACAGTTCGGAAGCAGGAAGAACTAAGCTGCCATCTGCACCGCAAGCTTTGTTGTCCGCTTCATCTTCGCCAAAGGGAGGATGCTTGCAAAAGACGACAGTGGAGGGAAAATCCTGGATATCAGCGACAGGAATGCCGTCCCTAAGTGCGTTTGCAATGGTTATGATAGGCTTCTCCCCCATGCCATAGACCAGAATATCCGCTTTGCTATCTGCTAATATACTGTTGCGAATTTTGTCCTGCCAATAGTCATAGTGGGCGATTCTGCGAAGGGATGCTTCGATACCACCAATAACAACAGGAGTCCCCTTGAAAAGGCGTTTCACCATGTTGGTGTATATTATTGTGGCTCTATCGGGACGTAAACCGGAAACTCCATTGGGGCTGTAGGCATCATCATGGCGTAATTTCTTTTGCGCAGTGTAATGGTTTACCATAGAGTCCATGTTTCCTGCGCTGATACCGAAAAACAACCTGGGGGCACCAAGAATTGTAAACGCATCCGGGTTATTCCAATCCGGTTGGGCAATTATCCCCACCCTATAACCTTGTGCTTCCAAGCTGCGGGCAATAATTGCAGCAGCGAAACTGGGGTGATCTACATAGGCATCTCCGCTGATTATGACAATATCCAGGTAATCCCAGTTGCGTTCTTTCATTTCGGCTTTAGTCATGGGTATGTATGGCATACTAATGAAGTTCTCCCATAGTTATGGTGTTATTGCTCCGGCTATCAGCAATTGTAGCAGGTGGTTGTGGTGAATAGGTTTGAAAGAGTGGATTGAGTAGTGCATAAATAAACACCAATAATAAAGGGTGAAAGCTAACAGAAGCTTTCACCCATATTATAGAATATTTACGGACAATACCTTATGGGTTCACCCGGATGATATTGATAGCCTGTACACCTTTATCTGTTTCCATCAGATCAAAGGTAACATATTCGTCCTGCTCAAGGACTTTCAACTCACGAGGAGAATTCGTAACGATGGACTTCCAGTGGACAAAGTATTCCTTGCTGTCGTCCGTGATAATAAAGCCGTAGCCTTTATTCTTGTTAAACCACTTAACTCTTCCTTGCATAACCACCTCACAATAATTATACCTGCCATGAATTGGACTCTGCTGTTTTCGTCAATAAAAAAAACTTACACTCCTCAGCATCCATGTCCAAAGAAATCAACATGTTTTTTTTGTTGACGGTAAAACGAAACTCAGTATTATGGAAGTATAAGAATAAATGCATGAGGATGGATTATGAAATCTCGGATTCTTCTGGTCGATGACGACAGGCTTTTGCGTGAAGTGATCGGAGATTTTTTGTCTATGCATGGCTTTGATGTGGATCTGGCAGAAGATGCAAATCACGCTTTGGCGAAGTTCAATCCCGGTAAATATCAATTGGCTTTAATTGATTTGGTAATGCCGGGAAAAAACGGATTGGAGCTAATGAAGGAATTACTGGAAAAGGATCCTGAGATTTTTTGCCTCATAATGACCGGTTATCCTACGGTGGATTCAGCATACAAATCTATGATAGAAGGTGCATCAGACTACATTATCAAACCATTTCAATTGATGGAGCTGTTGAACACCTTGGGGAAATATATTTAGGCAATGGCATACCGAACAACAATAACTATTCCAGAGCTTTGCGACAAACAATTAAACATCTGGAGCAATCCAATCTTCATGCAAGCAGTTGCCCGATTGACCAATAGGGAAGCTCTCCACCTAAAATGTTACAAAGGTGAGGAGCTAATCGCTATATTGCCTTTGTATGAAAACAAACTGCTCGGTTATCGTGCCTTGGTCAGTCCCAGCATGTCTTACTATCAAGCGTTGAATTTATGGCTCCCGGATAACATTAACCCCTCGAGACATTTATTGGAATCTCTTCACGTCTCTCAGCTTATTGCTGAGACGATTATCACAAGGTACAAGAGAGTTCATTTCAATCTTGGTACGGATTTTTACGATGTTCGCAGTTTTACTTGGGCTGGATTGAAAGCAAAACCTCTGTATACATTTATAAGCGATTTGACGGGGAATGAGAAGACACTTGCCGATGAGAGCAAGAAAATGACAAGAGCTTTGAAACTCGGTTACACCTTTGCTCAGGACTTTCGTCCCAAAGAATTCATTCAGCTTTCTAAGGAATTGCACGATAAAAAGGGGATAAACCTAGGAGTCAGTTTCACGAAACTGGAGTCTTTTGTGACTCAATTACACGAAGCAGGTTTACTGCGACAATACAATGTGTATGATGGCAAGAACATTGTTAGCAGCAACATTTTGCTCTCAGCCAATGATGGCAAAGCATACACTGTGCTCCTTGCCACTAATGCCACCGCTATGAAGCAAGGTGTAAGTACCCTGCACTCATTAAAACTGATAGAAAGCCTGAGAAATGAGTTCAAGTTACTGGATTTTTGTGGAGCTAATGTGCAGGATGTGGCAAGGTTTAAAGCAGCTCTTGGTTTACAGCTTCGTGTATTTTACCAGATCCACACATAACGAATTGCATGAATAAGGTAGATAGAATGGAAAAGATTGTGGTTTTGAAAGGTGGCAACTCACCGGAGAGAGATGTCTCTTTGGTTAGTGGGAGAGAAATTGCCACAGAATTACAGAATCAAGGATACTCAGTTATCCAACTTGATCCAAGTGATTATTGCGATTTTACAGAATTGCTCTTGGATATAAAAAAGGAAGAGCCATTATTAGTGTTCATCGGTTTACACGGTGGAGATGGAGAAAATGGAGAAATACAAGCTGCACTGAAAGCTGCCGGGATTAAACATAGCGGTTCAGGTTTCAAGGCTTGTTGCGTAACCATGGATAAATATCTATCCAAGCTTGTGGTGGCACAGGAGGGAATACCTGTGGCAAAGCACATCCTCATGCGAGGAGACCTGATTGAGGACTATGGTGATCCTGAAGATTATGCGTCCTTTGCTGAAAAGCTGGGTTTGCCAATAATAGTAAAACCCAATGATGCTGGGTCTTCAGTAGGTATAAGTCGGGTGGACAGTTTGGATGGTTTGAAACAAGCGGTTAAAGATGCATTTAGTGTATCGCCAACCATATTATTAGAGGAATACATACCCGGTAAAGAGCTAACAGTAACAGTGTTGGATGGTAAGGCGTTGCCGGTAGTGGAAATTAAACCACTAAACGGATGGTATGACTATACCAACAAATACCAAAAAGGAAAAACAGAGTATATCGCTCCTGCGCAACTGGATGAATCTGTAGCAATGTTGATCCAGCTTTATGCAGAGAGGATTTGGAAAGCAATGGAGTTAACCGCCTATGCCAGGATAGATTTTCGGTATGATGGCGTGAAAGCATATTTCTTAGAAGTTAATACGCTACCTGGGATGACACCCCTAAGTCTAACTCCCATGGCAGCAAAAGCAGCAGGATTATCCTTCGGTGACCTGCTAAAACATATAATTAAATTCAGCCTGCGTGATGCAGGGAGGTAGATCATGAAACACATTCATTACATGATTCTTGTATTACTGTTGTTGCCGATTCTTGGTTGGGCAGATATTGCTGCCAGCTTTAATCCTCAAAGTGTTGAAATCAACACCATGGCAGTAACTTCGTTTGATCCGGATGATCCATTGTCTCAACCTAATCTTACCACCTTATCGGTATTTAACAATGGTCAACGTATTGACCTTAAGGTAAGGGTTTTCTGGAATAACACCAAGCTTGTTGAAGCTAATTTCCAACACAGGGACCTACCGGTTTATGATAACATCGTCACTTTCAGCAACAGAGAACTTATCTCCAATGAAGGACATCCCGATTTTGAGACAAAATACGGGGCAGATATTTCTGTGGGTGATGTGATTGATGCAAACCAGATCCTCAAGGAAGCCTTGCTTGCCGGTTATTTTCCGGATGGAGATTTGGAGATAAGGATTTGGGTTCGCCCCTATCTTGATGATAATTGGGTAGTTCCAGATTCCGACACAGGAACAAGGTTCGTGATTAAAATCCGCAATGCCGGTGCCATCAACCTCGTGTCGCCCGGAGTTGCCATAGGGCAAACACCACCCCAAATTAGTGAGAGACCTGTTAGTTTCCAATGGAATGCCGTCTCCACAGGATTCAACGATCTGAAGCTTGTAATCAGAGAGTATCCCGCAAACAATCCCCCCACGCAGAATAGTCTGGAAAGCACCGGTAATCTGTTCTACCAAAACAATTCAGTATCCTCCGGCTTTTCTGATTTCCTGGCATTCAACCCGGGCAATTATTATGCTTGGCAAGTTAGTACTGATCTCTACAATGAGTTCAACACTCACAGCAGAACACCCAATGCCCCTATGATAGTTAAAAGCAACTGGTTCGTCTTCCGTTTTGTTGATGAATCTCAGAACAGCAGTGATGATGCCTCTGATATCCAAGCTCAGTTAAACATCCTTAATAACCAGATGCTTAGGAATCTTATAGCTCAAGGTTACACCCCCGTTGGAACCGTGATTTACGAGGGGAGAACATACAGTGGGCAAGATGCCTTGGATATCCTTTCCGGACTGGTTGGCAAAGAGCTTCAAGTTCAGCTTAAGGACTAAAGGAGATTAGCATGAAAAGAATGATTATACTGTGCATATTGGTTGCACTTACATATACACTTATGGCTGCTGATTCTGTAGCTTTGCTTTCTGCTTCCAAGGGTAAAGTGGACATCTCCAGAGACGCAAAAGCCATCAAGTTCAAGAACGGTGAACTACTTAAAAACAACGATGAACTACGTACCGGGGGTGAGTCCTTTGCTGCGTATAAGTATATTGACGGATCTTCCACAATCAAAGTGTTTTCAAATTCCTTAGTTCGCATCACCGCTAATCGCAGTGGAAAAACACTTAGCAAGAAAGTTGTGGTGGATAAAGGTAGTGTATTTACCAGTGTGAAGCCCAAGACAGGGGCTTTCATGGTCCAAACGCCCACTACAGTTGCATCAGTCAAGGGAACGGGATTCCTCACAAAACTAACCGACAAAGGTGAATCCATGTTCATCGTAACTGATGGTGAGGTGGAGATAAAAATACTAAATCAAGAAGAGGTTAAATCCGTACCTGCAGGCAAGACTGCCGTGATAGATGAAGCCGGCAACTATGAAATCCGCGAAAGCACCCCGGAAGATACTTCGTCAATAGAGGAAGCTGAAATCGAATCTACTCAGAAGAACGAACCCAAGATCATCCGCATCCCAGTTGTTGATGAAGCCGGTAAAACCAAATACATCGAGATAACATACTAAAGAGGTGAAATATGAAAAAGATATTGTTCTTATTGCTGTTTAGCATAATCATCATATTTACCTACGCCGTTTCCATCCAGCATGCATCACCCCTCAGTTATGGTTTTGCAGAGGATGTTAAACTTATGGTGGAAGTTGTGGATGGACTGCAGAATGTCAGTTCCATGAAGGTTTACTTCCGTAATGAAGGCGAAGTGCCATGGATGAGTGAGGCTGCCACCCAGGAAAGCCCCGGCTCAGTGTATTATTGGGCTACCATCCCTGCCAAGTACTTCTCTGATCTTCAGATGGAGTATTACTTCGAGGTTCAGCTCACCGATGGTTCGGTGGAAAACTTCCCCACTCTGGATGAGATGACTCCAAAATATACTCTTATCCCTAAAGCCATGGAGGGTGAAGTATCCGATGGCTTTGTGCTGCTTACCGAGGAAGAAAGCATCTCAGCTGACGAAGGTTATATGTTGGCTGTATCTTTCTTCCCGTTGGAAGAAGAGATTGACCCCGCAAGCATCGAGGTCTGGGTTGGTGGTAGAGATGTAACATATGCCGCTCAGATCTCCGCACCCACTATCATGTATCAAGAGGAAAACCCCACTCCGGGGATCAAGAAAGCTGTGATTAGGGCTAAGCAAGGCACAAAGATTATACACTCGAACGTTTGGCTTACAGAGGTTCTTCCCGGCTCGAACAAACATGCCATTCCTTTTACCATTCGTGGTGCGGTGAACTTTGCATCAAACGTCTATAGTTACAGCGATCCTGATGTCACCCCCGGGGTTAGTGACAATGATGCCGCCTCTTGGGCAGATTTGTATGGCAGCTATGGTAAGCTAAACATGCAGACAAACCTGTATGTTAGTTCGTTGGAGAAGAGCAATAAACAGCCGGTGAACCGCTACACCTTTGGAGTGCAGCTTCCAATGCTGGACATCTTCGCCGGAGACTACTCTCCAAACCTGAGCCAGTACACCCTTTATAACAAGAATATCCGCGGTCTCTATGCCCGTTTCTATGGCAGAGTGGGTTCCTTAACGTGGGCTCATGGCCAAAGCGTTCGTAAAACCACCAATGAAACCGTTATCTCAAACGCCAGTGGCAGAGAGCTTAAATCCGGCACCTTTAAACAGGAAGCCATAGGTGCCAGAATCCAGATTGGTAATGACCGTGGCTTATCTTTGGGGTTAACCGCATCTCGTCACCGCGACATCGTTAGCTCGCTGGACAGTCTTTACTACAAGGTTACCTACACTCCTGTCGGAGCAGACACCACCACCGCCATCTACAGCACCATGGCGCAGGATAATGCCGTTGTATCCTTTGATATGAAGATAAACATGCCCGACAACAACATGGTGATAGGTGCAGAAGTTGCGGGTTCCATCCTAAACAAGAACACCATCCCCGGTCCCATCGACGATGCAACAATTAACGAGTTCCTCGGCACAGAAGATTTCCCGGTAAACCCCGTGGATTACAAGGACTTGTTCGTGGTTAATAAGAACATGGAACCTTTCTTGCCCGGAAGAGCCAACCTTGCTTGGACTGCATACTACCGTGCCCTTATCCTGAACAACCTTATCAATGTGCAATACTCAGAGACAGGTGCTTCCTTCAATGCTCTGGGTGCGTCATATCAGCTTAAGGACAGCCGTAACCTCACTCTCACCGACCAACTTAATATCGGCAGATATTGGGTGTTCTCCGGCGGATACAGCATGTCTGCCGACAACCTGCTCAGTCACAAAAGCGAGACCAACACATACAACTCATGGTTCATACAATCCATGTTGCGTATAAACAAGCTTCCCTATCTGAAGGCTGCGTTCTTTAACAATGCCGGAGAGAACGAAGAGAACAAAGAAATCCAGAGCGCTACACCCTTCCAGCATTATGTTCGCAATTCCAAGAACATGAGCTTTGGTATGGGCTATAACATCGTGCAGATTCCCTATGTTCCCACTCAGCTCGACATCAGCTATCGCACAGGGTTCGATGATTCTCAGCTTAATGACGTTTACCAAACTGATAATGAAAGCAATGGTTTGAACATCACCATGACCAACAGATACACTTCCATCCCCTTAACTACTCAGTTCTCCATCTCCACCGGCAGCCAAAAGCAAAAGATTAACACACCCATCGTGGAGAATGATAACACTAACTTGTTCTTTGGGGCATCCTACAACTTGTGGGAAAACCGCATCAAACCTTTCGTAAACTACCGTACAGTAAGCTACACCAACCCCTCGGGTGATTTGGGTTACAACTACTTCACTCTTGGATTGGAAGCCTACCCCATCAAAGATATGGTAATCAGCACCAATCTCGGTTTCCAGGGCTTTAGTAATGATCAAGACAGCACAAAGGATTATGGTTCAACCACCTGGCGTGTGCTGTTAACCCAAAGATTCTAACACATGTAATACACTTCCTCCGCCCGGTTGACCCCCAACCGGGCGGATAACTATTAGCCAATTGCATAGGAGCTTACATGAAATACTTGAAAGTCCTTGTCTATCCAATCGCAATTCTCATCGTTGTTAAGTTACTTTTCCTTATTCCTTTCTTCGATTCCCTGGAGTTTAAAGCTCAGGATTTGTTATTCCAGTTTCGAGGGGTGCAATCTCTATCCGGCGATATTGTGCTGGTCACCATTGATGATGCAACCTTCAGTGCTCTTAACGAATCCTGGCCCTTTCCTCGCAGTTATCATGCCAAGCTGATTGAGAACCTGAACAAAGCCGGTGCCAGACAGATTGTATTCGATGTGGAATTCACGGAAAACTCCAATCCTGATGCTGATTACATTCTTGCTGAAACCGCATCACGTTATAACAATGTAATCTTCGCCGGTAAAGTGCTGCATGCGCAAGAAGCCGGTTTGCCCAGCCAGATGCTTACCCCCATCACCGATATTACAAAGAGAGGACTATCCTGGGGTATTGTGAATATGAATGCAGATTCAGATGGCTTCATCCGCAAATACACCTGCTTTGAAAACTTTGATTCTGTCCCTATCTTCAGCATCGGAGTGGCATCATTGGCAAACTATCGTGTTTATCAGGCAGATTGGGCTAAACATCTACAGCTGAACCATCGCCACCTGAAGGTTGCAGACAGGGATATCCCGCTTGTCCAAGGCAACAAAGCTTTGGTAAACTATCATGGCCCCGCAGGTACATTCCCCCAAGTTTCCTATTCCTCGGTGCTGGATGATTCCACCATGGCTATGCCCGGTTTCCAAGGGGTGGAACTGGATGAGTTCAACGACATCCTTGCCTCCGGAGTATTCAAGGACAAGATTGTGCTTATCGGTGCCACAGTGGATGAACTGCACGACAAGTTCCCCACTCCCTTCGGTGGTGCTTGGACTCCCGGGGTGGAGATACACGCTAACTTCATTGAGACTGCCATGAGCGGAAAGTATCTAAGCCATATCAATTCCTGGCTATACCTTCTGGCAGAGTTCGCGCTGTTGGGCTTGTTGTGGTTCATATTCAAGAAAGTTAAGCCGCAATTCTCAGCCATTGCCGTTGTTCTTCTTATAGCTCTGCACTTTGCCCTTTCATTCCTGCTATTCAAGCAGCAAGGGATAATCTTGCCCATTGTGCAGACAGCCGTCGCCCTCCTCGCCATTTATGTTGCCAGTATCCTCAGCCACTATCTTGCAACCATGAAGGAAAAACGCTTTATCCGCAGTGCCTTCCAACAGTATATGGCTCCCGAACTGGTGAACCAGCTCCTCCAAGACCCCAAAAAGCTCACCTATGGCGGTTCCTTGCAGGAGATTACGGTGCTGTTTTCCGATATTCGCTCCTTCACCACCTATTCCGAATCGCACACTCCCCAAGAGACCGTGAATATCCTGCACGAATACCTGACGGAGATGGTTACTATCATCACCTCCAACCAAGGTATTCTGGATAAGTTCGTGGGGGATGAAGTTATGGCACTCTTTGGCACACCTGTACCTCTCCCCAACCATGCGCTAAATGCCTGCAAGGTTGCGTTGGAGATGCGGGTTAAACTAACCGAAATGCAGAATAGATGGATAGCCGAAGGTAGGCAGTCCTTTGACATCGGCATTGGGATAAATACAGGTACAGCGGTGGTGGGAAACCTTGGCAGCGAACAAATATTTGATTACACCGCCATTGGCGACACCATTAATCTTGGTGCCCGTTTGGAAGGCATTAACAAAGAGTATAACACCGAAAAGAAGATTATCATCAGCGAGTTTACTCTGGAGAAGGTGCAGGACTTGGTGGAGGTGAACTATCTGGATTCGGTTACAGTGAAAGGTAAAACTAAACCCGTTAAGATATACGAACTGATTAGTATCAAGTAACATAACCCAATTACACAATCTGAGCAGGATGCAGTGATGTATCCTGCTTATTTTGTAATGCTCTCCAACTATCATTACCTAATCATTACCTAATCATTGCATATGAAACAGGCAATGATTAGGTAATGATCATGTGATTCAAGCAAGAAAATTAGCTAAACCGACAATGGACAAGATACAAGATTAATGATGAGGATGAGGACGTAGCTATATGTAACTATATGAAACGATATATTGATACAGACTCTTAGACGAGAATAGCACAGATCGGAAGAGCGTCGTGTAGGGAAAGAGTGTAGATCTCGGTGGT
>CALDSN010000136.1 GCA_937924555.1 uncultured bacterium | reverse complement strand
ATACGGCGACCACCGTGATCTACACTCTTTCCCTACACGACGCTCTTCCGATCTCTATATGCGTACTTTCTATGACAGCAGCTATGGACAAACTGCCACGGGATACCCCGGAGTTTCGGGCTTCACCAATGTATATAACGGCTC
The DNA here is from genome assembly GCA_937924555.1 of uncultured bacterium. Lineage (GTDB taxonomy): Bacteria > Cloacimonadota > Cloacimonadia > Cloacimonadales > Cloacimonadaceae > Cloacimonas. Next base: position 19,376 of record CALDSN010000136.1, on the reverse strand, counting down.
TGTCACCTTTAATGGACCGGGATGGGTGGAGATAACATTCCAGACTGCCTTCACATACTACCCAAGTTGGGGCTTGGAAATCCTGTGGGAAAACAGGGACGGCAGCAAGATCGGCGGTCCTCCCAGCTTTTATTACACCAGCACAAGCAACACCTGTGTATATAAGAGTCAAGACACCTCATTCCCCACATCCAGTGGGACAAGAGGCAGTTACCACCCAAATATCTGGTTCGTTACCCCAACCACCGAGCCACCCACTCCGGCAGTGGCTACTTTACCCTTGGATGCTGCCTCGAATGTGAATATCACTACCCAACTACGCTGGAACAACACTGGTGGTTCACCCACAGGATACAGGCTGTGGCTTGGCACCAACAATCCCCCTTCCAACATCGAATCCGCCTTGGTGCTGTATGACACAAGCTATACTCCCAGTGCCTATCTGGATTATGGAACCACATACTACTGGAGGATTGTTCCCTTCAACGACAACGGTCCTGCAGTAGATTGCCCGGTGTGGTCATTCAACACCCTCGCAGACCCCTCCATAACGGACTATCCCTATGCAGAAAGCTTCGATGGAGCATTCAACCCCACCGGTTGGACTGATCATGCGGGAGGGCTTGTCAACCCAATCACCTTGGGTGCAGATGGATCTAGCCTGTGGGAATCCGACGACTGGCTGAACATCCCCGGCACAGACAAGGCAGCGAAACTTAACGTTTGGGGCTCTGTCTCCGGGTACTTTATCTCTCCTTTGATGAACATCCCATCTGATGATTATGTCCTCGAGTTTGATATATCCCGCTTGAGATGTGATCAACAGCCCGGAGGCACAGCCCCCCAAACTACCGGTGTGGACGATAGATTTGCCGTGTTGATCGGCAATGGATTCACCTGGAATACAGATAACATTGTTAAAGAATGGAACAATTCCGGCTCAGTGTATGTGCTAAACAACCTCTCGGTGAATGGACAGAGAGTGCGAATCCCCCTTGCGGGGCACACTGGTAGAATCCGCATTGCCCTCTTTGCCGGCTCAACCGTTAGCAACGCAGACAGCGATTTTATGGTCAATAACTTCTGGGTGGGGATTCCTGCCACTACCCTCACTACTCCCCAGCTCAGCATTGCACAGAACCCGGCAAACGGAGAGAAGACCCTTTCTTGGAACCCGGTATCAGGAGCGACCTTGTATCATATCTACAAGGCATCCACACCGGACGGAGAATACAGCAGTTTCGATTTCACCAACGGCACCAGCTATGTGCTGAATGTCTCTGACAATGCAGCTTTCTTCAAGATCAAGGCAGAATACTAAGTATAGCTCTGCGTTTAACTTAACAACCGTCTAAATCAACTATCGCACATTACGAGGCGAGTCTATTGCAGATCGCCTCGTTCTTTTTGCTTGGACTAATTACCTGATCATTACCTAATCATTACGTACTAAGTATGCAATGATCAGGTAATGATCAGGTAATGACCCCAAGGAGGCAAGAGCAATAACGGAGCATGTTTTTCTTGACAAAGTTATGAATGAAGTAATTTCGTTCCAATTGTCTTTATTAGTATTGGGAGGTTGAATAATTTGCTGAGGATATGCTTTTGCTTACGCGGGAAACTTGCGCTGTGTATATTCTTGGTGCTTGTAACCTCCTATTTATTTTCTGCGGAACCGCACAAAAAAGTGGTACATAAATCTGCCTCAGAAACTCAGGCTGAGCTCTTGGGCGAGCAGTATTTTAAAAAGCACAGTCAAACCTTGAATAGTGATCCGGCAAGTTCCATCAACAGCCTGAAGATTGCAGCAGCATATTTCACTCAAGCCTCACAATTAATGAAAGCTGCATCAGCACTTGCCAGAGTAGGTCAGATATACACTAACCTCGGTTTATACAATCTTGCCCTTGAATATCTGTTGAAGGTGAACCGGATGCTGACTGGGCAACCTCCTTCCGCTCAGATTGCTTGGCTATATTCGGATATCGGTAATGTGTATTATGCGATGGAGCAAACAGACCTTGCCGAACCATACTATTGGCAGGGTTTGAGAATAATGAAGAGCTTGCAGGACAGCTTTGGACAATCCGTTATGCTGAACAATATCGGCTTATGCAAGCTGAAGCAGAAGGATACCGACGGCGCATTGTCCTATTTCCGGAAATCTTTGAAACTGAGAGAGAGCATGAGGGACCGTTTCGCCATATTGCATAGCTGGAGTGTTATGGGCGAGGCTTACCAAGAGATTGGGAATTACGATCTTGCATTCTACTATTACCACAAGGTTCTCTCAGGTTTAGAGGGTAATGTTACACCCCAAGATGCCTCCGTTTCCCTTAAAGCAAATACGGCAATCTCAATGTACAAGCTATACCACAAATTGGAGAATGATGCGTTGGGGGATAAATATCTTGAAGAAGCCATCAGCATCCTGAAGGGGACGAAGGACAGCTATAGATTGAACGAAGTGCTTTTACTGAAAGCTGCAAGGTTGAATGCCGATAGAAAGATTGAGCAGGCACATGAGCAGTATCAGGCAGTTTACACCACCGCATCAGCCAATGGCTTCACAGAACAAGCTAAGGATGCGGCGAAGGAGCTGGCAAAGATATACCTTCAGCAGAATAAACTTAGCAAAGCACAGGAATTCTGGGATTACTACAATGCTTTCTATGATTCCCTGTATGCTCAACGCTCTCCGGCGAAGCTGGTTAGATTGCACTCCAGTGTGCAAAACGACCTGAAGGAATTGGAGAACAAGGAGCTTAAACGCAGGCAGGTGTTGCGCGCCAGATTCACTGCATCCACGATTATCCTATTGATTTTCATTATTATCCTCTTCATCAGGGGGAGCTTGGTGAACAAAAAACACCTCTTGGGATTAAAGCAACTGGCAGATGCGGCTCATGAAGGGATTTTGATCCACACAAACGGCACTATAATTGAGGTAAACAACCGATTCACGGAGATGCTGGGGCTAAGCCGAGAAGATTGCATAGGGCACAAGATTGATGGGATTAATAACTTGGATGTTGAGAAAAGCTTGATGGATCATGTGCGTGCCGGTGGAGAGCAGAGCTATGAGATAGAAGTGGTTTCCGCAAATATTGGCAAGAGGCAATTAGAGATTATGTCCCGCCCCTACAACTACCTCAATAAGAAAGTGCGAGTTGCCTCCGTGCGGGATATAACAGAAAAAAACGAATTTGTGCGTGCCCTAATAGACACACAGAACAAGCTGAAAGAGCTGAACAGCACAAAAGATAAGTTGTTCTCCATCATCGCTCATGACCTGAAGAACCCCTTCAGTGCGATACTCGGCTTCTCGGAAGTGCTGATGAATAACCCGGATAAGTTCACTCCCGATCAGGTGCAGGAAATGGTTAGCCTGATTCACCAAACCTCCGGGACGGCTTATGCCTTGCTGCAAAACCTGCTCCAGTGGGCGAAGCTGCAGATTGGTGCAGTGTATATGTATCCCCGTGAACAGGAATTGTTGCCCATCATTCAAGAAGTGAAATCCCTGCTGAAAGCTTCACTTGCCGCAAAAGATCAGTTTATCACTATCTCCTGCCCCGAAGCTACAACGATATATGCCGACACCTACATGCTGCATACTGTGCTGAACAATATCTTAAGCAATGCCATAAAATTCAGTTTCCCACACTCTGAAATAAAGGTGAATGTGAGTAATGCTATTAACACGGAAATTGAAGTGCAAGATACAGGTATGGGCATGGATGAGAATACTCTGAGCACTCTTTTCCGCATCGATACTATCCAAAGCCGTCAGGGTACTAACAAAGAAAGCGGGACAGGCATTGGACTCATTCTCTGCAAAGATATGGTAGAGAAGCATAAAGGCAGCATTAACGTGATAAGCAGTTTGGGTGAAGGCAGCACATTCAAGATAAGTTTCCCTCCCAAACCGGCAGACCAAACATAATATCCCGGCATAGCATCTTAGGCAAACATCAACTGCATCCTCGCACAAACATTGTCCTTGACGGCTTTGATGTGTGGATTAGTATGTATGCATAGAGATATTACACTTAAAAACGAGGTAAGATGAAATGAAACAAACTCTTTTAACCTTATGCTTTGTAATTTTGGCAATTGCATTGTCTGCCCAAACAGGCTTATTTGGACTTAGCTATGGGGACAGCCACAGTAAAGTGAAATCTACCCTGGGTGCATCGGATCTGAACTTCACCGAAACCATGAATAGTGAGGATTCATACACATACACGAATGACTCCAACATATATGTGGATCATATTAACTGCTTTTTCGATACAGATTTAGACGAATTGGTGGCATGGCAAGTATTCTACCTTGAGCAAGATGATGACAGCATCGAAGACATTGTCTATAATTCTGCCATGGATTGGCATGATTTTGAACCTGAATGGGACGATTATTTGGAGTGCGATTACTGGTTGTTTGAAGATGGCAGAACGCTTTATGCCGGGTGGGATTATGACTATGAGTTCTATGTAGCGGAATATTACAATGATGACTACCCCCAATACTCCTTTTTTGAGGTGTGGTGAAGAAACCTATTGATTCAGACCAAACTGAATATATGGATAATGAATGGAGGAACCTGTTGATGAACAAGTTATTACTTGTAGTCTTGCTGTGTGCCCTTGGTATGGGCTTGTATGCCCAGACAGGGTTATTTGGGCTATCCTATGGTGATAGCTATAAACAAGTAAAAGATAAGCTATCTAAGGTGGAGGATCACTTCACGGACACAATTAGCACCGGAACTGAAAGATGTTTTGTAGCCTCAAATGATTCACAGGTGGATCATATCGATGCCAAGTTCGATGCCAAACTGGAGAAGCTGTTGGCTTGGAAGATATACTACAATGGCTATTATGATGCTGAGCAGTTTGACTATGTTATGGAGAATGCATCCGAATTGCATGGCGTTGGCGATTGCGATGATGAAGATGATTACGCACCTTACTATTGGGATTTAGACGGCGAGAAGATGCTATTTGTGGGATTTAATGGCGATGATTGGCTAGTTGCCGACTATTATAACCCCATCTGCGCAGACTTCAGCGATTTTTCTTGGTAAAGCTATAGTCGTGTAGATACTGCCGATTGCTCTGTTGAATATCCGGGGGGTTCATACCGCCCGGTTTCTTATATTTGTTCCGGCGTTCGTCAAAAGCTATGATGTTGTGCTTAAGATAGTATTGCCAGCGAGTGTCTTTAATCGTGAAATACTGGATATAAGCATCTAAAAAACACCTGCAACTATCGGTAAAAAGGCTACGGGGAAAATCTGCAGCCCAGAACAGCATGAGATGTGTTACATCCAACTCAGGAAAATCCCTTATGCTGTCGCCAAAATCCACCATATAGTATCTTTGTCCGTCTTGAAGGATGTTTGCGGGTTGATTATCAACCTGGCATAAGCAGGTTTCATCCTTTAAAGTAGCAAGATGAAAAGATGCAATTGTGGACGCCAACCTTGCTGGATCAAAGGTAGCAAGATTGTCCATATAGGGTTGTCCATTGATTCGTTGTAGAGTCAATTGGCAGTTTTCCTTGTAACTAATAAGACAAGGGAGCATCGGCAAGTTTAAGTTGTAAACAGCATACTCTTTGCGATACTCCCCAGGGTCAGTAAAGTGCTTTACTATGTGGGTGGGAAAGAACTCAAGCCTGTGTTTTATAGTTACCTCAGTCCAAAGAAATACGGATGATCTTGTTCTTGGTGAAGAGGGGCACAATCAGCTCATTATTCGGTAGATAGTATATCATGTCCGCAGCATCCTTTATTCCTTTGAATTTGGCGACAAAACGGTTCTGCTCTTGTGGTATCTCCACTATCATATCCTGTTCCCAAGAGCTGAAATAGATTCTTCCCAAGTCATCAATGGCTATACCGTCTAACTCAGAATAAATGCTGTCCATAAATGGACTAATGCTTTTATCTCTGGTGCTGAGGCTTATTATTGGTGATTGCTTTGTGAATCCCACAATCAACATCTGATCTCTGGGCATGTCATAGATTATACCATTGGGGGATTTTAGCAGAGGACTAACAATCTTATCCACGGCTTTGTTGTGAGGATTAATAATAAATATCGCGTTTACGGCAGTATCGGTAACATACATATAGCCAAGCTTATCCAAGGCAATGTCATTTAGCATCTTAGCACCAGTAACGGGGATACTGGCAGTAATGGTAGCTTTCTCCAAATCTACGATATGAACCTGATCGACATCGGCAATAAAGAGATTGTTAGCCCTGGCAATAATACCTCTGGGGGCTTTTAGTCCTTTGCCAATGAATGGGCTATACTTACCTTTGGGATCCATGCTAACGATGTTCTTGCCAAGAGTATTCGAAACTAAGAATCTCTTCCCCATCGCATCCCAGGCAATACTTTCTGGTCCGCGTAGTGTACCAAGCTTAGTAACAAACACCAGAATCATTACAACTACTGCTATTCCCGCAATCAATACAATCAACATCTTGGGTGGTATTTTCATGTGTTACTCCTTCAAGTTCCAGGTGCATCCCTGGGGGGTGTCTTTCAGTTCAATACCAAGTTTGGCGAGATCATCGCGAATGCGATCTGACATTGCCCAATCCTTCCTGTCCCTTGCCTCGCGACGATAGATGATAAGTTGCTCTATCAAATCGGACGACAAATCGTGAACTTTTTCGGCCAATCTATCCTCGATGTTACGGAAAAAACCCAGCACACTACCCAAACGAACCAGCAAGACTGCAGCAGCTATACGTTTCTCCATGTTATGGCTATTGTTCTTTGCCCGCTTGCTAAGCTCGAAGAGAACGGCTATCGCCTTGGCAGTATTGAAATCGTCATCCATAGCTTCTGTGAAATCTGATTCAAGAGCACTTAGCTCTATGTCATCCTGTTGGGCTGACACAGGTGTTACACTAAGATAATCCACCGATCTAAGAGCAGAGTAGAAGTTGCTTACGGCTTTATTAGCCTCAACCACCAAGTCCCGATTAAAGTCTATGGGACTGCGGTAGTGCTTGGAAAGAAAGAAGAAGCGAATAGCCTCTGAGTCGTATTCCTTAAGGATGTCTCTGGCGGTGAAGAAATTGTTCAAGCTCTTGCTCATCTTCTCGCCTTCAATGTTAAGGAAACCGTTGTGCATCCAGTAATTGGCAAGTGGTTTTCCGGTTAAAGCAACCGCTTGGGCAAGTTCATTCTCGTGATGAGGGAAAACCAAATCTATCCCCCCGCCATGAATATCAAAACTTTCTCCCAAATACTTCTGGCTCATCACCACGCACTCAGTATGCCATCCTGGACGTCCATCTCCCCAAGGGCTTTGCCAAACAGGTTCTCCCGGCTTGCTTTGTTTCCAGAGCGTGAAATCGGAGGGGTTTCGTTTATTGCTATTTTCTGCCACTCTTGCCCCTGCCAATTGATCATCCGTCTTCTTTCCAGATAGGGAACCATAACTGGGCAGGCTTGCGGTGTCAAAATATACATCACCGTTAGACTCATAGGCAAATCCTTTCTGTACCATGGTATCAATGCATGCTATAATATCTTCCATCACATCCGTTGCCAGAGGTTGGTGAGTGGGAGCTTTTATCCCCAAAGCATCACAATCTTGGAAAAAAGCCTTCGTGTACTTAGCTGCAATATCACGAAATGAGCTATTCTCCTGGATAGCCTGAGCAATAATCTTATCATCAATATCGGTGATGTTCTGTACATAGGTTACATCCATGCCACAGTACTCGAAATAACGATGAACAACATCAAAGAATATGAATGCTCTGGCATTGCCGATATGAAAGTAGTTATAGACTGTGGGACCGCAGGCATAGAGGCTAACTTTCCCGGGAATTAGAGGGATAAACTCCTCTTTTTTACGTGTTTGTGTGTTGTATAATAACAATGTTTCTCTCCTATTTGAAGACTACCATTCGTTCTGTCATCTCTGCTTTCTTTCCATTGGGGGATATAGCGCTAACTTTGATGAAGTATGTGTTGTTAGCCAAAGTATCTCCGCGAGAGTCCGTTGCCGAAAATGCTATGCTGTTAAAGCCTTGAATCCCTTGAACCTTGAAAGAATTAATCTTCTTCCCACGGACTGTGTAAACGCTGATGTTTACTTCTGCTGTTGCAGAAAGCATGAAAGTAACATTAGCATCTTTCTTTACGGGATTGGGATAAACAAGAAGTCTTTCAAGATTAATCTCCGTGGTTCGCTTGGCATTGAAAAACGTGCTTATAACCGACGGGTTGTTGTAGTTATCGAAGGCAATCAACTGAAGCGTGTGTAATCCTTCGCTTAGCTCTGGTAAGGGGTAACTAAGCAAACCACTTGAAAATGAGCCTTTATCATAGTTAAAATAATGGGTTACAGGGATAGGCTGCAACGAGTTGTCGATTATTAACAAGATGCTGTGCCCGTTTGAACCAGTGATATTCACTCCATGCTCATCTGCAATTTTTGCAAAGAGTGTGCTGTTAGTACTAACTGTATCACCAGGACGGAAATCCATGCTTTCCAAATACATCTGCATCTGGGGTCCCGCATTATCCACAGGCTGCCCAGCTTGAGTTTGATCGCTTAAGGACAAAGGATACAAGTAGTTGACGTAATCCTTCTTGTTAGCTTCATCCCAGAAATAAGATACTGCCAAGCCATTGTTACCGCTGATTACATCGACAGGAACAATAAATCCACTGGAGTATGCAGAATCTTCAACCTCAGCTTCACCTCTATAAAGCTGTGTCCCTTGATGAGTCAAAGCAGACCCCGCAACTACATAGGACTTCTTAGTGTCATATATTCTTATCTTAGCCTCTCCAGATAGATTGGCTGTACTAATTTCACCATTGACGGTTATTGTTTCAAGAGCTCGCAATTGGCCATTCCCTGCAGAACCAATAACCTCAAGATTGCCATCTCTTTGCGGTAATGCTAACTCCAAAACAGGATCTCCCAGTAACACATATACTGAGTTGTTTGAAGTATTCTGAAACCGCAGCTTGGCATTCATGATAGATTGACCAATATTCAGGCGATCATTTGCCAGATAGCGCAACACCCACAGCAGCATCGGTTGGTTGCTGTCAGGAAAACTAATCCTTGTTGCTCCATAGGAAGCAATTGCACCAACATTGTCCATCTGCACCAGCTTTTGCCCCAAACTCTCATAACCCCAATAATCAAAATGTGAAACACTACAAGAAGAGGCGATAAAGAATGGTAACTTACCTTGATTGGCAAATCTGCCCATGTCCACAGCACCATTCAGGTAGTCTTCAGCACCCAGTTTATCGAATCCTCCATGGCCAATATAGCACCATAGTACTCTTCCTTCATTGATGGCATCAAACATGTCCGATCTAGCTCGAGGTTTGTTCTGAAACTCATCGTATTCGTATTCTATGGCGAATATTTTCTGGACTATAATGCTGCTATCCACAGTATTCCCAGCTTCTTCAACCTGCACGGTGTGGGTATCTTCACCAATGGTTTCTCCATTATTGTAATCATCACCAAGGAAAACCATGGAGTTTCGCCACCATCCTGGAGTGGGAGATTCATTGTAGTTAATTAGATTGTTTAGCATCACATCCATCTCACGATTGCTGGTAACAGGATAACGTCCGATTGCCAATTCTGGACGAGAGTTTGTAGCGATCATGGCAAACAAATCATCCGAACAAGAATCGTTTAACTGCCAAACCATCAGCTTGTTCTTCGCAGATGCAGCACCACTGAAGTTACGCCAATCAATAGTACCCAATCCGATTAGCGTAACCGAGCTTATCTTGGGAGAAGGCAGGTTATAGTAGAAGTAGCGAATCGCTTGCCTGATGGCTGCCGGGTCTGCGTGCCCACCGTTGAATTGGTCCATAATATCTTCCTGCAAGACCACTCTGCTGCTAATCCCGTAATAATCATAGTACTTTTGAGCCAAGACCTCTGCTTTGGCTTTGAATTCGGCAGGAGTAATGATAAGATTATCCCTCTGAGTGTTGTCTGATGTCAAATCTTCTGGTTCAATATATGAAACTGACACCGGTGCATATGCCTCTTCCGGGCTTAGCAGATAGAACTTTGTGTCCGTTGTTCCTGTGGCGATGAAATACGATCCCTGCAATGGGATTTGCTTCACAGCATACAGGCTATCTACTTGAATAATCATCATATTAGACAATGTTCCGCTCAGATTATACTGATATGCAAGCGGTGTTGGTGCTGAAGGATTCCGCACCATTTTCTGCACTCCCCCTTTAACAAGATTCTGCCAATAGCTTAATCTGTACCAATCGAAGTATAGATTGTCTGTACTCCCCCTGTTGATACTCAGTTGAATACTGTTATTGCCATTCACAAAGCTGTTATGTGCTCTGTTGAAACTATAGATCGAAGTGCCTGACCATGTGAAGTTTATATTACCTGTGGATACATTGCTTAGGATATACTTTCCATTCACTTGAACATTTATACTGTGATATGTTGTGCTTGTGGTCTCTTCCTGCCGCATCCTAAATGATAGGCTTTGTACACCACTGGGATCAACATCAGTTAACTCAGCCTGCAATGCGTGGGTAGAGCTGGTGCTCCCAAAAAATCTTTGGCTATACCAAGTGTAACCGGTATCTTCTCGACGGTGAGTTTCTGTTTCCACATGTTTATAGGCAGGGGTTTTAGTGATTGACTCTGTATATGTGGTCTCTGCAGAAGAGAGCGTTATTCTTTGAGGTGTACCGGAAAATCCGCCCCCATAACATAACCAAAACACCTGATTTCCTGAGTATGGGTTCAGGAATAACTGATCACTCTGGACTTTCTTGTTATACTCATACTCATCCCTATTACTACCATAGAAAAGTATGTAGTCATTTACTCCAAATGTTCCGGATTCCTCATGAGAGATATAGATCGGAACCTCTTTAAATTCCGAACCAGAACTGAGTACTGCCAAAGGAGACAGTACTTTACCCCCAGTACTGAACATTCTGAAGTTGCGTGGGTCAACATCGGTAAGTGGCAATTCCGTAAGCTGGTTATAGTTTATCCTGTGTATGCCGTCCCGATTGGTCTCCACTTTAACCCAGTAATTGCTGAGGCCGAAATTGGCATAATTCACCGTAGCTCGAGTCACATTCTGCCAATTTCTGGCTTCTGCCCCATTGATAAGCTGTTTCAAGAAAGAGTCACTGGCTGAATCGCTCACATATTCACCCCTATAAGCAAGATTTCCTTGTATCTCAATCTTTACCCTAAGGCGCTTAATAACTTCCAGCTCTCTTCCTCCGCTGTAACGAAATGGGTATATGACCAAAGCGGCAAAACTGAAATCTCTGAATGTATCGTAAGACGGAGTTATCAAAGCTCTACTATAGGAGCGGTATTTATCACTATCCAACCGATAGTTATACTGTGAAATCCCATCCACTAACTTTAGTTCCGGTATGGGTAGCAGTTCTTTCTCCAGAGGGTGCTGTGTACTTTCTTGCTCCAAGATGGTATAGCTTAACGTGGATCCTGCAGGTACGCCGATCTTAAAGTTATCATACGGAACTAAAGGAGCTCCTGGCTCTGTTTCATAGTCCATATCCTCTGCTCGAAGCTTAACATAACTATCTTCTGGAGAAATACTCCATTCACCCACAGTGTATTCTACCACTAACTCTGAACCGTTGTTGCTTAATAGGACGGCTTTTGCCGCTGCTCCGCTACCTGCCAGAGTTAAGAGTAAAGCAAGCCAAATATGCCATTTCATTCTTCTACCTTAAAGAACCTTTCCAAGCTCCAGATTAGCAGATAAAACACACTCATGAACACGAATATCCCCAGCATTCCCTGTGCCATCATCCACAGGGAGAATTTGATGTTGTATATTGTAGATACAAGTATCGGTAACATTAGACTCTCCATCAAATATGATATGGGCGATTAGAATTAATCATCATCGCTCTATAAAGTTGCTCACATAGGATCAATCTCGCCATGCGATGCGTAAAAGTAAATTTTGAAAGAGCTAGGCGAATATCTGCTCGGTTTTTTACTGTCTCATCTACCCCAAATACGCCACCAATGACAAACACCACATTCTTTCTTTCAGACATATTAACCAGAAACTCAGCAAACTCAAGCGATGTTTTTTCCATGCCATTTTCATCAAGCAGAACCACATAATCTTCTTGGGTAATTCGCCGCAGAATTGTTTGAGCCTCTCTTGCCTTAACTATTGTGCTGCTGTCTGTTACCTTAAGACTAACATCAGGTAATTCTATCACATCGATGCTCACAAAGGTAGAGAGCCTCTTAAGGTACTCCGCGATACCTTCGTTTAGCCATTGGTCTTTGGTCTTGCCTACTTGGATGATGCTTATTTTCACTAATGAGACATCGTAGCCAAGCCCATAGCCATACATAGCATCTTGGTCTCGGCTTCATCGGCACGAGAGGGTATTAATATTGGCACCTTGGTCCCCATTACCACATGTGCCACCCGATAGCCACAATAATATGTGAGGGTCTTGCCAAAAATATTCCCTGCCTCAATATTGGGAACGATCAGGATGTCTGCTTCACCACCCACTTCGGACATAATACCCTTAGTCCTTGCAGCTTCCAAGTTCACTGCATTATCAAATGCAAGCGGACCTTCAATGATGCAGCCAGGTATTTGCTTCCGTTCATTCATCTTGGCGATTAAAGCAGCATCTATTGTGGATGGCATCTTGGGATTAACTGCTTCCACGGCGGATAACACTGCCACCTTAGGATTTGGATTACCCAGAGCATGCGCAACGGTTACGGCGTTCTTGATTATCGCCACTTTTTCATTCAATTCCGGAAGGATGTTGATCCCCCCATCACTCATAAGTTTAATCCCGCTTGGATGTTCATATGCCAACACATCTGAAATTACTTCGCTAATTCGCAAGCCATTCTCTTTGTCTAATACTGCTTTAAGCAGCACAGAGGTATCTGTCTTCCCTTTGAGGATCAAGTCTCCTCTACCCTCTTTAACCAAGGCGACAGATACTGATGCAGCTTTCTTCAGGTCTGTTCCAACATCTATTATTTCAAAAGAATCTACCAGTTCCGGAGCAAGTTTTTGCAGCAAGTCGCGGATGCCTTGTTTGTCCCCCACGAGGATACTTTCAGCCAAGCCCTCACGCTTAGCCAGGATAGCTGCATCCAATACAGATTCCGTTTGTGCTGCTGCTATCACCACCGTACCCCTGCGGGTATTCTTTACCCGTGTAATCATCTCGTCAAAGTTCTTGAACATACTATATCCTCACTGCTAGTAATTATATCTATCGATGAACTCGACCACAAAGGCATCTTCATCAGGTTTTATCTCGCTCAAAATCTTCTTTAAAGCTTCCTTCTGTATCTGCCGCACTCTTTCGCGGGAAAGCCCCATTACTTCTGCTATTTGGGCAAAATTCCGCGATTCGTGCGTTTCATTTAGTCCAAAGTAAGTGCGGATGATATCAGCTTCACGGTTATCAAGCTTATCGATTGCCTTGTTGATCCTCTCATGCAGTCTTTCTTTATAGTACAAGGTTTGTGGATCAATGGCATCCTTATCCACCAGCAAATCCTTGGTGCTGTATTCTTGATAATCATCCCCCGCGAGAATATCGTCAAACGAACTGGTTTCCGGAATCTGCCCCTTCAACTGGTCAATTGACTTTTCGGTAACATTCATCCTTTCGCTCAGGTCTTCTATGGAGGCAGACTCGCCTGTTTCGGCAAAGATTCTATCCGAGGTTGCTTTAACCCTATGCGCTGCACTGGATTTCCCCATCGGGACTCTGATCAAAGAACTCTTCTCACTCACAGCTAGCATGATCCGCTGTTTAATCCACCAAATTGCATAGGATATTAGTTTTATATCCTTGTCGGGATCGAACTTCTCAATAGCCTTGATCAACCCAATATTGCCCTCACTGATGAGTTCTGATAATGAGAGACCCCTGTTCTGATATCGGGATGCTATCTTAACCACAAACTTTAAATTGGATTGTATGAGTTTATTCAATGCCTCAGCATCCCCGTTTCTGGCTTTTATCCCCAATTCATGCTCTTCATCCCTACTGAGAGTCTTATACTTAGATATCTCGTTTAAGTAATTCTGCAGTGCCTTATCTGCAAAAACACTTTCACGTCTGTTCATCGCAAACCCCTATACCCTATTTAAACGGTAACACTTTACGGGGATTTATCGCCTTCCCCTTCAAACGGTACTCGAAATGCAAATGTGCACCCTGAGCATTACCTGTTGCGCCAACGGTGGCAATTTGCTGCCCTGCTTTAACCTTCTCGTTTACACTAACCAAATTCTTCTCGTTGTGGGCATAAACAGTCATCACAAAATCGGGATGTTCTATAACAACCACATTCCCATATGCTCCTTGCACCCCTGAATAAACCACAGTGCCGTCCAGAACTGCATAAATCGGAGTGCCTTGTTTAGCTCCCAAATCTATCCCTTTGTGGGGACGTCCGTTGCGTAGTCCGTATTCTGAAAATACTCTCCCTTCAACCGGCATAATTAGGTCGTTTCGTATTTTATCTTTCTTCAGCACATCCTCTTCGGTGAGGATCGGTTTCGGTTTAACCGTGCCATCGGGAGGTTTCTTTCCTGCCAAGTAAATCTTCTGTCCAACCTTCAGTTCGTTTCCAGTTAAACCGTTTAGCTTTTTCAACTCATCCACGGTCATGCCATTGGAGGTGGCAATTTTGTACAGAGTGTCTTTCTTTTGTACGATATAAACCCGTTCCACCACAATGGTATCCTGAACCGCAGGAACAGAGGAAATGGATGTAGCGGTTCCGCTGGGGGAGTTTATCTCAACCTGAGGAAGCAAAGACGAATTGCTTGCTCCAGCGGGATCTTTTATCACTATCTTATCCCCCGGATGTATCGGCACATTACTGTCGGCAAAACCATTCCAAGCAAGCATATCTTTTAGTAAAATGCCATTGTCCACACTTATCCGGTACAGGTTATCCTTCGGTTTCACAGTGTATAGGTATTCCGGGCTCAACAGCTCTTTAGGAATGATTACGCTGGGAGTGGCAGCATTTGGGGGGGTGTATGTAACGGGTGGTGAAACTGGAGAAACGGGCTCATCAGCAACAGGCTTTGGCTGAGATGTTTCTGCCGGTTTGGGCTTTTCTACCGCTATAGGTTTCGGCTTTTCCGCTGTGACAGGTTTGGGCTTTGTGGTTGCCGTTTCCTGCTTCACCATCAACTTCTGGCCAATGGATAAGTTATTGCCCTGCAGATTATTCAGTTTCATTAACTTATCCACAGTTGTTCCATACTGCTTACTAAGGTTATACAAGGTGTCTCCCTTTTTAACAGTATGCATCTGTGGATTTGCCATTAACATCGCAGGAACTAGAAACACCGCCTGCAATATCAACAGCAGGATTAATTTATCTAATCTCAAACTCATGATACTTCTTTGCTGATTCAATTTTATTCACTTCCAATTCTTCCACCCGAGCCATTCCTGCTCCGGTTTCCACCTGTGATCGAAAGCTCTCTAAAACGTGCTCGTCCCCCTCGGCAAGAATATAAACCGAGCCATCGGAAAGATTGCGGACATATCCGTAAACAGAATGCAGTTTTGCCACCCGTTGTACAAACCAACGGAAGCCTACTCCTTGCACTCTGCCACGGGCGTAAAATTCCCAAGTTGGCATCTGACACACCTTTAGAGTATCAGTTCTCTATAATTGGAACGGGAATATTTGTCAAGCAATGGTTTTACCAAGGCAAGGTATCTATCCCTACCCTGAAATGTACCGATAGTAGGTCAACCCAAATATGGTGCTTGGGTAGCAACAAGTATTGGCAACTATTAAGCCTGTTTCTGATACTTTTAGCTTGCCTAATATGTAACTAAATGGTGTGAGGTCTATACTGATGATGATAATCAGAAAGCCTGCCCTTAACAGAATTCTATTAGTCTGATTCGACTGGTAGAGTTAGGCGCAAGCTGCAAGGACAATCTCTCAAGCCATCCTCAATAAAAAAACCGGCTTCTTGGAAGCCGGTTCTTAAACATTAGGTGTTTTCTCTTATCCTTACTCTTCGGGCAGCCATTCATCCTTGACGGTGGGTTTCTTTTCCGGAGCAGGGTCTTCCACACTATAACTTTTATCATTAATGTTGTAGATAACTTTTACTCCCGCCTTGCCGAAGCTGGCTTGGGAAGTGGCGGTAAGGGTTAGTGTATCGAATACATACTCAAACTTAAAGTCCGGGGTGTTTACTTCACCCAGGTTAAGTTCTTCCAAGAAAGCGGGATAGTCGCCAAACTCATCGTTTTTACGATAGCTTTCCATGGCAGCAGCAATCTTTTGGAAAGTGGGAACAACAGCCTCGAACTTGCTCTGAGCGAGAGCTTCGTTAGCTTTGTCGATTTTAAGCTGTTTCATGCCAAAAAAGAAAACAAAAACCAATCCCACAAGCATGAGGATTAGAATAAGCTCCACCAGTGATACTTTGGTTGTGGTGTCCTGCTCAGCGCTGGTTTTGGTCTTTATCTGCTCAGAGACGGCCTTGTCTTTAACTGCATCCGGCATTGTTGCCTCCTGGATATTTTTATCTTTTTCTCATGTTTTTGGAATGCACGCTTTTTGTCAAGAATAACTCATTATTCATATCCTCCCACCTCATATTTCAACCATGAATATGTCCCGCTGCTCCCCTGTTGCTTTCTCTCATCATTCCCTCGTGATTCCCTCGTGACTCCCGGGTCGGATGAGGGAGTCACCTGTGAGTCACCTCCGAATGAACAGCCGAAAAAGCAGGAGATGAACAAGTGTTTCTTGAACAGTATCAAAACCATGATGATGGGTTAACCGGGATGGATTTAGCAGCGATTAATTGACGAGTGAGGGTGAGAACTTATAAACCCCAAAATCTGAAGGAGCGTTGCAGCATAATCTCATGGCTCATTTCCTTCTCTTGGGGGAGGTATTTGAAGGTATAGGCAAGGCGGTAACGCTTGGGCAGCATGTAGCGCATAGAGGTTTCGTGGGAGATCATCAGCTTGGTCTTGTTCTGCAAGTCGGTGGCTTCCTGCAACTCCAGTTTGTAATCCAGGAACAGGCTGCGTCCAAGATATTTGCTCATGGAGAGGGATAGGTTATTCAGTAAAATGGCAGAGCTGAACTGAGCGATGTCGTTGGTGAAATGCTTCATATCCGTATAGTCCGCCAGTTGGTTTGGGTCTGTGGAATACTGAGTGTAGAGATTCTGAATGAAGCCTGCACCAATGGAGAAGCCATCCAGTTTCAGTTTGCGACGAACGAAGCTCTCCACGGGAGAGAGGAATGGAGTGATTAACGAAGAATCCAGATTCCCTGAAATTAGAGATAACGCCTCGTCCTGTAAGGGAATGCCTTTCTGCTCTTCGGCGATGTCGCCGGTTTGGTTATATCGCAAGCGGGCAAGAATTTGGCTGATGTTGCGGTCTTCGGGGTTGTCACTGGTGAGACTGAACTCCAAACGCTCCGAAAAGCTCTTGGACAGATCGGGGGAAGTTGATACGCCCAGAGTTATCATCGTGCCATCAGGAGCACGCTTGGTGAAAATGCCGTTCACGCTAAGCAAATTCTGGGCTTCCACCATGTTGATATCCACTTTCTCCACTTGCAACACAGTGCCAAAGATGTCGATTGTGCCACGCTCGGTAGAGAAATTAGCATCCTTTACGCTGAACTTCTGCCCATCATATAACAAGTGTAGATAACCACCCTGTTGAATCTGCAGATGTGTGGGGTAGGTTACAAAGGCTACATTCTCACCCAAGGTTATCATCACATCCAATGAGAATGGTAATGGTAAGGGATCATTGGTGCTGCGCTTGGCAGTAACATCTCTTAAAGATGAGGCAAGCTTAAGCAAATTAGCTGTGTTGGGTGGATACAAGACGTCAGAATTAGAGAGCTGGACTTCCGCCGAAATCTTCATTTGGTCGAAGGGACCGCGCACAGTTGCATAACGGCTGTCACGCCCTTTCAAAGTGATGTTGGAAAGGGTACGTGGAGGAGAAAACATCGGCATATTCAGCAGTATCCCGGGTTCTTCCACCATCAGACGCAAGATACCTAAATCTATAAACCCCAGCATGAAATGATCGCTGTTATCGGCTTCAAACATGTTGTTAAAGACAAGTGAGCCTTCACCCATCTTGACGCTGCCACGTTCTATGATAACCTTGTTTCTGTCGAAACTGCCTTTTATAGTAATGTTCTCCAATGCCTCACTCTGATCTTTCAATCTCAGGAAGCCACTGTGTATATCCAAGTTGCCGTTGTATAACATGAATTGGTCATCTTGGCTGCCGAGGCTGAAATTGAGAGCTGAATACCCTTTGGATTCCTCAATGTATGAAGTAAGCTGTTTCAGCCATGGGAATAGCTGCCCTTCAGCTTGGATGTTCAGCTTGTCGTTGCCTTCAAAGAACTCTCGCTTGATAACATTGTAGTCAATGGCACCTGATCCCTGAACGGAAAACAAATCATCAGACACTACATAAAGACTATCAACTTGAAGTTTATTGGGACTTTGCACCGCGTCCACAACTGCTTCCCGTATCATGATGCTCCCAATCTTCAGGTCTTGGGCTTTCATATCTGCACTAATGGTCATCCCCGGTTTAACACCCAGCAAGTCTGTAAGTTCGATACCTGCATTACCACTGCCGGATCCCATAAGGGTGGAGTTTAACAGCAACTCCTCGAGCTTTAGCTTAGCGAATTGAGCATTAAGCTTAAGATTCAGCTTCGATTGGATGTTAGCCAACCCGCTGATATCGAATAAGCTCTGTTGATTGCTCCGGATATCCCCATGGATGGCGACCTCCTCAATAGGACCTTGTAGTGCCAAATTTAGTGCCAAGGGAGTAACAGCTATCAAATCCAGATAAGCCAGTGAGAGTTGTGCACTTAGCTGCTTCTCCCCCTCACGGTTGTATTTGGCGAACAGGGACAAGCCACGGAAGTCCGGCAAGCTGGTGTCCAAATCAGGATAGAAACTTACGATATCCCTGGCAGAAATGTCGTTAAGGGCAAGATCAAATCCGAAATCAGCAGGATCCTGCAAACTCATATCTCCGCTCAAGCTAAGAAAGTCGTTCACCTTAAGTCCATTGATCCGTAGTCGTTTATTTTCTATAGCTGAGGAAAGAGAGAACTGCAGATCCTGGTCGTTCAAAGTCCCGCTTGTCCCCTCTAAACTCAAAGCCGCATCCAAGGTCTTAACATTAAACCCCCCTACCCCTTCAAGGTGAGAGTTAAACACCACCGGTTCGCTGATTCCCGCATCCAAGTGAGTGCTCATGTAAATG
>CALDSN010000135.1 GCA_937924555.1 uncultured bacterium | reverse complement strand
TACGAGATCTGATCGTGACTGGAGTTCAGACGTGTGCTCTTCCGATCTTTTACACGACCATGATACTTATATCCGGCGCGATCAAAGGCTATTTTGGTGATCCCGGCTGCCAAGGCTTTTTCTCCGAGCTTCACACCAACTTCGAAACTCTGGGCTGTTTTCTTGGTGCCTTCAAGGTTATTGGCATCTTTTGCAATGGTGGACATAGATACCAAGGTTACACCACGGGTATCGTCTATAATCTGGGCGTAGATGTTCTTCAGTGAGCGGAACACCACGAGGCGAGGACGCTCTGCAGTGCCACTGAGACGCTTGCGTATTGCAGCTCTGCGACGTGTACGGAGGGCAGTTTTTATCTTACATGTTGATTTTATCATTTCATCACCTCACTTACTTGCTTCCGGCTTTACCGGCTTTGATGGTGACGTGCTCATCATGATAGCGCACGCCCTTCCCTTTGTAATTTTCGGGAGGTCTGCAACCACGCACTTCAGCGGCAAACTGACCAACAAGCTGTCTGTCTACGCCATTAATGGTAATAATACTTGTGAAGTCGGAACGTGTGCCCTTGGAACGCGGAACCGGCTGTGCAGTAACGCTCAATCCGGCTGGAATCTGCAGCAGGATGTCATGAGAGTATCCCAGGGTTAATTTCAACCAGGGGCCAAGCACTTCAGAAGAATAACCTGTTCCAAAGATGTGAAGGGTTTTGCTGAAGCCTTCACTGACACCGGTAACCATGTTTTGGATCAAAGCTCTGCTAAGCCCATGGTAAGCACGTAATGTCTTGGTCTCTTCTGCTCTTAATACGTGAAGTACGTTTTCTTCCATTTGGATTGAGATACCGGGGAGAAGTGTGTAGCTCAGTTCGCCCAGTTTACCTTTGACGTTTACCACATCACCGGTTACTGTTACTTTTATATCAGAGCTAAGTTTTATAGGGGCTTTACCAATGCGTGACATCGAAACCTCCTACCACACTCTGCAGACATATTCACCGCCAACACGTTTAATACGGGCATCGCGATCTACCATCACACCATTACTGGTGGAAATAATCGCACAACCTGTATTATTGTAAACGCTGGGTAAATTGTCAGCCTTGACGTAAACACGTCTTCCGGGTTTGGAAACTCTAACCAATCCCTGCATCACCGGTGCACCTGCGTTGGTGTATCTAAGGATTACTAAAATACGTTTAAAGTTGAATTTGTGCTCCGGATCTTTGTCGAGAATTTGGACGCTATTAACGAAATTCTCTTCAGCAAGGATGTTCACCAAAGCTTCTACAAGCTTATTGTGGTTAACGATCACCTGCGTATGTCCGGCACGATATGCATTACGAATCTTGGTTAATGCATCAGCTATCGGATCACTAACGCTCATTATTTTCCTCCATTTATTACCAGCTACTTCTGGTTATGCCGGGTATCTGACCCAGCGAAGCGTATTTGCGGAAGCACAGACGGCACAATCCAAAATCGCGCATAAAAGCACGTGGACGTCCGCAGAGCATGCAACGGTTGTACTTTCTAACTTTGAACTTAGGAGTTCTTTGTTGTTTTATGATAAGTGATTTCTTTGCCACTTGCTATCTCCTTACTGATTCTTCTGGAAAGGCATACCAAGCTCACGTAACAGCTCTCTGCATTCTTCATCGGTATGTGCAGTGGTCACGATGGTGATATTCATTCCGCGGATGGCATCGATTTTGTCGTACTCAATCTCCGGAAACACAGTCTGCTCTTTCAAACCAAAGGAGAAGTTTCCTCTGCCGTCAAAGGAGTTTGCCGGTATTCCGCGAAAATCACGAATACGGGGAATTACAATGGAAGTAAGGCGATCAAAAAACTCGTACATCACTTCATCTCTGAGAGTTACTTTGCAACCAATTGGCATTCCTTGACGCAGTTTGAAATTGGATATAGACTTACGAGCTCTGGTTACCACCACTTTACGTCCGCAAATCTGTTCCATGTCCTTCACTGCGTTGTCAAGGAGAGCTTTATTCTGGGTTGCATGTCCAACACCCATGCTTACTACTATTTTATCCAGTTTGGGCACTTGATGAGGGTTCTTGTAGCCGAAGTTTTTCTTCATGGCTTCAATAACCTTGGTTCTATATTGTTCTTTCAAACGGTTCATTTAATTCTCCTCTTACAGTTCGTCACCGGATTTCTTGCAAACACGAACTCTATTGCCTTCACGAATCTGGATCACAGGTTTGGATACTGCATTCAGCTTTTCGTTGAAGAGCATAACATTCGATGCTTGAATGGGAGCTTCCATGGTGATGATGCCACCCTGAGGGTTACGTTGTGATGGTTTGGCATGCTTCTTGATCATATGCACTTTTTCCACGATAACACGGCCAGTCTTGGGAAAGGCTTTTAACACATGACCTTTCTTACCTCTGTCTTCACCGGATATCACGACAACCAAATCACCCTTTTTTAAGTTCAACTTATTCTGTGCCACGATTCCTCCTACAACACTTCCGGAGCCAAGGACACTATTTTCATATAGTGGTGCTCACGAAGTTCACGGGCTACGGGACCAAAGATGCGGGTGCCCTTCGGTTCCAACTTATCGTCGATTATTACTGCAGCATTGTCCGAAAAACGGATATATGATCCATCAGGACGACGCACTTCTTTCGCGGTGCGAACGATAACAGCTTTCTCGACTGTTCCTTTTTTTACCTTACCGCCGGGAGTAGCGGATTTGATCGCGACAACAATGATGTCCCCAATCGACGCATACTTGCGCTTTGAGCCACCAAGAACCTTGATGCACATAGCTTTCTTTGCGCCAGAGTTATCGGCGATATTCAACACGGTTTGAACTTGAATCATTCCAAAACCCCTTACTTACTTCTTTCTACTATTCTGACTAAGGTCCAGCGCTTACGGGCACTCATCGGACGTGATTCCATTATCTCAACCACATCACCTTCATGTGCATCATTAAGCTCGTCATGAGCCATAAACTTCTTATGACGACGGACAGTCTTCTTATACAGCGGATGAATGAATTGCCGTTGGACACGAACAACGATGGTCTTGTCGCTCTTATCGCTAACCACAATTCCTTGTTTAATCATTTTATGAGTACTAGACACTTTTCACCTCAAGCCTTTAGCTCTTTTTCTTTGATGATGGTTATAATCCTGGCGATGTCGCGGCGGATGATGCGAATTCGATCTGGGCGATCGAGCAAGTTCTTGGCTTTTTGAAAGCGCAGGTTAAACAGCTCGATGCGAAGTTCTTCCATCTTTGCTTGAAGCTCGGGGATGCTTAATTCGCGTAATTCATCGTTCTTCATAATTCCACTCCTTCGCGGGCAATCACACGCGTCAGAATCGGCAACTTGTGGGCTGCCAAGCGCATTGCTTCCTTGGCTATCTTTACATCCACACCTTCAATCTCAAAGAGCACTCTACCGGGACGAACCACGGCAACCCAGTACTCCGGAGCACCCTTACCCTTACCCATACGGGTTTCGGCTGGCTTTGAGGTGATTGGCTTATCCGGGAATATGCGAATCCATACTTTTCCCAAACGCTTCATGTGACGGGTTATGGCTATACGGGCAGCTTCGATCTGGCGACTGGAGATGAAGGCATCCTCAAGAGCGATTAATCCATAATCACCAAAGGAAACGTTGCATCCGGTCCAGGACAGTCCGGATCTCTTGCCCTTCATCATTTTCCGATGTCTTACTTTTTTTGGGGCTAACATTCCTCTATCTCCTAATGACCTAAGATATCACCCTTATATACCCAAACTTTAATGCCGATAACACCATATGTAGTATTTGCTTCCACATGGGCATAATCGATATCAGCACGAAGGGTATGAAGGGGGGTTCTGCCTTGTTTGTAGCGTTCGGAACGTGCAATCTCGGCACCGCCTAAACGACCTGAGACCTGAACTTTGACGCCTTGTGCGCCTTCTTTTATAACGTTACGAATAGCCATCTTCATGGCACGGCGAAAACTAACGCGCTCTTCTAATTGACGACCAATTTCCAGTCCAACTAAACGCGCATCAAGCCACATTTTATCGATCTGTTCAATGTTGATTGAAACCACGATCGGATTGGGGCGATTCTTATTGATTAATACATTCAACTCGTTACGAAGCTTCTCGATATCCTCACCTTTCTTACCAATCACCAATCCGGGACGGGCGGTGTGAATATCAATTACTATCGAGTTGGTCTTGCGAGAGATCTTTACTTTAGAAACCATCTTGGCTGAAAGTCTCTTATGGATGTAACTCCGGACTTTGATATCTTCCTGGAGGAAATCCACATAAGAAGTTCCCTGAGCAAACCAGATGGAATCGGTGTCTTTATTAACACCAAGACGGTATAGGACGGGGTGTATTTTTTGTCCCAAGTTTTCCTCCTACTCTATGGTTTGAATCTCAAGGGAAATATGACAAGTCTGTTTTCTTATCATAAAGGCTCTTCCCTGAGCTCTGGGCATAAACCGTTTCATTTGTGGGCCTTCATCTGCCATGGCCTGGGTAACGAACATCTGATTAAGATCAACCTTTGGGTCCTTAACCTGTGCGTTGGCTATAGCGGATGCCAATAACTTATATATATGAGTTGCTGCTCTGCGACGTGAAAACTTCAGCAGATGCTGGGCCTCTGTTACACGCTTGTAACGGATTGTATCCAGCACCAAACGGGCTTTACGGGCGGAACCACGGGCGAAGCGAAGTTTAGCGGTTGCTTCCATTATTCTTCTCTCTCCTATTTACCCTTTTTCTTCTTCTCTTTGTGTCCACGGTAGGTACGTGTGGGAGAGAACTCACCCAGCTTGTGACCAACCATGTTTTCCGTAACATATACAGGAACAAACTTGTGCCCGTTATGCACTGAGAAGGTGTGCCCGATGAAGGACGGAAGTATCACGGAACGACGAGACCAAGTTTTAATAACACTCTTCTTGCTCTCGGCATCCAATACCACCACTTTCTTCATCAAGTGATCGTCAACAAAGGGACCTTTTTTTACTGAACGTGCCATTATTATATCCTCACACTATCTCTTTTTAACCGCTTTCACGATATACTTATCGGAATACTTGCGGGTTTTACGGGTCTTGCCACCCTTGGCAGGCTTACCCCAAGGTGAAACAGGATGTCCACCACCGGAGGTCTTACCTTCACCACCACCCATGGGGTGATCCACAGGGTTCATAGCCACACCACGAACTGTGGGGCGGATACCTTTCCAACGATTGCGTCCGGCTTTACCAATCTGAACCAGTGAGTGATCCGGATTGCTTACCTGACCCATAGTAGCGAGACATTCTTTGCGGATTAAATGCACATCATTTGAGGGCATCTTCACGTGAACATAATCACCGTCTTTGGCTACAACCTGACCATAAGTTCCGGCACTGCGGGCAATCTGACCGCCCTTACCTTTCTTAAGCTCGATGTTGTGAACCACGCTTCCCAAAGGAATCTTTTCCAAAGGAATGGCGTTACCAATAGCGATTTCGGCATCGGGACCGCTCATCACTTTGGCACCCACGGTTAAACCATCAGGAGCGATGATATAACGTTTCTCGCCGTCAACATAGTGCAGCAAGGCGATGCGGGCTGTGCGGTTGGGATCATATTCTATGGTGGCAACTTTCGCCGGGATACCGGCTTTGTCGCGCTTGAAATCTATAATGCGATAATGGCGACGATGACCACCACCGATGTGACGGCAAGTGATTCTACCATTGTTATTGCGACCACCGGTCTTGCGAACTGCTTTAAGCAGAGATTTTTCCGGACTGGAAGTTGTTATCTCATCAAAGGTATAACCGGAGCGGAAGCGCATGGACGGGGTGGTTGGTTTATATTTCTTAATTCCCATTCTTCACCTCTTTATACTTCGAAATCGGCAATCTTGTCGCCGCTGCGAAGTGTGACTATAGCCTTCTTCCAATCAGGACGCTTACCGCTGTATTTACCCAAGCGTTTTGGCTTTCCCATCATACGGATGGTATTAACCGAAAGCACTTTCACGGCAAAGATGCGTTCGATGGCATGTTTGATCTCTATCTTATTAGCATTGATGCTCACCTTGAAGCTGTAAGTGTTCAATGTCTGAACCTGGTTACCGCTCTTCTCGGTGATTATCGGGCTGATGAGGATATTACGCGGGTGTATCATGAGCTGAATACCTCCTCCACTTTTCTCAGGGCGTCCCCGGTCATGATGATATAGCTGCTCTTCAGAATTTCATAGGCATGTAAACTGTCAGCACGGTCTGTCATCACATCGGGAAGGTTGGTGAAGCTTTTAACGGTGGGCAGGTGGTGTCCATCGGTTATCACCAGTTTGCGTCCTCTTTCGGGAGTAATCTTGGCAATAAGTTCTTTGGCAAACTTGGTGTTGGGCTTGTCCAAAACCATGCTGTCCACGATAAGGATGCGACCATCACGGGCACGATCGGTCAAGGCTACTTTCAAAGCCATGCGCTTCTTGGTGCGGGGGATGTTCTTATACCAATCCTTCGGGTAGATGGCGAATGCTTTACCACCGTGAACGCGAACGGGAGAACGGCGGGTACCAACACGGGCGTTACCGGTGCCTTTCTGCTTGAAAAGCTTCTTGGTGCTACCGGCTGTCATGCTGCGATTCTTCTTCTGCACAGTACCTTGACGCTGATTGCCCATGTACATGGTGATCACTTCGTGCAGCAGAACCTTAGGGGAATTGACATCAACATCAAACACACTGGCAGGAAGATTAACTTCACCAATCAGTTCGCCGTTGACATTATATTTCTTAGCTGTTACCATCTGTTACCACCTATTGTTCCTTATGAATGGTGACCAATGAATTACGGTGACCGGGTACGGCGCCCTTAATCATGATCAGTCCATTTTCGGCATCCACTTTCACTACGGTTAGGTGACGCACGGTAACCCTTGCATTGCCATGCTGACCTGCCATCTTCACGCCTTTGAAAACGCGGGAAGGCTGGGCGCACTGACCAATTGATCCACCACCACGGAAGGATTCATGGCTGCCGTGTGTGGATATGAAACCGCCAAAACCATGACGCTTCATCACACCGGTATAGCCTCTACCCTTGGACTTTGAGGAGACACTTACAGGCTCGTTTTCTTCGAACATATCGGCTTTTAACACATCACCGATGTTGATCTCTGTTATCTCCTGTCCATAGGAAGGACGGAATTCTCTAATATAGCGATACAATTCGCTATTAAACTTCTTAAAATGACCTAATAACGGCTTGGTCACCTTGCGCTCGGGGATAACTTCGTATCCAAGCTGCAATGCTTCATAGCCATTCTCGGCTTCGGTACGCTTACAGATAACTTTGCAGGGCCCGGCTTTTATCACCGTTACGGGGATAACCTTGCCACTGGGGTCGAATATCTGTGTCATGCCAATTTTCTTTCCGATTAATCCGATCATGCTTAGCTCCTCGTGTTTGCCTTGATCTCAACATGAACACCGGCAGGCAAACTAAGCTTCTTAAGAGCGTTAGTGGTCTGCTGAGTTGGGTTCACGATATCAATTAAACGCTTATGAACAAGCATCTGGAACTGATCCTGACTCTTCTTATCCGAGTGAGGGGAACGCAAAATCGTATAAACGGAACGGTCGGTCGGCAAAGGAATGGGTCCGATTACTTTGGCACCGGTGTTGCGAGTAGATTTCACGATCTCAGCTACAGATTGATCCAAGAGACGATGGTCGTATGCTTTCAATTTGATCCGGATACGATTGTCGTGGTTACTCACTGGAACCTCCACTGGTTGTGGCAATCTGCCCGCCAAAATGGTAAACGCAGGAGCACACAGCTCCGCTACCAAAGTAGGAAGACAAACTGCTGTAAGTTTGTGTTAAATTGCGGGTCGGGATAACTCCCAAACCACTGCGATACTCGTTCTGAGTATCCCGGTTAAAGGATAACATTGTTCCTCCTAAAGAACTATAAGCCCCTGCAAAATATGGAGCTTGTGCTATGCGCACTACGCGCATTTACATTATTGTGCCATCAGAATTTATCTGCCTAAATCTGTCAATAGCTTTCTTTAGCTAATTCCCTCTCAATTACTAACAAGGCTATGTTGCGATGTGTTGGGTTATATAAGAGGAGCTAAGGAAGAGGAAAAGGGAGAAAGAGCGTACAACGGGCTGCACCCACCTTGGATGTGCAGTTTATTGATAACTGGTTAAGACGGGTAGGGCTTTCCCTGTGTGTCTGCCCCAAGCATGCTTTACTTCGCCAATACCATCTTGCCACAGAACTGATGTTTACCGCACTGCACCCGGTAGAGATACATCCCGCTGGCAACAGGGCTGTTGCTTTCATCTTTGCCATCCCACAGCACCCGGTGCGTGCCTGCTCCCAAGGGGGAGCTTATCAATCTGCGCACTACCTGCCCTTTCAGGTTATAGATGCACAGCTCGGTGTTGCCCGCTTCCGGCAGGAAGAAGCTGATATTGGTCTCGGGGTTAAAGGGATTGGGGTAGTTGCTGGCAAAGATTGCCCCGCTTGGCTGAGGAACCACGGGATCGTCATTCCCTACAGGCGGAGCACCAAACTCGTAGCATCCCATATCTATCACATTGTTCCAGATGCGCATGTTCCCCGCAAGGTCATAAGGCAACAGGCTCAAGCCCGAAGTATCCGGTGTTCCGGTATTAATGCACGGAGAGCCGGAAGAAAGGCTGTAATATTGTGGGTCGTGAATGTCGTCTCCACCGAAAAAGAGTGGATTACTATCAATACTGGTGGAGTGGAAGTTTATGATGTTCCCAGAAGCTTGCTGTATGCCCGCTATCCCGTCTTTGATATTAGAGTAGCCAATATTCATCGTTGTTGTCTCACCGGTTAATGTCTGTGGAACAACCTGTATCTGATATGGGCTATCATTATCGAAGATGGTGTTGGTGATACTAACATTACCATTTGTCGCTAGAGTATAGGTGTCGCTTACATTTCCGGCAAAAGTGCAATTCGTGAAGCTAATGTTTGGGTTATTTTTGGAGCTAACCCCCATTATCCCTCCCTGAGAGGTATTGTTACTGAAGAGACAATTAATAAAACTGAAGTTGTTCTGCTGTTGAGGATACTGGACTCCGCCGATTCCAATTGCGATAGAATTGTCATCACTCATGGTTAAGTTGCTGAATTCGCAGTTTTCAAATGTGAGGTTTTTATCTCCTCGAAATTGCACTATAGGATATGCCCAAACTGAAGTAGAGGAGTAAGTAGAAGTTGCATTCCTAAATACACAATTAGTGAATCTGCCCGCAACACTCCCTTCAATATTAACTAAACCATCAGGAGTAATCTCATTCTCTATAATGACATTATCCCAAACAACATCACGATCGCTATTATGCCATAATAGCACAGAAGGAAAGTAGTCAGGGTTCACATCGTGAATCCAGATATTTCTTAGATTCATGCTACCATCCCACACGCCTAATATCGCATTACCATTAGTTACTCCCATAGTTGTGATAGAAAAGTCTGACAGTGATAGAACAGGCTCAATATAGGTCTTGAACACAATATCGGCTGATCCGTAACTGACAGGAATCTGTGGGTGGGGCTCTCCGACAACCAAAGTGTTTTCCATCCCACTTCCCTGCACTATAACCCAACTCTTCAGCGCAATAGGAAACACCTGATTGTTAGCTGTGCGGGAGTATGTCCCCGGCATGAGATGTACAGTCTTTTGGTTCAGGCTATCCGCAGCAATCCGGTAGATGCCTTCGTGAATTGTTTTTAAGGGGCTGGCAGGGCTAAGCCCATCGTTGCCATCATCCCCATCGGGAGATATGTATATATCACTATTTATCTCCTGATGGTGGGCATTCAGAATGTCAATATTCATGTGGTAATCTGCATTGTTTTGCGTTTTGAATATCGCATAATAGCTGGTGGGATTATCTACAGAAAATGTTTGCAGATATATGCTTTGGTCACTGGAAGCGTCCTGAATGAAGATATCCTGACCCGAACCTGAACGATTGTTGTAGATAGAGCAGCGGTTGATGGGATCGAAGGTTATCGTGTTTAAATACCCCCCCCCAGCAGCGGCGTACAAACCTCCACCAAGATGTAAAGCGTAATTTTCATGAACCTGTACACCGGATAGAGTGACAGTGGCTGCACCTATATTAATCCCACCACCAAGTGCAGAAGTGTTGTTATGGATGTTTAGATTTTTCAAAATTGATATGGTGTTAGTAGGAAGCGCAATACCTCCCCCTCCTCCGGTAGAAAACCCATTCAATAACGTGAAGCCTCGGATATACGAATTGTGAATATTCTGAATAATTCTAATGCACCTTCCCGTGCTATTGCCGTCTATGACTGTCGTATCAATATACATCGGATCATCAGTAACCGCTTCCAAGCTAATCAAGCTGACGTTGTTAGTGCTTATAACCAGGTTTTCGTAGTATCTGCCTGGATGAACCAATACCGTATCACCCGGTTGGGCAGCATCCAATGCAGACTGAACAGCAGTGTACTCACCGCTGCCATCTTGTATAACCGTTCGGATGATAGCACTACCAACACATGGTAACAACAAGGCAAGGATTAACAAGGTATCTATCAGTTTCATTGTTCCTCAATATTTCGCGGGGAGGGGTTAACTCCCCGCATTAATCACCTATTTCATTAGTAGCATTTTCTTCGTGATGGTCTTATCTGGGCAACTCAAACGGTATAGATACACACCACTGGCTACATTGCGATTATTCATATCCTTTCCATTCCATACTGCGCTGTGATGTCCGGCTTCTAGGGTAGAATCAACCAAGGTTTTCACCAATTGTCCTTTTAGGTTATAGATATCAAGATGAACACTTGCAGATCCCGGCAAAGTATAAGACAAGGTGGTGCTGGGATTAAAGGGATTGGGATAGTTCTGCCCCAGATTATACTCCAGCGGAACCACGTTTATCATATCTTCCTCAGTGAAACTTACTTCGAAGTATGTATACTTGTTGGCAGTAATGCTTTGTTTTACCTGGGTTCTACTTGAATTCAAGCTTATGGATGCCAGCCCACCGGCATGGCTTTTACTTTCTTCGTAGCTAAACACAAATTCCACGTTGCCTTGGCTTAGCTCCGAAGCACTATCCACATAAGCCGATATCTGCTCCAAGCTATCTTCAACCACCACTGCACCCTTGCAAACTCCATCGACATACAAACCAACTTCCTTAACTGTACCAACCAAGCTATCAGGAAGGCTTACATACACTGGGACGTAATCTTGCTTTTCATCGAAAGTGAAGCTTTTTGTTGGTTGCTTGGTGTGTGGAGGGACAACGTTTCCATTAGCCCACCGGAAGTCATGCTCATTATTGGTAACCACTATTACCATATCTCCATAGTTTAACACCCCCGACTTGCCGATTAGTAACCCTGTGGATGGGTCTCGTTGTAAACCCCAGTTCTTGGCTTTGATAAGCTCAATGTCATCCCATATGCTACTGAAAGCTTGTTGGGGGGGTTGGGCACCCTCCTTAAAATAGCCAATCCAGTTTTCCACATCAGCATAAATGTGGAATTGCATGGTATCAAGTGTTTTGAATCCGCTTTCTCTCAGAGTTACAGTATTAGGAGTATCATTGAGCAGCTTAATCTTATAGCCTTGGGGACTGCTGACGTTATGAGTGTATTGATTTGGTGACCAATCTAAGTCTAACCATTGCAAATGTACCGGATCGGGATCACCCCCCACAACCCAAGTGATCTCATCAAGATAAGTAGGATGCCAGAAGCTGTTATCATCTTGATACTTAACAAGCAATTCCTTAAAGAACTCACTCGCTTGCAACATACCGTTGGTTCTGGTGTTTAGCACGGGGTAGCTTACCCAATACCATCTTTCGTGATCCACTTGGGTTTCAAAGGTATATTCCCAATCTCTGTGTGTATCTGCTCTGCGAGCACCAATATCAGGAGGAGTTGTATCCGGATCATTGGCACCTATTCCGGCATCAATGCATGGCGATATAGTAGAGCTATTCCAAATTGGTTTGTAAAAATTATCCAGATGCATATTCTGCACACTATCAACAGCATTCTCTGTTAACGGGGAACCTACGCTGCCTCCAGTATCATAACGAGGGTAAGATAAGCTGAATAAACAATTATTCAGGGTTAAGCCTCTGCCTGCCCAATGCGGATTCTCTTGATCATACCCCCCCCAGCTTACACCATTACTGCTACAGTTCTCAAATATAGTATTGTTTATAGTAGTGAGAGGACATTGGTAAAGGATTATCCCGCTTCCGTTTATGTTTGAAAACGTGTTGTTGCTAAGTGTTATGCAGTCCGTACTTACCGGGCTTGAATCATCGGGATACCACAGGTACAAACCATAGCCATCATTCATGTTATTAGCAACCACATTTCCAGTGAAGGTTAAGCGGTTCTTCCCATAATAATCACAGAAATAAACAGCACCCTTGTGGGATGAGAGGAATTTGTTGTAGGTAAAAGCCACCTGAGCGTGCATATTATCTGAATAAGTGCCAGCTTCGGTCAAGAACTTGATAGCCGGCTTAGCTTCATTATAAGGAGGATTATCTGCTGTAAAGGTACAATTGTTAAAGCTTAGCGAGCTTAGTCTATCAGTATTTGCTACAAATACATCATCTGCTTCGCAACTGCCTCTATTGTTGTTAAACAGGCAATTATTAAACTCGATATCTCCCTGATGATCCGACATATAAATAAGCACAGCCCCACCATGATCTGTACCTCGTGGAATCTCTATACCATCAGGATCCATAGACTTGTTGTTTGTAAACTCACATCCAGAAAACTGTGCTCGCCCATAAAGCGCAACTGCCCCTCCTCCATTCCCCTCAAGTGTGTAGTTATTGGTAAAAATGCAGTTGATAAATTTTGGGCTAAAGACTTGAGAGCTTCTGCGACCGCTTATAAATACTGCACCGCCTACTCCAACACCAGTTTGTAACTCAGAGATACTGGTATTGCCTACGCAATTACCATCAAATGTGCAATTCGTAATCATTGGTGCTGCCCCGAACCCCAGTTCTATAGCTGCCCCCCGCTTACCACCAAGCCCAAGTAAATCACAATTTTGGAAGGTAATATTGGAGATTCTATCTTGATTGTTGATCTCATTCCCTGATAATGTTATCGCAGGAAGCTCGAAATCAGGATCATTGCTTATAGTGACTCCGCTCTGGGTTTGCCCCTGTAATGTTATATG
>CALDSN010000134.1 GCA_937924555.1 uncultured bacterium | reverse complement strand
ATGTTACAGAGCTGGATGGTGTTACGCCCAAGATTGCCGAATCTCTCCGCAATGCCGGCTACACAAGTGTTCAGGATGTATTCATGGCATCCGTGGACGAACTTTGTAACCTTGACGGGCTTGGCCAGAAGACAGCTGAGCGTTTGAAAGAAGCAGCGAAGTATTTCTAATGCCGAATAGCAGCAGCCATGCCAACCATGTAGCAATCCGCACTTGTGTAGTGTGCAAAAAAAAGGTTGACCAGAAAGGGCTGCTAAATTTCCATATCGTGAATTGTGGAATCGTGTTTGATTTACAACGACTTATCCAGGTTCGCAAGTATTATCTTTGCCCCTCAGCGGAGTGTTTTTCCGGATTGGAGAAATGGCAGAAGCGGGCAATGAAGAGACATAAAACAGCACGAAAATGAACAGCAAGATATTGAATCTGATGCAGTTTGCACGCAAAGCCGGGAAAGTTATTTCCGGGCTGGATGCTTGCGTGCGCGGTTTAAATAGACATATCGTGCTGCTACTTGTGGTCGCGGAAGATACTTCTATCCGCACCCAAAACATGATACTTAGGGCGAATGAGAACAGTCCGTCCCCGGTTAAAGTAATAACAACTGGAAAACAGAAAGAGATAAGCGACGCCTTGGGATTGCCGATAACGGGAGTCTTTGGGATTAGCGATAAGAACTTTGCCGCCAAGATACAGGAATACTGGTTGGCGGAAGCATAGTGGAGGAAGCTTTGCAGATACGTGTTCATGACCTTGCTAAAGAGCTGAAGATAAGCACAATGGCATTAAAGAAGCACCTAGCAGATTTGGGTGTGAATGTGAAAAGCCACATGAGCTTTATTGAGGCAGAAGTTGCGGATAAAATCCGTATGAAATATAATGAACAAATTGATGCTGAAAAGCGTGCCGAACGCGACCGTAAACGCCTTGTTGAGATGCGTCAGGCAGCAAAAGCCAAACCGGAAGTAATGACCGTAATCGAAGAGCCAGAAGCTGAACCACAGGAAGTGAAAGCTCCTTTGGAGAAAGCTGTTCCGATTATTGTACCTCAGCATGAGGAAGAAGTTCAAGCTCCGGAAGCAAAGCCTCAATTGGTGAGCGAACCAGAACCTTCACCGGAACCAGTTGTAACCCCCGAAGTGGAGAAACCGAAGTCATTTCTTGATAAAAAGCCTGATTTTACCACCCGTAGAACCCCGTATCAACAAGCTGTGCCGCCTCCACGGCAGAATAATCCTACCCAACAGACAGGTTCACAAAATAGGTATAATGGTCCCGGACAACAATCATACAGACCTGGGCAAGGTACACAACCAAGACCTGATACACGCAGACCACAGCCAGATTATCGTAAACGCCCGGATGTGGCACCTCCTCTCAAGCCTGTGGTTCCACCTTCTACCGAGCTTAAGAAGCCGATAGAACAGAAGCAATTTGGTAAGGTGAAAGTGAACCATGAAGAGCTTGGCGACAAGAGTAAGCACAAAAAAGCCCTTATAACCAGTACAAAAAAGACCAAGCAGAGCATTCCAGAGCCTGTAGAGATAGACGAAGCCGCTATCTCCAGAAATATTAAGAAGACCCTGCAGAAGACATCTAAGAGAAAGAAATACCACCGTGAAGCACAAAGCGTTGTGGATCATGGGAGTGAAATAGTAATCCGCGAATATACCTCAGTAAGTGAATTGGCGAAGATAATGAATGTCTCTGCCTCCGAGATAATCTCCAAGTTCTTTATGATGGGACAATTGGTGACTATGAATCAACGCTTGGATAAAGACTCTTTGGAAATGATCTGCGATGAGTTCAAAGTGGAGTTCCGCTTTGAAGATGAGTATGGCGTGGATATCATCGATAAAGAACGCGAATTATATACTGATGTGGAAGATGAGACCAGACCCCCTGTCGTAACCATTATGGGGCATGTGGATCATGGTAAAACCTCCATTCTGGATTACATCCGCAATGCAAATATTGTGGCAGGCGAATCCGGAGGGATCACCCAGCATATAGGTGCGTATCAGATTGAGCTTAATAAACACAAGATAACCTTTCTTGATACTCCCGGACATGAAGCATTCACTGCCATGCGTGCCCGTGGTGCCAATGTAACCGATATTGCGGTGATTGTAGTTGCCGCAACTGAAGGGGTTAAACCACAGACTAAGGAAGCAATTGACCATGCTAGAGCAGCAGGTGTTGCCTTGATAATTGCCATTAATAAAATAGACCTTCCAGGTGCCAATATTGATAGGACCATTGCCCAATTACTGGAAATGGGAGTGTACCTTGAGCAGTATGGCGGTGATGTCCCGTGGTGTAAAACCTCTGTTGTAACCGGGGAAGGCATATTGAACCTCATCGAGGTGATTTTGCTCACGGCTGAAATGTTGGAGTTGAAAGCTAAGACGCAGGTGCCCGGTGCTGCCATCGTGATTGAATCACAAAAAGACCCCCGTATGGGTGCAGCAGCAACTATTCTTATGCGAGAGGGTACTCTCAGCCGTGGAGATATAGTTGTATGTGGTGCGGTGCATGGTAGAATTAGAAAAATGGAAAATGAACGTGGGGGAGAGATTAAAGTGCTATATCCCTCTGATGTTGCGAGGATTTACGGCTTATCCGATACACCCAAAGCGGGTGATATGCTGAACCAAGTGGACAGCGAAAAAACAGCCCGAAGCATCAGCACCGAGCGACAACAGATACGTCTTGAAAGAGAGAAGTATCAGAACAAATCATCCTTACAAAACATTTTCGCTCGTATCAAGGAAGATCAGGTCAATGTTCTTAACATAATCCTCAAGACCGACACCGACGGTTCTGCTGAAGCATTGGCTGATTCATTCCAGAAGGTTTCAAACAGTGAAGTGAGTGTTAACATCATTCATAAAAGTGTTGGTGGCATTAATGAAGCTGACGTGTCCCTTGCCTCTGCTTCGGATGCTATTATTATCGGGTTCCATGTTCGTGCCAGTCAGCTTGCAAAGAAGCTTGCCGATGACGAGGGAGTGGAGATAAAACTGTATCAAGTTATCTATGATGCAATTGATGATATCCGCAACTCACTTGAAGGTATGCTGAAGCCGGAATTTGAAGAGACTGTTATTGGCTCGGCTACTGTGAAGCAAGTATTCAAGATCAAGAAGCTTGGCACCATTGCCGGATGTCAGGTGGATAGAGGCGTTATTCAATCTAAGTGCAAGATCAGGCTTTATCGTAATGATGTGATGATTATTGAAGATAACCTGTCATCGCTTAAGCATTATTCTGATGATGTTAAAGAAGTTCGTGCCGGATCGGATTGCGGTCTGTCTTTAGAATCGTTCTCTGATATAAAAGAAGGTGATGTGATAGAAGCCTTCACTATTCAACAGGTAAGTAAAAAACTACAATGAAGTCATATCGCATACCCAGGCTCCAAGAAGAGTTAAAGAAGATATTCAATATCACGTTATCGCAGAAGCTCAATGACCCAAAACTTGAATGGGTGCAGATAACGGAGGTCGTTTTGGCAAAGGACCTTCGTTATGCCAAATTATATTTTTCACATTACAACAACCCAGCCAGCCATAATAAGATCAAAGAATTGCTTATCAAGTCGTCTGGCTTTCTAAAAAAACAAATTGCAGGAGCACAACTTATGAGAACCATTCCGGAATTAACCTTCTTCTACGATGAAACAGAGGATCGTGCAGAGAAGATGGATGCTCTACTCGCATCATTGAAAGATGATTACAACGACGATGCAGACTATGACCCGGATATTGACATTGATGATTACCTTGATGATGATGATTATTTCGACTTCGATGAAGATGAAGATGATTATGAAGATTTCGAAGACGATGAGGATGAAGAAGATTAGTCTTTGAATCTTGGGAAAATCCGAAACAGAACAACGGTATATTCAATAATCGCCCGATGCGGCGATTATTGTTTGGTGAGGTATAGATGATCAATCTGGCAAGGAACCTGCTTACTAGCGTAGATAGAGCGAATAGGATTGCCATTATCACTCATGTGAACCCCGATGGGGATGGATTCTGTGCTGCCTTAGCGCTGCAACGAATCATCCTGAGATATGGGAAAGACAGTATCATATTTACAGATGATGATGACCTGTCGAGGTATGACTATTTAATGAAAAGTTGCCATGTGGAGCAGTATCATCCTGGGCAAGAAACAGCTCTGGATCTGATGTTCATACTTGATTGCAATAGTAGAGATCGGCTAGGAGAACGGGAGGAACTTATAAAGATATCAAAAAGGAATGTGTTGTTGGATCACCATGTGGTGGAGCATAATCCTATCCTTGCTGAAACAAGTTTGATAGATTCGTCCTATGTCTCGGTGGGGGCAATCATATATGCCATATTTAAAGAACACATCGCTATGATGGATGCAGAAGACAGATTGCACATCGGTAATTGCCTCTATACTACGATACTAAACGACACAAATAACTTTGCTAACGCCAATACTGATAGGGCTGTTTACCAGCTTTCAGCAGAGCTGTGTAACTTAGGTATCAAGCCCAATGAGCTGTATAAAGAGTTCTTTCTGAACCACGCTGCAGAAGAGATGAAGTATGTGGGTGAAACATTATCTACAATAGAGTTGCACCTCAACAACAAAGT
The DNA here is from genome assembly GCA_937924555.1 of uncultured bacterium. GTDB lineage: Bacteria > Cloacimonadota > Cloacimonadia > Cloacimonadales > Cloacimonadaceae > Cloacimonas. The sequence goes on along the minus strand of CALDSN010000134.1, from coordinate 6,511 downwards.
ACTTACTATGCACTCAACTCTGGAAATGATGCAGCGGAACAAGCTTAATCCTGATAGTGTGATGAACATAACCAGATGGGTACAAGGGGTGAAAGGCATAGATGCCATTATCTACCTCAGAGAGGACGCCCCAATGCTATATAAGCTCAGTCTTCGGTCTGTCAAGCTTGATGTAAACAAGATAGCTGTCCGTTATGGCGGTGGCGGACACCGTCAGGCTTCAGGATGTACAGTGAACGGGAGCTTGGAGGATATTACAAACATGATCCTGCAGGATTTCTCCCAAGCACTTGAGGAGATGGGCGATTAATAGTAACGAGTTTGCTGGCTTCATTGCAATAGACAAACCTGCCGGGATAAGTTCCTTCGATGTGATTCGCAGATTGCGCAAGTTAACCCATATCCGAAAGATTGGGCACTGTGGGACTCTGGATCCTTTTGCCACTGGGTTGTTAGTGTGTTGTATAGGTTCATTTACCAGGCTGGCTCAGTTTGTGGAGCAGGAATCTAAGACATACTCTGCGACTATTAAACTTGGTAAAGCTACTGTTACAGGAGATACTGAAGCGGAAGTCTCCAGCATTTCACCTGTACCTGAGCCAAGGATCAGCACCAAGGAACTGGAGACCTTAGCCCTATGCCTTAAAGAACTACCCGTCCCAGCCTATTCTGCTGTGAAGATCAATGGGAATAGGGCTTACAATCTTGCAAGGGCAGGAATTGAAGTGAGTATTCCGCTTCGACCTGTCTCCATCCTATCCTTCCAGGTGTTATCCAACAACCCTGAGAGCATGTTTGACGCAGACTACAAACTGAGTTACAGGTGCACAGTCTCCAAGGGTACTTACATTAGAAGCTTAAGTGAATGGCTGGCATTAAATCTTGGTACCATTGGGCATACAGTACAACTTCGTAGAGAGGCAATAGGTAACATTACCCTGGAAGATGCAGTGGAACTTAGAGTTCTCACCGAGGATAATTGGCAGCAGTATATACTTTCTCCCCAGAAAGCGCTTAGTGCTTATCCTTCACAAGTTCTTACTGATGAAGCGGTAAAAAAGGTGAAGCATGGTATGGACTTGGTAGTATCAACGCCTACTGGATGTAGCAACTCTGAGGTAGTCCTTTACAATAACATGAATCAACCTGTGGCTATCGGACTGATCCAGAATAATATAGTGCATCCGCATATTGTATTGGTATGAAAGAAAGAAGTATCCTTACGATTGGCAACTTCGACGGGGTTCATTTAGGGCACCACAAACTTCTTAGTGTGCTGGTGGATTTTGCCAAACAAAGGGGATCACGTAGTGTTGTTCTCAGTTATACTGATCATCCTGCGTTTATCCTAGAAGCTCATCCATTGCCTAAAGTACTCTGTCCGGCTGAATATAAAAAGAGACAGCTTCATAATCTGGGTATTGACGAAGTGGAACTCCTTAGTTTCAATGTTGATTTTGCTAAGATAACTGCCAATAGCTTTCTTCGAGATTACATCATGCCCGTATGGAACCCGGAGCTGATTATCGTGGGCTATGATTCTCACTTTGGGTATCAAAGGAAGGGTGATTACCACTTTCTTAAACAATATAGACATCAATATTGCTATGAGGTGGAGTATGTTCAGCCATTACTATATAACGGTGACCCTGTAAGCAGTAGTATGATCCGGAACTTGTTATTGAAAGGAGATATCGATACGGCAAACAAGCTTTTGGCAAAGCCATACAGGCTTTTCGGTGAAGTTGGTCACGGTATCGGAAAGGGCGAGAGTTTCGGATTCCCAACTGCTAACTTGATCCTAAGCAATCCTCATCAGCTCATTCCTGCTGACGGGATCTATTTAAGCAAGGCATATGTGGATGGCAAATCATATTTTGGATTGACAAATATCGGTAGTAGTCCCACCGTGAAACACAGTGGTGTTATAGAGATAGAGACCTTTCTCCTGGATTTCACCGGGGACATATACAATGCCCCTATGGAACTGGAGCTACATAGATATCTAAGGCAAGAGATTAAGTTCGCAAGTGTGGAGGAACTCATTGCTGCGATGAACCGAGATTTGGACAGTGCCAGAGAGATGATTAAAAGAGGCATCTTATGACTTGGAGTAAGCTTGCTGGGTTATTGCTGATATCCTTGATGCTAGCCCCGCTTTTTCTGGGAGGGATTGTTCTGGAATCAATCCCAGCCACCGGAGAGGTGGTTCTCCCTCAAGATTCGAAAGAGTATTATTTCTCCCACAGCACGGGAACCGATGATTTCCATATGTATGGCTCTAATAAGTGGGCTGTTCGCTTCGATTTCAGAACAGCATATTCCGGTGTAACACACTGCAGTTTTAATATTCAGAAGGCTCGGTTATACTTTCCCATTATTGGCGACTCAGTAAACGTATCTCTTTATAGTGAGGTTGCCTCACTTCCTTCGCAACTGATCACTTCTGCCAAAGTTGCTGTCCGCACAAATCTACTGGATATCAGTTTTCCCGTATCTGTCCAAGCTGAAACCATCTGGTTAGTTGTTGATTATGCTACAAATCTGGCAAATCGCTTTGTGAGCGCATCTTCCGGCGGAGGGTTGCACAGCTTTTACCTTAATTCAAACGCAGTGAATCCATATTTTCAGAGCTTTGCTCAAGCCGGTTTCAGTAATGAGCTTCTTTTTGGGTTAATTGGCAGCTTCAACCTTGATACTCCCGATTTACAGCTTGTCAGCTTTGATCTTAGCGGACAGTTATTACCCCGACAATCGGTTAAGCCAATTTTCAGCATCTACAATCACTCCGATATGGTTATCTCCGATGCCCAAATCCTTGTTCAGATTAGTTCTCCCACTTCGGACTACAGCTTCGAGCATACCATACCCATCAGCGAACTAATCATGCCAAACAGCCTGTTAGATGTTCCAGCTCCTGGATATCATGATTTCAGTATTGATCTTCCCACAAACGGTATGCAGATTAGAGTACAGGCAACTCTATCCAGTTCTATGGTTGAGTCCGACACCACTTTGGTTAATAACACTATTAGCAGATATTATCCGGTATATGCTTATGGAAATCCTGTAATTCCAGTCGAGAGCTTTCTCAGATACAGCTCCACCAACACCATTTGCGGCATACAGGACAGTTATCCCCAGAATGGGGTTCACAGTTTAATATATTACCCGAATCTTTCAGATTCGTTATCAAATCTGGCAGCGTATCAGAGGCATTCTTGGTATGGGATTAACGCAAATCCTTTCACTGCCATTCTGGGTGTAAACCACATCATTGGCTTCAACTCAGCGGATTATTTACCACGCTATCAAAATGCCATCAGTTCTGCGCAGCAGAAACGAAGCTTCATCAGCAGTTCTTCCTGCTTACTGGAAGAAGCTGTCGATGGTGAGAACCTCTCGGTTCAAATTCAACTCAGCAATGCCAATACAATACTATACACCACCTCAACCCTAAATCCTGTAACTAACTCCCGTCTTTTTGTCGGTCTGTTTAAGCTGTTTAACATCTCCGGTAATCCTCGTTATGTGCTGGATAAATGGATTGCTTTTGCAGATACAATTAATAATACCATGAACGCAGGTACTACTGTAACAAAGAGCTACTCCATCAGCTTGGTGGATGTTTCCTTAGCTCAGCTACAGCAGGGCTACAGGATTTATTATTGGCTTCAAGACAAATCAGGGGGAGCGGTACATTACGCAAACTTCAATAACTTCAGCCTAACATCATCAGCTTCAGCGGATGATGTTCAAACACCGGGATTAGGCATTTTTACTTACCCCAATCCTCTCCGGGCATGTCCTTTCATGCATGTTAAACTTACAGAGCCTTCTACACTTAAGCTGTTCAATCTCAAGGGGCAGTGTATCTGGGAGGCGCAATCTGAAACCAATGATGTAGAACTGCCCATGCATCTTTTCCCAGCTTCAGGATTATATATCCTACGAGCTGAACTTCCCAATCATTACAAGAAGACCCACAAAATCACTGTGATAAAGTAGAGTATTATGGAAAACCAAATATCAATATCCGAACTCCATCAGAAAGTAGGAGAAGAAATAACATCTTTCTATCTGGTTGCCGAAAAAGAGCTGAGAGATGGAAAGAATGAACAGTATTTACGCCTAAAGCTCCAAGATCGTAGCGGTAGTATTGCTGCCAATGTATGGAAAGAGGCCAAGAAGGCTTCGGACGAGTTTGATGCCGGAGATGTTGTAAAGATTAAAGGCAATGTGGTGAACTTCAAGGGACAGGTGCAAGTATCCATCACCAAGATAAGGTTTGCCGATGTTTCTGAATATAACATAGAGGATTTCATGGCTCGTAGCAAGATTTCTCCCGAAGTGCTTGCGGAGAGATTCTTTGGCTTTATTGACAAAGTTGAACAGGAACATCTTAACAAGCTGCTACACCTGATATTCGACGACAAGGAGTTCTTTACCCGCTATCTTAATGCTCCGGCGGCAAAAGGTTGGCACCATAACTATATGAACGGTTTAATCGAGCATACGATATCCGTGGCGGCACTGTGTGAATTCTGCTCCACAATGTATCCGGTCAATTATGATCTCCTTGTTACGGGTGCCTTGTTGCACGATGTGGCTAAGGTGACTGAATATGAAGGGAAAACTAATATTGAGTTTTCGGATATCGGCAGGCTGGTGGGACATTTAAGTCTCTCTGACCAATTAGTGTGTGAGACAGCGGCTCGCATCCCAGGTTTCCCTGAAGAATTGCTGCTTAATCTGCGTCACTTGATTCTTGCACACCATGGCGAATATGAAAAGGCATCTGTGCGCCTTCCCCAGACTTTGGAAGCTTTATTGTTGCACCTTTGTGATAATCTGGACGCTCAGACTATTGGAGTTGCACAATTAATCAATGCTGCTCCACCCAATGCTGTATGGACAGAATTCGATAAGCTGAACAACCGCTATTACAGAATTTTTAGACCCTGATAATGTTCCACACCTCCGTAATTGCCAGTGGGAGCAAGGGCAACTGCGTGCTTGTTACCACATCAACAACTGCCGTATTACTTGATGCAGGCGTAAGTATGCGAAGCATCCTTGATGCTATGGATGAGATGGGTGTAAGTCACGATAAGCTTGCTGCCGTGGTAATCAGCCATGAACACAGCGACCACACACGCAGTGCAGGAGCAATTTCCCGTAAATTAAAGATTCCCATCTATATCAACCGTCCTACCCTTGCAGCATGTGGTGACCGATTGGGTAATGTCGGGGATCGGCTGGAGCTGTTCCACACTGGGAGCAGTTTTGTAATCGGAGATATCCAAGTGGAAGCCTTTGCCGCATCTCATGACGCTGCGGAGGGGAGTAACTTCTGTTTCTACCCCATTAACAACCCGGAAAGAAAGTTAGGCGTTGCTACTGACTTGGGGTACCCTACGAAGCTAAGCATCATGAAACTATCGGGGGTTAGCACATTGGTATTGGAAAGCAATCATGATGATGAGATGTTGATGAATGGTCCCTACGATTGGCACCTGAAACAGCGTATCCGCAGTCAGCACGGGCATCTATCCAACGAACAGGCAGTGGGCTTAATCTCCAGCATCATGCATCCCGGGCTTAAATACCTTATTCTTGCTCATCTAAGCGAGATAAACAATCATCCTGATCTAGCGGAGTCCACCATGAGGGATTATCTACAATCGATTCGCTCCGATATCAAGTTGATCGTGGCAAACCAATATTATCACACTCCGCTAATTGAAGTGTAGCTGTTACATCAAGGACACTGGATCCACATCGAACTGCATACTTACCCCGGCAGTTAATGATGCTTTCACCTCCATCAATGCTATCGCTTTTCGTATAGTTGCAGGGTTTATTCCCTTCATAATCAAGTGATAGCGGTAGTTATTACTTATCTTGCTGAATGGAGCGGGGGATGGACCAATCAGCAGCAGCTCAGGGATGCGAAACTCCCTGCCTATCTCTTGCTTGATAAGCTCTATCTTCCGCATATCCTGTTTGATGTTCTCTAAATCAGTTCCCTGAAAAAGCACTCTTGCCAAGCGATAATAGGGTGGATAATAGAGGTTTCGGCGATGGGACAGCTCTTCACTCACAAAACTAAGATAATCCTGCCTGCTGGCAGCTTCCACAGCATAATGCTCTGGATTGAATGTTTGGATGATAACTTCACCGGCTTTTGCTCCTCGACCTGATCTTCCCGCAACCTGGGTTAAAAGCTGGAAAGTGCGTTCTGCAGCCCTGAAATCCGGGACATTCAAGCTGATATCGGCAAGGATAACCCCCACTAAAGTTACTTCTGGGAAGTCCAAGCCTTTGGATATCATTTGTGTACCCAGCAGGATATCCACTTCCTTTTTCTTCATCCGATTATACATGTGCTTGTATGTATCCCGCTTACGGGCAGAATCCGAGTCCATCCGCAGAATCTTGGCATCCGGGAACATTACTTTTAGCAGATCGGAAGAGCGTCGTGTAGGGAAAGAGTGTAGATCTCGGTGGT
>CALDSN010000133.1 GCA_937924555.1 uncultured bacterium | reverse complement strand
ACCACCGAGATCTACACTCTTTCCCTACACGACGCTCTTCCGATCTGCAATAAGGATGTCTTCCAGCACCTTGTCCTGCCCGATGATGCAGCGATGCACCTCTGATAACAAAAGCTCTTTTATGCTGCGAAGTTGTTCTATCTCTCCGATTATGTTGCTATTAGCCATCTATCTTTTCTCCTTTGAAAATCTTGTAGAGCACCTCTTTGCCTGAGAGGGAAAAGGCAATTATTCCCCAGAAACTCATCAGGCAGAAGGTTAGCACATGGGCAAAAGCCATAATTGCCGAAGCAACGGACTTTGTCAATCCAAATCCGATGCTGAATACGATAATCATCATCCACTCATTGCTCCCAAGCTGAGCAGGGGGTTGAGGCAGAGCGTAGGACAGGTTTATGAGTGTGTAGCCAAACAATGCCAGAGGGAAGGAAAAGGGAATATGAAAGGCGACAAATAGCAGATAGAAGTATAAGCCGTCCAAGGCGATGCCTGCTGCCGTCAATGCGGTGGCAAAGAGCAATTGTAGTGGGTGATGCTCGAATATGTTCAATTCATTAACAAAGAGTTCAATTGCGGCATATACCTTTGTCTTAAGCTTTGAGGGTAACCAACTGAATATGGCTTTGATAACCTTAGTAACCCTCTCTTTGTACCAGGCAGCAGAAAGAAGCAGGATAACGGTTACCACAAATACAAAGGTTAACAAGCCCAGAAGCACATACATGGCACTACTCACCTCCACCGCAAGGAAAGGTAAGAGGATGATGATAAACAAGATGGCTATGGTGTCAAACGCTTTGTCCACAAACACAGAGGGTAAGGCTTTCATCAGTGCTGTGCCATGGTTACGTTTGATAAACCACGCACGCACCACATCACCGAAACGGAGTGGGATGAGGTAGTTAACAAAGTTACCCCCCATAGCATACAACCAAGTTCGAAAGATGCCCGGTTTACTCCCTTGGCTTGCATTGCGGAAAGGTAGCAGCAAGTTCCACCGCCATGCACGGAGGAAATATGCACTCAGGTAAGCAATGGAGGCAAGTAATACCCAACGGAAGTCCAGAGATTGGAAATGGACGGCAAGCTCATGTATTGGATTAGTATATAGCCAAGCGGTGAACAACAACAAGCCTAATATGCTGCCAACTGCAAGGGTGACCCTATTCTTACGCAAGCAAACCTCTTATGGTCTGATAAAAGCGAGGTAGCGGTGGTGAGCCCAATACTGCTTGAAGAAGTTGGGGGCAATGCGCTCCAACCATGAAAAGTGCAACATCCTTTCTTGGAATCCGGGATCTTTGCCCTCATAGTATGGCATGATACTGATTGATTCTTTGGGTGATGTTGCTTTGGGGGAGGGCTGTTTCCCTATCAGCTTGGCGATGAATAGTTCCTTGTTCATCCCGATATCAGGCCAGGGAGGGCAATCTATAAAGCTATCTTTCAATAACATCCATCCATTCTGTTGCATGATGAATCTTATGCTGTTGGGATCGATGTGCTGAGGTTTTAAGGTGGGGTATAGTTCTGGTGTGTAGTCCTTAATCTGCATCCGGTATCCTATCCCTGTTCGGTTGGGCACACAGATGATGATAAGCTTCTTACATACACGGCATAACTCGCGGAGAAACAGCTTTATATCTGCGGTGAACCACATTGCCGAGAAGTTGTAGCCCATATCGAAATGTCCATCAGGATAGTCCAAGTGCCGATAGTCTGTGTTAAAATTAATCTCAAGAGGGAGTGACAGCGTATTCCAAAGCTGTTTAATCAGTTCTATCCTCTCGGTGTCGTGATCTTCCAAGCTTATCTTACAACCTTGTAGCGCAAGGGCAAGCAGATTAATCCCGCTCAGTCCTGTGAAGCCAAAGGATGGAGCTTCAATAACACTACCTACTTCGTACTTACCTGCATAATCCATGAGCATTTGATTCAAGATGATACGTTCGTAAGAAGAGCCTAAGCCCTCATGGGGATCTGTGAAATACTTGCGCCAATCGTGGATGATGGGGATTGCCATTATTTACCTAAGTAGTCCTCGATGGTTATCTTAAACTCCGGTATTGTGTAATGCGGAGTGAGCTTTTCGTTATCCATCAACTCATAGTATGGATGTACGTTATATATCCAGCTTTTTGAGATCAACTCAAAGCGAGACACCCATAGTTCATTCTTGAAGAGTCTGGCTATGCGCTCTCCCCATGCGAAGAAGATTCTATCCACCATCAAAATTCTGGGGTAGTTCTTACCATGTAGTTGGCGGGAAATGAAATCCACCAGCGAATGAAGCTGTATAGGCTCTCTATCTGCAACGTTGAGGGTCAAGCCACTCTTCCATGGGTTATCCAGAAGCCATACAAATGCCTTTACCAGTGCATCTATGTGGCATAAGTGTATCCACACCCGTTTATTGATAAGTGGGAAATATCTCTTATGCACCATCTTCACGAGTGTATAGGGAAAGCCTTTATCTCCTTTGCCGTAGGTAATGCTGGGGCGGATAATGGCTGCTTGTAATCCATGTAAGATGCTACGATTGATTATCCTCTCTGCTTCGATTTTTGTGTAATGATAAAGGTTATCCGGGTTCATCGTCGTTTGATTGTTGGCAGGAAGCTCATTGGGTATTGCTCCAAACACACCAACCGAGGAACAGAAGATCAGGCGTGCATTCTTAGCCAGACAATACTCCACAATCTGCTCTGTGGAATAGATGTTACACGCAAGATAGTCGTTACGCGGGAATTTTCTCCCCCCACGCAAAGCACCGATATGCATAATAGTATTGAAGTCATTGGTGAACAGAAAATCCCTAAGTCCTGCGATATCACCAATATCCAATTCCACGATGCGTACTCGTCCGCCAAACTCTGCATATCTCACTTGTTGCGTTTTGGGGCGAACCAAGGCTGTGATATCCATTCCCGGATGCTTCTCTAAAATCTTGCGCAGCACATTAGAGCCGATTAGCCCCGTGATGCCGGTTATTAGCAATTTATGCAAAGAGCCTCTGGAACCAGTTTCGGCGGGGGCGACTGTGGTGGACATGAACATATTGATAGGGGATGGCTTCACCGCTGGCAATGGAAGCGGGGAATATACGGCAGAGAAGATCTGAGGTATAGTGGTCAACCTGCTCTTCCAGAAGTTCTCTGGCAACAAACAGAGCTCCGTAATCTCCGCGCACATGATCATCGGAGGCAATAAAGTGCGTCCAGCCATTATTTACCAGCGTCCATGCAGTCTTCATAACCTTTTCACCATAATGCCCCAAGAGGCTTCCGGCATTTGTTTGGATGTAGATATTACGATGGCTGAGGCTTTCGGCAATTGATGGTTTACGCATCACGCTCACATAGCGCTCTGCATGAGCAAGGATAGGTTTATAACCAGCCCGTAGTAGTGGGTAAATATTGTTGTAAAAGTCATTGGGCAAGCCGTTTAGCTCACTCTCTAACAGCACATACGGGCTGTTACCCAAGGTTAGAGAATGCTCTTTGATGTCAGTGAGGATATCCGGTTGCAGAAATACTTCAAAGCCCGGCATCAGTTCAATCCCGATCCCGGCTTCCTTAACCTTTTCTGCTAATTGTGCCAGCTTACTGTCATACACTGCACGTGTATATTGGTAATGTCCCTTGAAATAATGAGAGGTAAGATACACACGCCGCACCCCTCCGGCTTTCATTGCGGAAATCTGCCTAAGCGAATCATCTATCTCCTGAGAGCCATCGTCGATATTAGGAAGGATGTGGGTGTGGATGTCTATCATAGCTTAGGGAAGCCTTTCTTTGATCATCGCCACAAATTCCAGGAGCACTGCATTATTGGAATATGGCTTCAGCATCCGCTTGCTTTCCTCAAGCATGTTTTCCACATTTTTTCTTGCTTTGTCAAAGCCAAGAAGTCCCGTGTAACTTGCTTTGGAGACGGGTACATATTCATCGTCCAACCCGTCGCTGCCACGGGCATAATCAGCTTCGATATCCTCAATCATCTGATATGCCATACCAAGGTTCAGAGCATATGCATTCATCACTTGACGTGTGTTCTCGTCAGCCTCTGCCAAGCAACAAGCAATATCTGCCGAAGCTTGCAAGAGCGAGCCGACCTTCTTCATGTCAATATAGCGCAGGGTGTTTATTTTCATTACTTTACGGCGATTAGCCAAGTCCACGGCTTGACCGCCGATCATCCCATAACTCTTGGCATAACTGGAGAGGATACGAGTGGCTTCCAAGGCGGCATTGGCATCTTGAATCTCACCCAAGCATTCAAAGGCAAGGGTAAAGAGCGCATCACCAGCTAAAATTGCCACTGCATTCTCGTGATTAACATGCGTGGCTGGCTGCCCCCGCCGTGTGTTACGGTTCATCACACAGGGAAGGTCGTCGTGGATAAATGCAGCATTGTGAAGTAGTTCCACCGCGATGGCGGCTTGCAGGGCATCGTCCAGCTTACGGTTCTTGCGAAAACCTGTCAGCATCTCAAACATAGACAACAACAGCAGGGGTCTCCAACGCTTTCCGCCGGGGATGACTGCCCCACGGATTACATCTTTAAGCTCTTTAGCATAGCCCTTTTCAAAGCTCAAAGTAGCCTCCAAGCCTTGCTCTATCATCTCAAAACGAGTTTCGAAATACTTCTGTAACAGCAATTGACACTCCCTTTTCACCACTACTGGTATGCTTCATAAAATCAAGCCCCTATCAAAATATCATGCATGCTTTTGTCAAGTTTTTTGTTGCATTTAGCCCCATTTGTCAAGTTTCAGATGTCCCTTATTCGGCAAGCTATCCTTACTTGAATTGCGCTATCATTACGGACTTATTACGGGCAAAGAGCGTAATGAGTCTGTATTGATTATGTAATGCTTCCAAGGAAGAGGCTATATATTTATCTCCAGCCCTAAGCTGAAATCCCTACCCGGCTCTGGGAAGCCGTATTCGCCTTGATAATCCGCATCCAGAATGTTTTCCAAGCCTGCACGGAGAACGATGGACTTCCAGCTATACTGAAGCTGAGCATCATTACGCCAATAGGCATCCAGACTATGATAAACCCCAATATCATCTTGGGATACTCTATCTCCCCGATATGAGGTACTTAACGACATACTTATGTTGTGGGGCAGAGAAAGCCTGTGGACAAACTCTACACTATGCTTGGGTGTTTCGGTTAAACGATAGTCGCTGCTCTTGTCATATTCCAAAAAGGCATAGGAAGCTTCCATCTGATATGCCTTGAGCGGGCTGAGTACCATGCTAAGTTCTGCACCATCGGATACCAGATGATAGATGTTTTCATACTTGCCCATCTTCAGTTCAATCAGGTTGTGGCTGTCGTTGTAAAACAACCCGGCACTAAGAGATAAAAGATTGTTAAAGAGATGCTTGGAGTGGCTAAGCTCCAGCTTCAGCGCACTCTGAGGAATCAGCTTCATATTGCCCTTTCCCGCCGAGAATAACTGGTGCATGGTGGGAGGGGCACTGTTGATACCAATGGCGAAGTTGCTGTTGCCCAGTTTTCCGCCATCAAAGTTCAAACCAAGTGAAGGCTCAGTTATAAGGGTGGTTTCGCTGTTGTTACCGAAGAGATAGGCACTAAGCCCTACTCCAGTTGTCATCTTCAGCTTGTTGCCCAGTTGTCGGTCATATTGGAGGAAAGCATTTTGATTAACCACTTGGCTATGAGTCCAAGTCTTGTAATTACCGTTATCCTTACGTTTATTTCCTTGAATATCCAGCTTATAGCCAAAGTCAAAGGTCTCGCCCCTACGTCTCTGAATACGCAATTTGGGTGCAAAGCCCCAGCTTTCGTTGTTCATGCGTGAATCCACATTCAGAAACTGCATTGCTGTGTCATTGTATTCCAGATATCTATCTCCCCCCCCATCATAACTGATTAATGTGGTTAGGGTAGTGGTTTCAGCAAGCCTGAATTCTCCCGTAAGCCCCGCATTATAACGTGCCCAGTCCTTGTATAGACGAGTCTTACGTTCGTAAATGGAGGAAGGTATCTCCTTGCGTTGCATACCGCTATACAGAACATCAAAGCCAATCTTGTGGAAATTCATAAGCTCTGTACTGATGCCTGCATACAGATTGTACTGATCCTTTGCGCTGTGGTTGCGCACAGTGCCATTCTCGGAAAAAGTGGGATTGAAATCCTCCGAAAGAATAAAGCCATCACTGCTCAGCCCGGAGAGACCCAGTTTATAGCTCCAAGTATCAAAGCTATGAGTGGAGCTAAGTTGCAAGCTTTGAGTATTGTTACGTTTAATTGTTGTACCCAGTTTCAGCCATTTATTGGTGCTGGGATCACTGGATAGCAAATTTAGAACACCGCCCATACTGCCCGAACCGTAGAGAGGAGAGCTGGGTCCTTTGATAATCTGCATCTCAGTGATGCCAATGATGGAGAGCTTACTGATGTCAACATTGCCAAAGTAACCACTGTTGATGGGACGACCATCGATCATCACCTTCACTTCGTTTTTACGGAATCCCCGTAAACGCAGGTTGCTTTCATCCTTGCTACCCACGCTTGCGCTGGTGCCAACATTGTTCTGCAAGGCATCCCTCAACGAAAGGGCATTATCTTTGTCTGAGATTATTACTTTCTGGATTTGCCCGATGGCTTCACTGGCTTGGTCCACCACCACCCGTACTTTAGGGAGAGTGAAGGTCTTTAAGCTATCCGGGCTGTTGGCAAGCAGCAGCCCGGAGATTATTAGCCATCCCCATAATAAATAAAGTTGCTTCTTCATTTGGGGGAAGGTGTAAGGTTTATTAATAATTGGTCATTACAGTGCTGGTATAACCGGCAAGATCGGCAGGGACGCTGAAGCTGATGCTTACTTTATCATGGGGAGCATTAGCAAAAGTGTGAACCTGTTCGTCAGCAGTGGTAACTTCAATTCTTGCCAGGCGTTTGAACTTCTTTTGGCTGCCTGACATGGTAGCGTTAAAACTAGGGAAGGTCGTTACTTCTGAGCTAAGGAAATAATAGCCATCCTGAATCTGCTCAGGAGTGTAAGTAACGCTATAATCGTCACCTGCCACCAGCTTGACGGAAGTGTAGCTGCCAATACCTTCCAATAGGTCAGATAGCTTTACGGCGGCTTCGCTCACGCTGCTCCAGTTGGTCATATCAGTAGTTGTTAAGCCTTTCAGTTCCACCATCTTTGTGCTTCTTGTTGTAACCACATCCACCTTGCGATAGAGGTTGAACTTCCCTGTGTTACGCACTTTAAAAGCACTGGGTAAGCTGGTATCGGCAAACCAAGTCTTTTTATTGTCACTGGGGACATAGAAGCCTTCCTTAAAGGCGTTCCAACCAAGATCATAGCCTGCATTTACACTAAGGCGCGGACTCCATTCATCCTCATCTGCGCTTACGATTTCATAGGCAAACAGGCTGCGATAATCCGTCAAGTCCTCGGCATCGGTGGTGATGAGGTCATGTACGGTGTTCTGAGGAACGAATTGATCCAGTTTGTAACCGTAAATATTGACATCGGTGGGGGTGTCGTTGTCGTCATCTTTGCTGCAAGAGAAAGTGAACATAACGATAAGCAGCAACAAAGCATAGGTAAGCTTTTTCATTGTAACCTCCATGAAAAGCAGGAGGCTTGCAGGGTTAAGATTTCCGCTGCAGCCTTTCCAAAGGGAGGCATGACAGTTTCCCATCATACCCTATCGGTGCATTGCCATGCAATTGTTTAGGCAAAGGCACTCGGCTGGTTTCCAAGAAATTAGGCTGAGGTGTATTTGTCAAGTAAGATGTGGGTTGACAGAATCTCCCATCCCAAGATAAGCGTGAACCAAAACTTAGGGAGCTAGGAATAATGAAACGAAAGCTGCTTCTAATACTGATGCTATCTCTATCCATATACGCATTTGCGCTCAAAGTATGCCCCTCGGATGCACCTCAGATGAACCTCAGTTACCAAAGTCTGAACGCTGAAAAACTCTCCGAATTCACAACTCAACGAAACAAGAACGGCAAAGATATCAGGGAAAACTGGCAAGGAATTGCTTTGCTTCCGTGGCTGCAGAGCTTGGGCATTTCAGAATGGCATAGCCTGAAGTGCGTGTCCTATGATGGCTATGAAGTGGAACTGCAGCGGGTGGAATTGGATAATATGCCCGCCTTTCTGGCACTGTATCACGAGAACGAAGCAATCCCCGAGCAGGACTTACGCATAATCTTTCCCCAAACTAGGGAAAACCTTTGGCTCCGCGGAGTGTCCCAGATTGTACTTCAAGCCTACCAACCACAACCTCATCCCCGTTACATCTACCCTTGGGAAGATACAAAAGATGTCTTTGGCTGGAATAATGGAGAACTGAGCATCTCTGAGCTGATGTCAAAAGCTTTTGCGCAGAGCAAGGGTAGCCTGATTATGGTAGATCGTGAGCTGCATCCCCTTGCTTTGGAATATCCGGCTCTTCTGGCAGATAAAGCTCTCGTGGAAAGCAATAGTGGCTCTATAAGGTTAAAAGGGATAACCCGAGTTGGAGACAGTCCTTTAGCGGAGATAGTATATTTGCAGTGCGGTCCCTTTGCCTATGTGAAAAAGGGATGTCTCAGCCAATTGACCGAACTTGGCATGGCTTTGGGTTGGGATTGGACAGATATCCGCCTCACATCCCTGAAAAACACAAATAAGAAAATTCAGGATAGGCAGAAAGCCATTAAACTCGGAAAGGAAACTTATCTTGAACTGCGCTGATAGTTTATTCTAATACCAGTAATCGTCGTCGTAATAATAGTCGTCGTCACTTAGCTCAGTGTATTCTATAACCAGTGTTTCATCATAATCGAGAGTGTAGAAGTATATGGCATAAGTATCATTCAGCTCCCATACTTCTTCATCATAATAATCATCGTAATATGAAGTAACTTTGTGCAGAGCATCCAGCTTGTCTTTGAAATCTTTAATAACGGCTTCATCGCCACCCACTCTGTAATACATTGTCCATCCACTCACCTTTTTCTCGGAGTAAGTGTCACGAAGCTGGAGCTTTGCCAAACTGGGAATCTTGCTATTTACGAATGTTCTGGAGGTGGAAGTGGTGTCTGTCTGCGTAAACCCCTGCTTTAACAGAGAGCTAACCGCTGTTTGATAATCTTGACCGAAGCTGATGTTAAACATCCCTGTCTGTGCTAATAACATAACGCAAGACAGAATAAACAAAGAAATGAGTATCACTTTTTTCATAATAACCTCTTTGTCGTTATGCTACGCACGCTTCTCAATCTGTCAATGTAAATCTATCACTTTGTATTTGTGCAGAATAAAAGCCAGTGCCCTCCGGGGGAGGCAGAGGGCACAGAGGCTTTAGGGGAGAACTATTTTGTTAAGCTAATCTTCTTGGTTGCCACTTCACTGTCGGTAATCAGACTCAGCAGATAAATCCCGCTGGATAGCCTTGAACCATTATCATCTGTAGCATCCCAGATAAGATGATTCCAGTCTGCGGGATAATCTTTACCCGGGAACTGCTTCACTAACTCACCCTTAATATTATAGATGTTTACGGCTGCTTTGGTAGCCATGGGTAAGAAGAAGGATATAGTGGTGAGGGGGTTAAAGGGATTGGGGTAGTTCTTAAGGATTAGCCTTGTATCCACGGGTGTTTCTGGACTTTCGCTATCACCTCCCTGGGTTAAGACAATTGATATGGGACCATATAACGTACTGTTTCCGTTCATTTCGTAGGCTTCCAGCCAATAGAACCATTCTCCGCATGCTTCATTATTCTCGTCTGTGTAAGTATATACACTTGTTCCGGAAGAATTCTGTGCTGCTATCAGCTCGTTCTGCAGAGAAGCGGCATCGGCAAAGGATGCATTATCAGCTCGGTGGATGAGATATCCCACCAAGCCAGTTTCGGATTGGGTTGTCCAAACCAAGGTTGCCAACCCACTCTGGTTTACATTTGCCGAAAAGGATGATAGTTCCAAAGGCAAGGGTATATCCTCAGAACTGCCGATACTCCAATCACTGAATTCGTTTACATTGTTTGCGCGAATCGTGTTGCCATCAATAATGGTGGAGTTCCCATATACTAACCACCAATCAGAATTTACCGGTCTGCGCATAATAATCCAGCTTTCAGGTGCACCAAGATTCGCACCCGTTAAATCGAATACAATATCGGTATTGAAAGTGTTCAGGTTTGTGGAAATCTGCCAATAATGCGGAAGCGTTCTTTGCACCAAAAAGGGCAGATTTTCCACAGGGGGAGTTTTGACTCTGTTCACGGTAATGAGGTTCAGAGCCTCGTCAGGACCACCACCTTCGGCATTGGCAAAATCCATTTCTAACCCAACTTGCGCAAAAGACACTGCACCAGGATCTGCAAGGTTAACACCCCGGACAATGCAGTTCTGCTCTATGTCTGCTGCCTTGATGCCCAAATCGAAATCATATCTGCCTGTTAATCCCTGAATAACATAATCAGATCGGAAGAGCGTCGTGTAGGGAAAGAGTGTAGATCTCGGTGGTC
>CALDSN010000132.1 GCA_937924555.1 uncultured bacterium | reverse complement strand
TCCAGTAAAACGGATGTATTGGTATGTCCAATAGTAGGCACTCCATCGGTGAAAAAGAGAATAATATTAGCCACATCAGGGTTGCTGCCGGTAAACTGGGGAATGGCTGTGGCGAAAGCGCCTGAGATGTTTGTGCTGCCATAGGCACTAATGCCGTTGATGAAGTTTAACGCCTGTTGTTGTGTCTCTGAATTAAAGATTTGATGGGTTTGCCAGAGGGGCGTAACATCGGTGCTGAAGGAGATGAGGTTAAATCTATCGCCCTCATTCAGGTTGTTTACGATGTATCTGGCAGCGTCTCTTGCCTGGACAATTTTATCGCCATACATACTGCCGGAACGGTCGATGATGAGGGTGAATACCTTTTCCACATAATCAGCGCTATCGTCGTCAGGCTCGGCAATGAAAGTGAAGAAGCCGTCTCCCAGATTATCCGGGGCATCAAACATCCCGCTGAGGGAAGTGAAAGCCAGAGAATCCTGTGCCAGCGAGTAAACCAATTGAAAGTCCTGATCGGCGGAGACCTCTGGGAGAGTTGCGGAAGCAGTGGCAAGATGCTCATTATGTGTGATTATGGAAGGGAAGTTCGGCGTTTGGAAGGTCTGGATGATTCTCTCGGAAACCAAGGATACATCGAAGGTTTGGGAGATGACAGGTGATTGTTGGATAGCCATGTAATTATTAATCAACTTCAAATTTACATTGCCATACTCATAGGGAAGCATCTGCACATAGCTAATCTCCACTGTGAGAGAATCACTGGGGTATAAAGTGGTGTTTAGGTCGAACACCACGGGGAAGGCACCCACATAGTTTGTGAAGTATGCAGGGATGTTGCTGGGACCTCCCTGGGGGTTGGAAGGTGAACCGGAGACTATGGCGGTATGCCACTCATCCCCCCAGAACCATCTTAGCTGTGTGGGGCTGGCTCCATCTTGGATGGGGAAATAGTAACGCGCATCAAACAGAGTGTTCAGGTTGTTGACAAAAGTTTCGGTGACGGTAACTACAGCAATCTGATTGTTAATATCCGCCACATTGTTTGAACTGCGAAGGGTTAGAAACTGCATTTGATTAGAATCACGATTTAGCACCAAGCCGGTAGCAGATAGTGCCACAACAGCCAGCATTGCCAAAACCAGTAATAAAAGCTTCTTCATGTTCTCTCCTTATATGACCCAATTTACCATATATGATGATACTCATAAGGCACGAGAATATGAAGTAGCATAAAATATACCAGAACTCATATTATTATATGATGAGAAACAAAGACAGAAAGGTAATGCTAATGAGAATGGAGTTTGAAGAGGTGAAGGGGTTGCGCTTATGTGAAGATTGGGGAGAAGGATGAAAGCAAAGGGGCTTAGAAGTTGTAGCTGATACTAATACCCTGTAGATCGGGACTGGGGCTAAGCTTTAAACGGGGAGTGGTTTGTAGGCAAAGTTTTGCGCTGAGATAGCCCACCATGGAGCCTACGAAGGCATCGCTTGCCCAATGCTTGTTATCGTGAATGCGTGAAAGTGAAGTGAGGGTGGCGATGCCGTATGCCAGAGGTGGCACCAAGGAGCTTTCCTTGTATTGGGCAGCAATGACTGGGGCAACAGACCAAGCAACAGTGGCATGCCCAGAAGGGAAGGATTCGCGGTTCTTCTTAAAGCCGGAGCTGTTAAAGAATTCTTTGCCTTTGTTGCTGATGGGGCGGTTACGTTGGCTGGCGAACTTCAACACTTGGGTTGTGCTATTGGCAAGAATAAAGCTCTTCAAAGATATAAGTCCGGTGTCAACAGTTTTATCATCCTTCAGGATAAGTCCACCTACTGTGCCCAGAGCAATAGCAGGAAGGATGTATTTACCTTCACCGAATTGCTTGGCAACGAGACTGATATGACGGGTATCCGCGCTTCTATGTTGTTGAACCCATTGGCTAATATCTTCATCGTATAGGTACAAGCCTGTTGCTACCCCGGTGTAGGCAATTGCTTTTATCCAATCATTGCCCTCCCAATTAAGCGGTGCCGAAATGCCATTCCAAATGGTTTGAGGGTAGGATTTTGCGTAAGCAAATGGGTAACTGCTTGTTTGGGCAGTGAGAGGCACTGTTAAGTAAAGGAATAGCAAGGCTATTGCTACTTGGAGCTTGAATCGATATCTCTGGGATGTGAATAGAGCAATCAAGATAGTTCCCCAATACCATCGGGCCTAGAAACGGTGAAAAGTGGTGAGGATTGTATAGATAATATGCAGTTGTGAGCGGTTAAGCTGCTGTAGAAATGTTATATCAAGAATATCGGCTTGGGGTGATATGGGATTGCGTTCCATTCTGTTCAGCAAGGATGAACATTCATTTACGAGCCAATCACGCATGGGGAAAGCGGGTGATGTTGATTGTGGGGCAGGTGAGCGAAGATGAGATAGGGTAAATCGGTAGAGAGAGAGTGCGTTACGATACAAGGGATTAAGCAAACGATTGGGGATCACATGCGAGTTTGCCAACCTCAGTTCTCCAGCTGTTGGTGAAACTTGCCTCATAAGACGGATATAAAAGAGGTTATCTGCCTTCCAAGCATCGGGAATCTGCATGGCTAGTTTGTAGAAAGCGTAATCAAAGAACGGGGTTTCTGAACTGAAAGCAGAGCGGTTCCTGTCCTCACCTTCGAATAACCAACGGGCAGAGCGCTCTGCTAATAGGAAGTATTTGAATGCAGTATTATAGCTCGTGGTTGGATAGCCAGCAATTAAACGAAGGAGGTATTCATCCATCAGAGCGGGGGAGATGCCGAACACGGCAGAAGAAACCTGGGGAGAGAAATAGGTCTGGCTGCTATAAAGATGATTCAGGAAGGACACTGCACTATCCAGATGCTTAGATGGCATCAGGCTTGGCAGCACTTTATCGCCACCATCACCGGTAACAAAGGTAAGCGGATGAGGAAAGCGTTGTGCCACAGCGTCCATAAAATCCAGAAAAAAGGACATCCCAAGGTAGTTAACTCCTTGCTTGAGGAACTTCAACCGCTCAAATTGGGCTGTAGATTCCTGAGGTAAGTTCACAGTTGTGTAATCACTTTGCATCTTTGAAGCCAGTATTCTGGCAATAACAAGGTCATCGGAAGCGGTTTGGGCATTATCCAGATAGCTGATGCTGCTAAAGGGTATCCTCTGCTGCGAAAAAGCAGCAGCAACCAAGCGTGAATCCATTCCTCCGCTGAGAGCTAACACGCAATTGGGGTATTTGTTAAACTGTCTGGCGGCGGTTAGGAAACTATCGGTAACTTCCATTAATCTATCTTGATAGTTGTTACTTTCGCGCGGCTCGATAAAACGCAATGTGGGCTGCGAGGAACTTACAAATGTTGATGTTGAGGTGTTCAGACAAACCATTGTAGCTGGAGGGAAGGTATCCAACTCATCATAGACGCTACCCCTGCCGGGGACATAGCAAAATGACAAATACAGAGCGAGATAGAGGGGGTTTGGCGTGAGATTATTTGCAAGTTTTACTGCTAAGGCAATATCTCTTCCCCAGAAGCGTAGATGTTCATCTGCATAGCTGTACACCGGAAGCCTGCCCAGGGCATCGTTTCCAAGTAGTAATTCTTGGCTTTGGGTGTTATATGCAAGCCAGAAAATACTTCCAGGGTAATCGGCAAAATACTGTGACCACAGATGCTCCAGTTCGGTTTCTGTGGGAACGAAGGGTGTTTGATACTCATGCAATTTGTGGAGAAAAGAAGGGGGACTTCCCAAGCACTCGTAAAACACAAGCCAATCATCATATTGAAGTTTGTGCACTTGATAGCTTGGGTTTGTGGATAGGACTAGCGCTGTATGTTTGTTTAAAATCAGTTTCTCCACAACACTATTTGGGATACATTCAGTTGCCTCCGGGCAGAACTGATCGAGTTGAGGCTCGAATGAAAGAATCGGTTGTGTGCTGAACAGAAGGTTTATCCCCGGCATCAGTTATCCTTTATACAATATTGCTTATCATCCACAGAATTCAGGCAGTTTATTGGCGTCTTCTTGTCAAGAAGTTTTGGCGTTTTGGCTATCAGCTTCCCAGCTATTATCCGAGAATATTTACTGATTAGTGCGATCTTTGGTATAATGACTAATCATTTAGAGTGCAAAGCTACTAAGCGAGGTAACAATTGTTATTGACATAAGTTCGGATTCTCCAAAGCTGAACAATAAAAGCGGAATCATCAGGAATATGTGATGTAGATATGGAAAAGGGATGTCGATAAACTTAAAAAAGAACATCATCATGAGCAGTAGCTTCAGGATAGTAGTATTGATATTATCCTTTGTAAGCAGTTGGGTAACTGCCAGATATTTGGGCGTAGAGTTGAAGGGTATACTTAGCTATTTCATCACTCTGGGTGGATTTATCTGGATGGTGATGGATTTTGGTTTATTCAGAAGCTACCCGTATATTGTGCGGAAGAATCCTGACAAAGTAGATAGTCTGTTTGCTTGGACAATGCTATGTTTTATAGCTGAAACAGCTATATTGTCCATCCTGGGAATTTGGCTTTTGCCGGTGTGGAGTGGACTGCTTGGGTTCGTATTTAGCAAAGCTACGATAATCTTATTTGTGCTGTTTATAACTCTTACCAAAGTGTTCATGCAGTTGCAGGGATTGTTTGTGGGGCAGGATAGGATTTTTGATAGCTCAATCGGATACTTCCTTAGTTCTTTTATTGGTACTTGCTTGTTTATTGTCGCCTTTTTCTTCTTGCGGAGCGGAGACAGACTCCTGACAGTGATGAGTATCTCTATCTTCACCGCTTTCTGTTGTGCTGTATATTTGATGCTTCGATATAGGCGAAAACTGAAACTGACTGAGATAGACCTCAAGTTTAGCAAGGTAGCCTATGGTTATGGCTTTAGGGTGTTTCTCTCTTCACTATTCATCTTGCTGCTTTTAAAAGTGGATATAGTAATCGTTAAGCGGTTGCTGGGTTTCGCGGAGGTGGGAATCTATTCGGTAGCTTCACATATAGTGGATATGCTCCAAGTAGCGTCCAACATGGTGGGAAGCCTCCTGTTGGTGAAGCTTTCCGATACCGATAACGATGTGGAAAAGTGGGTGTTGATGAAGAAAATGCTGATGGTGTTCTTTGTGTTCCTCAGCATAGCCAATATCGGTTTTATTGCGTTGGGTAAGATTATATTACATGTGATGTTTGGAGTGCAGTTTGTTCCCGTTTACTATGTTTACATCTGGTTGATGCCTGCTTGTTATGGTTTGAGCTTCGGCTCGTTATTTAACAATTACCTCAATGCCAAGGGTTTCCCCATAATCAGCATTATCCTACCTGCAATGGCAGTTGTGCTAAATGTAGCACTAAACTACCTGCTGATACCATTCTGGGGGATATATGGTGCTGCTGTGGCAACAAGTGTGGCATACCTACTATGGTTTTTGCTTATCGTAGCCTATGAACAAAGATGCACTAATGGTAAGATGATAAATCACTTAATGCCAGTCCGACAAGATTGGATTGATATTTATCGTTTGGCATTAAACTTGATTCACATCAAGAAAAGAACGCAGAAGGGGTAGCAAAATATGACACATAGCATTAGGAAAGAGATGAACGTCCTGATCGTGCATACATGGGGGATTGGCGATTTAATTCTATTGACCCCGGTGTTGAATGCTGTGCACAAGTTACATCCCCAAGTGCGGATACACTTTCTTTTCTTCCCCAAAGCTGCGGCAATTCCCGTAAAAGAAGCCCCATATGTTGGCGAAATAAACTACTGTAGCTGGAAGCCTCGGGCGTTACTTAGTGCGATTATCGGCGAGAGAAAAAGATGCTATGAAGCTGTGATGTTCTCGTCAGGGGTTACACCTTGGAAGGCTTGGCTGTTTCTATTACTGCTTAAAGCGAAGAAAAGGATAGGAGAATACCATAAGTGCAGGTTACCATTTATAAGTGCTGCTGTGAAATTCGATGCTCAACTGAGCAGAACTGAGAGTAACTACCGTTTATTAAGCTCATTTCTGCACCTGCCAAAATGGAAGGATGCACTAGCACAGCGCGATGAACTTGATATGTACACTTCCTTTCACTTGAAAGAAAGTAATAAGCAATGGGCAGAAGAGTACCTAACAAAAATGGGGTTTGGCGAGAAGAAATTGGTAGGCCTTCATCCCGGGTGTATGGCAAAGAACAGTTATCGCAGGTGGGATAAGGAGAAATTTGTCGAGTTGATTACCATGATTAGGTCTGAATATAACTTTGATTTCTTGGTGATTGCGGGGCCTGATGAACTGGACGTGGGAAAATTTATCAGCCAACAAAGCGAATGTAGGTTGCTGAATGATACCCCTTTAAGCGATGTTGCGGCGGTGATTGCTCGTTGTGACTATTTCATTAACACAGATTCCAGCCTTGGGCACATAGCTTCATGTTTCCGGGTGAAAAGCCTTACCATCTTTGGGCCTGGAAATGAGAAACAAACTGCCCCATTCTCGCCGGATAGCAGAATAGTTAGAAACAGCATATCTTGTGCACCCTGTGTGGGAGCGAAGAAAATTGCCTGCGAAGTTGATTGTCTGAAGCAATTGTCAGCCGAACGTGTAATGCAAGAGCTAAGAGGATTATTCCTTTAGTCGAATATCTCCAGAAGAGAGCGGGTAAGTTCTTGGCGAGAAAAACGTATGGTATCAGCATGATTGCATTCAGGTTTGTGCTTATCTACAAGTAACTGCGTAAACTCGCTAACTATTTGATTCTTGTCTGCAACCCAAGCATATCTTCCCATGCCAGTGGTGGTTAATAGCTCTTGAATAATCGACTTTTTGGGACCAATAGCGAAGATTGGCTTGCCTATTCTGATAAGTTCAAACAATTTACCCGTATAGACGTTCTCTGAGGCGGAGTCGTCACTCAGGAAGATTAGGTTAACATCTGCTCCAGCCGAATAGCGCAGAGCTTCTTTGTGCGGTTTATAGCCCAGGTACTTATAGTTGAGTTGGGAATTCTTACTTAAGTTATTCCTGATGACCTCATCAGTGCTACCTATGTGAATAACTTGATAGTCTTCCTTCATAACTTGGCTAATCGTGGTAAAGAACGAAGTGGGGTCACCATAGTTGAGATGTAGTTTCCCCATATATACAAAGGTTTGTTTTTCAAAATTCATGGGAATTAAATCCACAAAGTCTTCTTCATCAAAGCCATTGGTTATACATCTGAACTTAGAGCTTAATCCTGGATGTTTTTGCCTGTAGGCGTTTAATATTGTCTCGGTAACAAACACCGCAGCATCACACTTGGAGAGAACAAAGTCATCAGTCTTAGTGATGATTGAAAGCCTAAAAGGAAGAACATACTTGCTCATCATGGGAGCAAACTGCCACGCATCCCGATAGTCGGCAATCCAGAAGATGCGGTCTTTGTATATGGTTTTAAGCACAATACCTATCAAGAACGCTGAATATGGGAAAGCAGTTATGTAGATATTCCTGATTTTGTGTTTGTTGATGAGTCTGATGGCTTTAAAAAGGGCAAAAGGCATCCAGCCAATTTGTTTATCATAGGGGAAAAGAAAATCGTTAACGAATTTCACAAGTGCCCAAAACATTCGTAAATAAAACTGCTTGGGGGCAGTTTCCTCGAATCGGGCACTTACCATTTTGTTTTCAGATGTTGTTTTCAGACCCAAGCCTGCCACACGATATACTTTGGCTTCAGGAGGAATGTCCTCTAGTAAAGTCAGATCAAGAGTGTCCCTAATGGGCGTCTTGGGAGCAATTACATGAGCCTCCCAACCCTGACGGACTGCATACTTGAGGAACTTTAAACCACGTTGAACACCACTTTGCGCTGTTGGTGGAAACTCGTTCAGTATCATGAGGATACGTTTATCTTTCATACACTTCTACTATCTTCTCAGCTAATTCATACAGCATGAAGTTATTCTTCACTTTTGTTTGTGCTGCTGTTGCCATTTGCTCGCGTTGTTGGGGATTTGATATAAGTTGCAAT
>CALDSN010000131.1 GCA_937924555.1 uncultured bacterium | reverse complement strand
GGAGCCCCCATGTGTGTGTTGAGGTATGTGTCGAAAATCTATCTAAGCCCTAAAGATACTCTTCGCAATGCCAAACCCCACCGTTTATTTTCCTGAGTTGGCATAAATCGCGATTCTGACACCCTGAGCACAAGCCCAGTTCGTCACCGTCTTCTTCCTTACCAAAGTCCAAAGCTGAAAAGGTTAAGGAACATGAGGAATCATCACCGGCATCGTAATCGTCACAATCATACACCAACCCATAGCTGCTATTGATGCAACAGGTAACTTTCCTGCTGCAATAAGCGCACAATCCGGATCGATTGAAGCTCTTATCCAGAAAGTCTCTCTTGATATAACTACCAAGCTCAACCTTCTTAAGCACTATCCGGGCATTTGTTGCCATGTAGTTCCTCTCATCAACTCTGTATTTGTTACTTATATGTGCATAAGCTGTGCCAAATCATCTGAGAATGTTTATGTATGTATTACTTGATGCCCCACTGTTAGTTATGCTTTTCTCCCATGCCCTTCTCCTGGTCATTCATTTCCGTATATATGGTCATTTATACCCCAGTGTAGCATATTTCCACACTCAATCGTTCATCTGTAACATCTCTAATCATCCTGTAATGTTTCCCTAATGATTCTCTAATGAGATTAGAGTATAACTAATGTATATCAACAGTAAAACATCAGATTAAAGAGATGATGAATTAGGGAGTATCTATGGTCTTTCCTGAATATGGCTGATTGGCTGATTATGGCTGATGGAGAGTCACCCTTTTAAGTATACTGAAGCTGATGCTACAGGCGCATTAAGAACATGCGTGGCAAAAAAAGATATTGACACAAAAGCAAAGCAAGCATAGCTATAAAAAAAGCTGTAACTACTACAGGCAAAGAGGTATGTGATGAAACTGGAAGAACTGAATTATTACTATAACAAGTTCAAGTTTGGAGAGGATATCTTCCATCAGCTTATGCAAAAGCGGGTGCGTGAGATATTGTTGGTGTCTACCTTTTACGATGCCTTCATTTTTGAGCAAGATGGCAGGCTTTCGGAGCAGATATTTGGCGAATACCGGCAGTTAAACCTTTCCACTACTCCGCGGATAACCTCAGTTCCTACCGGTGAGGAAGCCCTGCTGAAGATGAAAGAGCAGGATTTTGACCTCGTGATAACCATGATGCGTATCGGGGAGGTTGGTCCCTTCCAATTGGCAAAGGCGATAAAGCAGGACTGTCCCGATTTGCCTGTGTTGTTACTGTTGAATGTGGCTTCGGACTATGTGATTTGGGAGAGCCATCCCAATGAAAAGCAATATATTGACGATGTGTTTTTGTGGAACGGTGATACCAAGCTGTTCCTGGCGATGGTTAAGAGTGTGGAAGACAAGATGAATGTGGAGTATGACACCTCGCATGGCTTGGTGAGGGTGATTTTGCTGGTGGAAGACTCCGTGCATTACTATTCCTTGTTCCTGCCTTCGCTGTATGCGGTGGTGATGAAGCAGACCCAAAAGCTGATTGAGGAAGAGGTTAGCGACATCAACAAACGTCTAAGGATGCGCATCCGTCCCAAAGTGTTGTTGGTGCATGATTATGATGAAGCGTTGGAGCTGTATGAGAAGTATTCCGAATATCTGCTGTGTCTGATATCCGATGTGCGCTATAAGGTGAATGGCGAGGTTGATGCGCATGCGGGGATTAAGCTGATAAAACACATCATGGCTACCAATAAAGACCTGCCTATGATCTTGCAATCCTCGGAAGCTGAGAACGAAAAGACGGCAAATGAACTGGGAGTGTATTTCCTTAATAAGAATTCCAAACAGCTTTTCGCGGATTTGCGTAGCTACATGGTTTATAATCTGGGTTTTGGTAATTTCTGCTTCCGCGATACAGAAGGGAATATCATTGATGAAGCGGCGAACATAGCCGAGTTCGAAAACAAGATACTTAGCATTCCGGAGGAGACGCTGCTGTTCCACAGTAAGTTTAACCATTTCTCAAACTGGCTGATTGCCCACGGAGAAGTGCAGATTGCCAAAAAGATACGCCCGATGAAGGTGGATGATTTTGGCAGTAAAGAGGAACTGCGAGAGTTTCTGTATCATGTGTTCCGCACGGTGCGCATCGATAAAAACAGGGGTAAGATAATAAACTTTGATGCGATATCGCTTAGCGAAATGAACCAGATTATCCGCCTGACCGAAGGTTCGCTTGGCGGGAAGGGACGGGGACTTGCCTTCCTGAATGCGCTGCTATGCACGATGGACTATGAAAAGAAGTTTGATAGCATCTCCATATCCTTGCCCAGCACGGCGATTATCGGTACTTTGGAATTTGATCAGTTTGTGGAGCGGAATGAGATTCTGCAGCAGATTGTGGGTAAGAGCGATGAGGAGATAGATAACATCTTTATTGCGGGCAAGCTGTCCGATCAATTGGTGGCACGGCTGGAGGTGTATCTGGATGTGGTTACCTATCCGATTGCGGTCAGGAGTTCAAGCTTGCTGGAGGATTCGCAGGCACAGCCTCTTGCGGGGGTGTACCGTACCTTTATGTTGCCCAATAACCATCCCGATAAGATGCACAGGCTGCGGCAACTGATGGATGCCATAAAGCTGGTTTTCTCCTCTGTGTATCTCTCTGATGCGCGAGCTTTTTTGGAAGCGTTGAACTTCAAGGCGGAAGAGGAGAAAATGGCGGTGATAATTCAGGAGACAGTTGGCAGCCTGAAAGGTGAGCATTATTACTATCCTCATATCTCCGGGGTGGCACAGAGCTATAACTTCTACCCCACTGCGCACATGACGCATACGGATGGAATTGCCAATATCGCCCTTGGCTTGGGGAAATCCGTGGTGGAAGGCAAGCTAAACTTCCGTTTCTGTCCGCGCTATCCGCAAACCGATATGCTGCCGCAGCAGGAGATGATGCGCAGTTCGCAGAAGGAGTTCTTTGCTCTGGACTTGTCGCTGAACGATTCGGATTTGTGCAAGGGTGAGGAGATCACGCTGGCAAAGCTGACGGTTAAAGATGCCGATAAACAGGGCAGTTTGGATTATATCGCCTCGGTGTGGGATTATGAGAACTATCGCCTTACGGATAACTTGGCAGAGCGTGGCATGAAGGTGATAACCTTTTCCAGCATCTTGAAGCATAATTACTTCCCCTTGGCGCAGATTGTGGAAGAGTTGCTGGAGATTGGGGAAATAGCCTTGGGGATACCTGTGGAGATTGAGTTTGCGGTTAATCTGGAATATGACCCACGCTATAAGCATAAACCGAGCTTTTATATCTTGCAGATTCGCCCCTTGAGTGTGTCTGCCGATGCCTACCGCATAGATGCAGAGCAGTTGGATAAGCAAGACCTGTTGATGTACACTGAACACGGTATGGGAAATGGCATGATAAATGAGCTGACGGATGTGGTGTATCTGGATCCGCGTAGTTTTGACAAAACCAGAACCCAGGAAATGCAGGAAGAGGTGGAGAAGTTTAACGAGAAGATGGCAGAAGAAGGTAAACGCTATATCCTTATCGGACCGGGTAGGTGGGGTTCACGGGATAGATTCTTGGGCATCCCGGTGCGTTGGCCTCAGATTAACCGGGCAAAGGTGATATTGGAAACAGGGCTCAGAGACTTCATTGTGGAGGCTTCACAGGGAACGCATTTCTTCCATAATTTGGTTGCCATGAATGTGGGGTATTTTACCATTCCTTTTGTATCACAGACGGACTTTGTG
The DNA here is from genome assembly GCA_937924555.1 of uncultured bacterium. Classification (GTDB taxonomy): domain Bacteria; phylum Cloacimonadota; class Cloacimonadia; order Cloacimonadales; family Cloacimonadaceae; genus Cloacimonas. The sequence continues at coordinate 19,956 of CALDSN010000131.1, read as the reverse complement.
GATATGGATTGGTTATTGTCACAGCCCTATAAAGAGCGGGGAGAATTCTTTGTACATTTGGAATTTGACCATCCATTGGTGGTAAGGATGGATGGCAAGACAGGCTTAGCCGTAATCCATAAGTGATGTTATGACGCACACCAATTTCTGGGCTCAGGAAGCGGCACTGCTGGAATCCTTGATGCCGCACAAGGTGAATCAGATTTTGCTGATATCATCGCTGTATGATTCCTTTGTGTTTGAGGTGGATGGCTTTCTGGCAGAGCAAGTGACCGAGGACTTTCATCTGCTAAACCTGAGCACCCAGCCAAATATATTCCATGCTTCTTCATCCGAAAGTGCCTTGAGCATTCTGGAGGCTGAGCATATCGATATCATCGTGCTGCATCTGCCATCTATGCGTAAAGTGGCGTTGCAGTTGCTGAGCTTGATAAAGCAGTATAATCCTGAGTTGCCGGTATTCTTCCTTTTGGGTGCACCGCAGGATTTGATGTTTCTGGAAAACCATGTGGAAGAGCTGAAGGATGTTCAGGATTTCTTTTATTGGAATGGGGATTCGAAGCTGTTTCTGGCGATTGTGAAGCTGTGGGAAGAAAGGCTGAATATCGTTCATGACATGAAGGTGTACGACATCCCCATCATCATGGTTATAGAAACTTTTATACCATATTACTCTCAGTTTCTGCCACTGTTATACGAGCAGATTATGCAGCTCTGTGTGGGCTTGATTCGCAACGAGCATCAGAGTTTATATAAGAATCTGTACCTTAATGCACGTCCCCGCATTGTGCTGTTACACGATTATCAGAGTGCGGTGCAGTTCTATAACGAGCATAGCAGGTCGGTGATTGGCATTGTAAGCAATATAAACTATCATTATCTGGGCGATGTTCACCCCAATGGCGGTTTGGAGTTGCTGCAATATATCCGCAAACATAATCCCGGCTTACCTTTTCTGTTGCAGTCCTTTAACCCGATGTATCGGGATATAGTTACCAGTAATGAAGGTGAGTTTCTGTATAAGGACTTGCCGGGCTTGAGCCGTCAGATGCGCAGATGGTTGCAGACAGAGATGGGTTTTGGTAAATTCAGCTTTCGTGAGCCAAATGGAGCAAGGTTGGGCGAAGCGCATACGCTGATTGGCTTCCATGGGATACTGAAGAACCTTTCTGCAAGCTCGCTGATGTATCACATGCAGCACAGGCATATTCATGCGTGGTTTGCTACTCATGCAGAGCTGGCGCTTTGTATGTTTCTCGCGGGGGTTAGCGCTAAAGAGCAACCCGAAAAGATTAGAGATACTTTGGAAGCTGCGATGTTCTCCTTGATTGCGTATCGCAGACGGGAAAAGATACAGGATTATACAGATGAGGCTGATTTTGAGCTTAGCCTTATCTATAAGATGGGTGATGATTCCATTGGCGGAAAGGGTAGGGGCTTGGCTTTTCTGAATGTTGTTTTGAATAGATTCAGCAATATCTGTGATAAATACCAAGAGGTGAAGATATGTGTGCCGGTTGCTGCCGTGCTGGCAACGGGGATATTTGACGAGTTTATCAGCTTCAACCCGGAGCTTAGTAATATCGACGAGTTTGAGAAGCTGAGCGATGAAGAAATTGATAGGCTGTTCCTGAAAGCTCAGCTTCCGCAACGTAGCATCTCACAGCTTAGCAGTCTGCTGTCCAAATGCACAGAGCCATTGGCGGTGCGCAGTTCTTCCATTTTGGAAGATCATGTGGCAAATCCCTTTGCAGGGGTGTTTCGAACCTTCCTGATTCCAAATAGTAGTGCGGATTCACGGGTACGACTGGGGCAATTGATTGCCGCGGTGAAGCTGGTGTATTCATCTATGTTCTTAAAGAATGCCCGGGCTTATCGGGAGTCCTTGAACATCCCTGCGCGGGAAGAGAAAATGGCTGTCATTATTCAGAAGGTTGCAGGGTCTCGCAGAGGAGATAGCTTTTATCCTTTGCTGTCCGGTGTGGCGCAATCCTATAATTATTATCCCGCGGTAAACATGAAGCATGAGGATGGAATCGTGACCCTCTCCACAGGCTTGGGTAAAACAGCAGTGGAGCGGGAGCGAACCTTTGCTTTTTGCCCTGCTCACCCCAAGCTGGATATGTTCACCCCGGAAGACATTGTTAAAGGTGCGCAGAGGCATTTCTATGCGCTGGACTTGAACAAAAGAGAGTTTAATCTTGTCGAAGGCGAAGATAGCACCTTGTTGAGAACCCGGATTAGCCAAACCATGTTGGAGGAAGAGCTGCTAAAGCTTAGCTCTGTGTGGGATCATGAGAACAGGCAGTTCCTCAGTGGGAAATACACAAAGGGTCCCAGGGTTATCACTTACAGGAATATCTTGCACTTTGGCGAAGCACAACTTGCTTCCTTGCTGAAGGATTTCCTAAACTTGGGTAGAGAGGTGCTGGGTTGCGAAGTGGAGATGGAGTTTGCCTTTGATATCGATATGGCAAGCGGACAACAGAGTTTCTATCTACTGCAGATACGCCCCATCACGGTTAGTAAACATCTATATAATGACGATTTGCATAACTGGCTGGAGAGGAAAGATGAACTGGTGCTGTATTCTTCCTATGCTTTGGGTAACTCGCTGGAAGAGAATCTGGATACCATCGTGTATATCAGTCCTGAGAAGTTCGATATTGTTAAGACTGAAGCAATGGCACGGGAGCTGGACGAGATTAACCAGAGCATCAAGCCTAACAAATACCTACTTATTGGACCGGGTCGTTGGGGTTCCAGTGATAGATTTCTGGGGATTCCGGTGGCTTGGAGCCAAATAACCAATGTTGCTACTATAGTGGAAGTGCTGTTACCAAACATGTCCATTGAGGCAAGTCAGGGCAGTCACTTCTTCCATAACCTGTTCAGTATGAGCGTTGCGTATCTAACAGTGAAAGGCGAAACGGATTATGTAGCATGGGATTGGCTAAACTCACTGAACAGCATTCACAGCGGGGAGTTCTTTGAAGTGAAAAAAACTCCCGCTCCACTGAAGATTTTGTTTGACGGAAAAAACGCTGCGATTATTAAGTGAATAATCCGTTTTTGACCCTTATAGTGTGTGTAAGACAAAGACCAAATAAACGTGTGTGACAAAATAACACAGGAGGTATGTGAATATGACCATGCACGAATTTCTCCATCAGGTGTCAGCTAAGAATGCTGACCAACCCGAATTCATCCAAGCCGTTACGGAAGTTGTGGAAAGCATCTGGGATGTTTATGAAGCTAATCCCCAGTATCGCAAAGCAAAGATTCTGGAACGCATCGTGGAACCGGAAAGAACAATTATTTTCAGAGTTCCATGGCAGACAGATTCCGGTGAAGTTGTAGTCAACCGTGGTTTCAGAGTTGAGTTCAACAGCGCAATCGGTCCTTACAAGGGAGGCCTACGCTTCCATCCCAGCGTGAATCTGGGCATCTTGAAGTTCCTCGGTTTCGAGCAAATCTTCAAGAACAGCCTTACAACCTTGCCCATGGGCGGTGGTAAAGGTGGTTCAGACTTCAATCCCCGCGGTCGCAGCGATGACGAAGTTCAACGTTTCTGCCATTCCTTTATGCTGGAGCTTTATCGCCATATTGGGCACAACACAGATGTCCCTGCAGGTGATATCGGTGTGGGCAAACGAGAGATTGGTTTCATGTTCGGTATGTACAAAAAAATCAAGAACGAAACCACCGGTGTTCTGACAGGTAAGGGACTTGATTGGGGTGGAAGCCTTATTCGTCCTGAAGCTACAGGTTTTGGTGCGGTTTATTTTGCCGAAGAAATGCTTAAAACCCGTGGCGAAAGCTTTGAGGGCAAGACAGTATCTGTTTCAGGCAGTGGCAATGTATCCCAATATGCCATCCAAAAAGTAAACCAATTAGGTGGTAAAGTGGTTACAGCATCCGACTCCGATGGCTTTATCTACGATCCGGATGGAATCAAAGGTGAAAAATGGGATTACCTGTTGGAACTAAAGAATGTGCGCCGTGGACGTATCAGCGAATACGCCGAAGAATTTGGTTGCAAGTACTTCCCCGGAGAGCGTCCTTGGGGCATCCCGGTGCAGATTGCGCTACCTTGCGCCACACAAAACGAAATCAATGGCGAAGAAGCAAAGCTCCTCGTTAAAAACGGTTGCGTTTGCGTATCTGAAGGTGCAAACATGCCCACCACTCCTGAAGGTGTGGAAGTATTCCTTGAGAACAAGATTCTCTATGGACCCGGTAAAGCTGCCAATGCAGGTGGTGTCGCCACTTCCGGCTTGGAAATGACTCAGAACTCCATGCGCCTGTCTTGGGGCAGAGACGAAGTTGACCAAAGACTGCATGGTATCATGAAAGCCATCCATGAACAATGTGTAACCTACGGCAAATCAGGCCAATTCATTAATTATGTTAAAGGTGCCAATACAGCCGGTTTCATCAAAGTTGCCAATGCAATGATGGATTTAGGTTTAATCTAATATATACAGGTGACCGGAAGCTCATATTTTTGGGCTTCCGGTTTTTTATATGAACCAATTGTTTCATAATGTCAGCCCTGAAGATAGCGTTTTCGCCCTTAAAGAACGCATCAAAGAACTCGGTTGTTTATACAGAATTGCCGAACTTGCCAATATGCCGGAATTGGAAGTAACAGACTTTTTGCAGCAAGCTTTGAGCTTGATTCCGCCTGCTATGCAGTATCCCGAATATGCTTCGGCAAAGTTAGTGGCACACGGAATGAGCTTCTATAGCGAAAACTTCAAGGATAGCAAGAGTTTCTTGAGTGCAGCCATCATCACTCAGCTATCCTCCCAGGGCAGTTTGGAGGTGTATTATCCCGATAACTTAGGCTTGCAGTTCCTGCCGGAAGAAGATAAGCTAATTGAGACAATAGCCCAGCATATATCTTTGATAATAGAACGTAAAAGCATCCAAGAAAACAATGCCAAACTTCAGGAGCAGCTCCGTCACGCAGATAGACTGGCTACCATTGGACAGCTTTCAGCCGGTATTGCCCACGAGATCAACGAACCACTTTCCGCGATTTTGGGCTTTGCTCAACTTGTGCTTTCCGAAGCACAGCTTGCTGAGGAAGTAAAAGAAGATGTTCAGAAGATAGTCAATGCCTCGCTTCATGCTCGTGAAGTGGTTCGTAAACTGATGCTCTTTTCGCGTCAAGTACCACCCAAAATGGTTCCCGTTGATATCAACAAGCTTATTGAAGATGGTTTCTATTTCCTAGAGAACCGTTGTGCCAAACAAGGGGTGCAAATTGTTAGGGATTTAGACCCCAAAATTCCTAAAGTAATAGCCGACCCAAGCCAAATGCACCAAGTGCTGGTTAACTTAAGCGTAAATGCTATGCAAGCGATGCCAGATGGAGGACTGATCCAAATAAGTACCAGATTGGTGAACAATGCTTTGCAGATTAGTATCAGCGATACAGGTGTGGGGATGGATGCAGATGTGCTTCAACGCATATTCATTCCTTTCTATACGACAAAAGATATTGACCAAGGAACGGGCTTGGGTTTAAGTGTCGTTCATGGCATAATCAGTGCCCACAACGCAGCCATAAAAGTAGAGAGTACACCCGGAAAGGGATCTACATTTAGAATACTCATGAAGGTAGAGAGTGAAGAAGACACCCCAACAGATACTAATAGTTGACGATAACACAGACACCCTGCAACTGCTGAGCAGAAAGCTCACGGCAAAAGGGTGGAAAACGCTTATGGCAACAGATGTGAACCTAGCATTGGAAATACTGGCTGATGGCGGAATAGATCTTGTTTTAACAGATTACAAGATGCCAAAGATCACCGGATTGGAGCTTATTAAACATCTGCATAGCCATTACCCGCAGATCCCGGTAATAATGATCACAGGATATCCCAGCATTGAAGGGGCTGTGGAAGCCGTTAAGGTTGGAGCGGAAGAATACCTAAGCAAACCCTTCACCGACGAAGAGCTTTTCAAAGCCATCGATGCAGCTGTGGAGAAGCTTAAACTCCGCCAAAGCAGCAATCCAGATAGCCCCAATAATCCCTATGGTTTAATTGGTAATTCCGAACAGATGCAGGAGCTGCATCGTAAGATACATAAATGCACCACCAACAACGCCACCGTGCTTATCCAAGGCGAAAGCGGTACAGGAAAAGAACTGGTAGCTCGTGCCATTCACTATCACTCCCGCAATTGTAAATCCCCATTTGTTCCGGTGAACTGTGGTGCAATCCCCGAAAACCTCTTGGAAGCAGAGCTTTTTGGCTACATGAAAGGTTCCTTTACCGGAGCAAACGAAACCAGGGCAGGATATTTCCTAACTGCAGATGGAGGTAGCATATTTCTGGATGAGATTAGTGAAACCTCCCTCACCATGCAAGTTAAACTCCTGCGTATCCTTCAGGATAAACAAGTTAATATGATAGGCTCTAAGACCCCGCGGAAGGTAAATGTCCGGGTAATCGCTGCTACCAACAAAGACCTACCCCTCTTGGTGAAACAGGGAGGCTTTAGGGAAGACCTGTTTTTCAGGTTGAATGTTCTTCCTATTCATATCCCACCTCTCAGGGAGCATCCGGAGGACATCCCTCTGCTGATAAGCCATTTCCTGAACAAGTATGCCAATGAGAATAACCTTCAAGCACCTTGTCTTAGCGACGAAGCCCTACAGACGATGGTAGGCTACGCTTGGCCCGGAAATGTGCGCGAATTGGAAAACCTTATCTATCGCCTTGTTATCCTCTATGAGGGTCAACAGATTGTGGCTTCTTGTCTCCCCGAACACATGAAGTTTACCCTAAGCCAAACCAAGAACCTGAATCGTAGCTTGGCAGAAGTAGAACTTGAATACATCAAAGCAGTATTAGCTTCCGTAAATGATAATAAAAGCTTAGCTGCATCAATTCTAGGGATAGACCGCAAGACTTTATACAGCAAACTGAAAGAAGATTAACATACAAACAAGGGAAGTGATTACCTATGTTTTATGAGCTGGTAAAGAAGAACCGGAGTTACCGCCGATTTATTGAGGATAAGCGGATAACTATGGATGAGTTAAAGGCTCTTATTGATTTGGCAAGACTTGCCCCCAGTGCAGCCAATCTGCAAAAACTCCGCTTTTATCTTGTTTGCGACAAAGAGGATTGTGCCGCTTTGTTCCCGCATTTGAAATGGGCAGGGTATCTTCGCTATTGGGATGGTCCCGTGGAGGGAGAACGTCCCATTGCATATATCATTATCCTTGCACCTCAGGCTACTAACACATATCATAGCGTTGATGTCGGCATCGCAGCGCAAACCATCATGCTGGGAGCGTGTGAAAAAGGATTGGGCGGATGTATGTTTGCCTCGATGGATAAAGTTGCATTACACGAATGCTTTGAGCTGGCGGAAGATATGGAGGTTGCTCTTGTTCTCGCTTTGGGTTATCCTGCCGAAACAGTGGTGCTTGAAGAGATGGACGATCCTGATGATGTGGAGTACTGGCGCGATGATGATGGCTGTCACCATGTTCCCAAACGCAAACTTGAAGATTTGATTATTAACTGACCATTTGCTTTCCCTGCTATCATTACGGACTTATCACGGACTCACTATGGACAAAGTCCGCAATTAGTCCGTAATAATAAAGTAATAATCCCAAGAGCATTATTTAGCTTGACTCCAAAGCTAAGTGTATCAATAAGGGATAGTTCTTTGTGTTTATTCATCATCAATCTTTAAACATAAGTAATGTATAAAGTTAGGAAGGAGAAGTTATGAACAAACTCTTAAAAATGTTAGTCCTTATCTCTATGCTCACAATTGTCGGCGCATTAACTGCGCAACCTGTGACAGGGGGATTGGATGCTTTCGATTTCCCTGTTGCGAGTATCGACAATTTATTCATTCCACTCAGTAATCCCGCATTGCTGAGCACAGGTAATGCCGAAGGCTTTGGAATAGCCCATGTCGGCGTGGAAGATAAATGGCAAAAACACTATTGGCTGTTCTTGAACAGCGACAATGCCAGCTATATCTACGAACGATTCAATGGAAAAAACTATCACACCATTGCCACAAGTATGGAGTTACTCCCAAAGACGGTTTTACCGAACTTGTATGGTGGTACAAACTATAATTGGAAAGATAGTGACTTTAACAAGGGAAACTTCCGCAGTGGCGTTAGCTACCGTCCCACAGATTATGCATCTCTGGCTGTAACTTGGGACAACCCCTATAAACAAGCTCCCGCATACCGTGCCGGTCTTGCCCTCAGACCCTTTGCCCTAGTTGATGCCGTTGCAGATTATCGCCTGGAACTGAGCGCAGATATGAACTATGCCAAGGATGGTGGAGATTACAAAGCACAAAAACCGAGCTTCGGTATTCAAACCCAGATATTGGACGGTTTGATGCTTGGTGGTTCCTACAACCTGGAAACAGAGAGCACCATGTTGAACTTCAGCATCACAGCCCAGAATGCCGCATATGGCGGAATCATGCGCAGCAAAGACAATGATAATGGTTCCGTGATTTGGGCACAGCTTAGCGATGACAATTACAAGCCTTTCTTAGGCCTCAGCCCGAAAACTTGGTATAACATGAAGCTGACCGGGAACATCCTTAGCTATAAAGCACCCAAGTATAAACTGGGACCCTTCAATATCTTCGATTCCAAGGATAAATCCGTGGAGAGTGTTATAGCCGAGATAAACAAAGCTAAGAACGATCCCACCATCAGTGGCATCTTCCTGAAGAACCCCTCTTTCAGCACTTCTATGGCATTGCAACAAGAACTGCTGGATGCCTTTGCAGATTTTAAGTCCACCGGTAAAAAGGTTAGCTTCTACTTCGATAATATCAGTAATGGCGGATATATGTTTGCCGCCTCCATTGCAGACGAGATTTACCTGAACCCCATGGGAAGCATAGATCTGCGTGGACTCTCCATCACCAGTCCCTACCTGAAGAACCTGCTTAGCGAAATTGGGGTGGAAACCCTAAACTTCCGCAGCCATAAGTATAAAAACGCCGGCAATATGTTCTCCGAAACTGAAATGACGGCTGCTGAAAGGGAAGTGTATGAATCCCTGCTACAGAGTTTCTACGGACAAATCACCGATAGAATTACCAAGGGCAGAGGGAACAAACTTAGCGACAGCGTGGATAACATCATAAACAATGGTCCCTATTATTTAGCCCAGGAAGCCAAGGATAAAGGACTGGTTGATGCATTGGTATATGCCGACGAAGTGAACAAGCAATTGAAAGAAGACTCCAAGTTCACCATGAAAACCTCAAGCTTGGCAGATTACCGCAATTACGATTGGTCTAACCCCAAGGAAAACCAAATTGCGGTTATCTATACCAGCGGGAACATCGTTATGGGTAAGGGAACTCCTGGGCAGAAGATTGCCAGCGATACCACAGTTGACCTCATCCGCAAAGCCCGAAAAAACAAGATATACAAAGGCATTATCTTACGCGTGGATAGTGGTGGAGGTTCTGCCCAAGCCAGTGATATAATCCTGCATGAACTGGAACTGGCACAAACGGAAGATAAGAAACCCGTGGTGGTGTCCATGGCAGGTGTGGCAGCCAGCGGAGGATATTACATCTCCTGCAAGGCAGATCGTATCGTTGCCGACCCCGCAACCATTACAGGTTCCATTGGCGTTATCGGCTTGGTGTTTAATGCCACCGATATGTTCAAGAAGATCAAAGTGAATTGGTCAACGGTGAAGAAGGGTGATAATGCCGATATGGGCTCACTCTATCGTCCGTGGAAAGAAGCCGAGAAAGAGAAGCTATCTAAAATGATAGAATGGACTTATGAAGACTTTGTTAAGAAAGTGGATGCAGGACGCAAGACCATGACTTTAGACCAGGTTCATCAACATGCTCAGGGAAGAGTGTGGACAGGTGAACAAGCCTTGGAGATTGGTTTGGTGGATGACCTTGGCGGACTTGATGTGGCAGTTGACCACATGCGCGAAATCAGCGGAATAAAGGGTGATCTTCGCTTGGTGGACGCAACCTCGGTGGAAAAAGGGATGAGTGTTACAATGAGTTCCAATCCCCTAATGCAGTTCATGCCTATTAAGGCATTGGAAAGCATCAGCAGCGACTATATCCAACTGTATGAGCTTTGGGAAGATTTCGCAGCAGATGATGCTTTGATGTTAAGCCCATATTTACCTCAGGATATTAAGTTCTAAGAGATAGAAAAGAACAGAGGGGTAAGATCAACTCTTCCCCCTCTTTTGTTTTATTGAGAAAAAAGCTATAGCTTACGGGCTACCACTATGATGCCGGTTCCCATGCTATTAGAGCTATTAAGGTCTAGCTGCATGAACAGCTCTGCCAAGGGATAAATCAGTAAGTAATAGGGCAATAGCAAGGGGAGGAGTTTCTTCCCCATCAACTGTAGAGGATACTTCATCATTAAGCGCCACGCCAAACTACCCCATCTGCCATAGCTGTATACGCTTTTCTCCACCGTGAAACCAGCATTAACAAGCTTCTGCTCCAGTTCAGCTTTATTATAACCAGGACGGACATGCTCAGCAGTGAAGCGTGCTGCCTCATCTGTATCCGAAGGGGTTGAGATAATCAACACTCCCCTGGGTGAAAGCGCATGAAATAGGTTATCGATGGCAGAAACATCATCCTCAATATGCTCCAAGATGTCAATCGCCACAGCCATATCGTACTGCTCTGAAGGGCAATAGGTCTGCAAGTCAGCACTGCGATAGGTAAATCTGCCTTTGGCGAAAGACTCTGCGTAGGTTGCAAAATCCGCAAGATATGCCGTTTTTAGGTCTGTAGCAAAGGTAATGGATTGGGGATAATGCTTTAGAACAAACCAAGAGTATTGACAGAAGCCTGCACCTGCATCGTAGAATCGTGGGTTGGGAAACGCAGCGAGATGCATTACAATCTCTCTCTTTACATAACGTTGTCGCAACAGGGCTTTGTCCATCACTCGATACATAGTAACCCGCAAATCGGGAAATAGCTTTATCGCACTTGCCAACTTGTTCTTCAGTGGATCATACTCCATTTTATCTCCTTGCTCAGAATACGCTAACTGGGGTTGCGCCTTACAATTCCCCAGTGCTGAGCTACTGTGTTAAAAAATCCATTGACGATTTTTGGATGTTAGCAGATTAAGTCAACCAGTATTTTGGATATGATAGTAAAAGAAATAAAGAACATCAAGCGTATCAACCTGCATTTGCACACCAATGTATCTGATGGTGCCCTAACCCCTGCGCGTCTAATATCAAGATCTCAGGAAATCGGCTTGGATTTGATCTCCATAACCGATCATGACACCGCAGACGCATATAGGCAATTGCCGGAAAGTGTTACGCCTCTTCGCATCCTCCCCGGTATGGAGATAAGCTCTCATCACCTGGGAACTGACGTCCACATCCTAGCCTACGGCTATGACATTGATAACCACGCCTTAATCGAAATGACCGAGATGTATCTGATAGGCAGGCGTGAAAGAGCTATAAAAATGATATCCCTTTTGGCAGAATTAGGTATCAATATCGACCTGCAAGATGTTATAGCAGTTGCAGGTTCCCGCGAGCTTATCGTTCGCCCCCACATTGCTCAGATACTTGTCAGCAAGGGTTATTGCCAAACAAAAAACGAAGCTTTCGACAAGTATATCGGCAATTACAAACCCGCTTTTGTTCCCAAACCGGAGCTGAGCGTTAGGGATGCCATTAAGATTATACATGATGCCGGAGGTTTTGCAGTTATTGCACATCCCGGGAAACTGGCTAAAGCTTCTTATTTAGAAGAGTTTATTCCCTGGGGTATAGACGGAATTGAGGTTTGGCACCCGGATCACTACCAATGGGAGATTGATAATTTCATCACATTAGCTCAGAAAAATGGGCTGTATATGACCGGAGGAAGCGACTTCCATGGAGAACAGGATAAGCATAACCTGTTTGATGTTGTACCCGCACCTCAGGTGGTGCTAGATAGCGTAAACAAGCTTTGGCAGGAATATCAATGTCGTCTGAAATCCCGTTAAACGATAAAGCCCCCAAGCAACCGATACACTACAGATATCCCCCTCTACTTAGAGGCTTCATGCTGTTGTTCGCGGCTGCTGTGGCAATCTATACCATCTTCTTTCTCTTTGCAGTGGTTAATGCAGATACGCCTATAGTATTTAAGTTGCTACCGCTCATTATCCTCTTTGTTTCCTTCAACTCATGTATAAACCACCTGACTACTCTCAATTGTGTTAGCTTCTACCCCGATAGTATGGTGTTTAGCTATCTCCTGAAGAAGAAGGTGCAGATTAGGTATAACGATGTGTTGTTTATGGAGCTTAGGAAGCAGGTTAGATACTACTTGAGCATCAAGTATCGGGATGAATCAGGACAAGATAAGCTCTTTATGGCACCCGCTAACTTCCCCAAAACCTTGGAGATTATGTTGGTCATTGCCGATTTATGCCCCAATATCATTCTCAGTGATAAACTAAGCGGAGCTATTGATAATCTTCGCAGCAAGGCTGAATAGTTATGCCTACCCGCTTCGATGAGATTGTTGATCGCAGGCATAGTGGATGCTTCAAATATGACGCTCTGAACATGATGTTTGGCAGGGACGACCTGTTGTCCATGTGGGTTGCAGATGCTGATTTTGCCGTGTCTGACGAGATAAAGCATGCTATCCAAGAAAGAGCTAAGCACCCTGTTTACGGCTATAATCTGCGCTCAAACGACTTCTATGATGCTGTAATGAACTGGCAATATAAGAGATTTGCTTGGAGCACAAGAAAGGAATGGATTGTAGCAGTACCAGGGATTGTTCCAGGTATTGCCCTCACAGTTTTAAGCCTCACGCAACCTGGGGATGCAGTGCTTATCCTCACCCCTGTATATACTCCCTTCTTTTCTGTAGTGACAGATCATCATCGCCGGCTGCTTACTTCAAGCCTGATAAACGACAACGGAAGTTATAGCATAGATTGGGGTGATTTTGAAGCAAAGCTGAAGGATGCCAAGCTCTTTATCCTCTGCAGCCCCCATAATCCTGTGGGCAGAGTGTGGACAAAAGATGAGCTGTTACATTTGGGCACGTTATGCCGCAAGCACAGTGTAACTGTCTTCAGTGATGAAATCCATGAGGATCTGGTGTATCCCGAGCATAAGCACATCCCTTTTGCCTCCTTGGAGGACTTTGCAGATTTCACCATCACTGGCATTTCTCCCGCCAAGAGCTTCAACATTGCCGGTTTGGCTACTGCTGTACTGATGATAAAAGCTCCATCATTGCTTAAGGAAGTAAAAGGCTTGAATGAGAAATTGCACCTCTTCATGGGCAACAGCTTCGGGATAACCGCATTAATTGCTGCTTATCGCGACTCTGAGCAGTGGCTTACAGAGATGCTGGAGTATCTAAGTTCCACGAGGGATTACATCCAAAACATTACAGCAAAAGAACTACCCCACATCAAGCTTAGCCCGGTTGAGGGCACTTACCTAGCATGGCTGGATTTTCGCGCTTGGGGACTGACTGACAAAGAGCTACAGGATGTGTTTGTTAACCAAGCCAAACTCGCCCTTGAACCCGGTGTAAAGTATGGACAAGATGGCAGCGGGTTTATGAGAATGAACTTCGCCTGTCCCCGTAGTATCGTGTCTGAGGCACTAATCCGCATTATAACATTATCACGGAGTATTCATGAATAGTATAGCTGATAGATTGACCGCCCTTTACCAAAACCCGCCCCAGATTTATACAGATGAACATAGAGCTCTCTTTCAAGAGTTGCTGGATGGTCTAAACCAAGGAATATTCCGTTCCTGCGAATTGCAGAACGGAGAGTGGATCATCAATCCTTGGGTGAAAATGGGTATCTTAGCAGGATTTAGAATGGGTAGCCTAACCGAACTCCCCTGGAGCGAAAGGAAGCCCTTCTTCGATAAGGATACGATTTGTGAGAAGCAGTTCCAGCTTAGCGACAACATCCGCATCGTCCCGGGGGGGAGCTCTGCCCGTAATGGCTGTTACATTGCCCCCGGAGTAACCATCATGCCCCCTGCATTCGTGAATATTGGAGCTTATGTGGATAAGGGTACGATGGTGGATTCTCATGCCTTGGTTGGCAGTTGCGCACAGATTGGCAAGAACGTCCATCTCTCTGCCGGAGCAATGATTGGTGGAGTGCTGGAGCCTATTGGTTCGCGTCCTGTCATCATCGAGGATGATGTGTTCGTAGGTGGCAACACCGGTATCTATGAAGGTATCATCGTTGGCTCAAAAGCGGTTATTGCCTCAGGTACGATTATCACCTCCTCCACCCCTATCTATGACAGCGTAAACGGCTGTTTCCTGGAGCATGATGCCGGAGGAAGCTTCACCATCCCCAAAAGAGCGGTAGTTGTTCCGGGTAGCCGTAGTTTGAAAAGCAACCCATCTTTCCATGTATCCTGCCCAATTATTATTAAATACCGTGATGCCAAGACCGATACCTCCGTGCAACTGGAGCAAGACCTGCGCAGTGTTGTGGAATGAGTCTCAACGCCTGAGTGGCGTAAAAATATCCTTGATCCGCCAGGTGATGGAAGCAGCACCCCCAGAGGCACTGAACTTAGCCCTGGGTGAGCTTAGCTTTCCTATGCCACAAGCACTGAAAGATGAAGCATGCAGATTGCTTAACGCATCAACTCCCTGCTACACTCCCAATGCAGGTTTAAATGAAGCAAGGGAAGTTATTGCCACTCTCTACCCGCAATCCACAGCTGCTAACATCTGCATCTGTAACGGAGCAGAGGAAGCTCTGTATATCATCCTCTTAGCGTTAACCAATCCCGATGATACAATTGCCATCCCCGATCCGGATTATACCGCCTATCCAAGCTTGGGAAGACTTCATGCCACCGTGATAACGCGTTTGCCCTTCGAGGGTGACTTATGCTCCATAAACTGGAAACAATGGGAGCAAATATTGGCTCAGGATGTTAAACTCCTCATGCTTAGCTCTCCCTCCAACCCCAGCGGATATGCCTATACCGAAACAGATATGAAGCTTTTGGGGGAAATCTGCAATCGACACGGCATCATCATGGTGGTGGACGAGATATACTCCACCTTATACTTCGCAGAAAAGCCCTGCGACAAATGGCATTTATTCTTTGACCGTCTGGTTCGCATCAATGGACTATCCAAGTCTCACTGCCTCAGCGGTTGGCGGATAGGTTGGTTGCAAGCCCCAAGCGAGATAATAGGCTCTATGATAAAAGCCAAGCAATATATATCCACCTGTAGCCACTGGCTTTCCCAAAAGCTTGTTCCTTTTGCCCTAAGCCATCCTGAATTGGCAGAGGATATCAGACAACAACTCAATACCAATTGGCTGCATAGCAAACAATTGCTCAATACAAAGCTCCCCCCATTTTGCCGCAAAGCTCATATCCCCACTGCTTCACCGTATATTATGCTCAAGCTGACCGGTGAAATTGATATTGCCACAGCCAAGGCGTTGGCAGCACACGGGATTATCACTGTTCCTGGTTCTGCCTTTGGAGAGCTTGGCAGAGGCTGGATAAGGATGAACATTGGCGTGATGCCCGCTGTGCTTCAGCAGGGACTTAAGCTGCTGTATTCCTTTAACGAGGTTTAACATGAATTATCTGTTCCTTAACGGCAGGGTGTTTAACACTGCCACTAAAGCTTTTGAACCCAATTCTGTTCTAGTCTCCGATACGCAAATCTCCCATCTTGGAAGCGAAAGAGAATGTAGGGCTATGGCAGCCTCGGCTTATGAAACAATTGACCTTAAGGGAAAGCTGTTACTCCCCGCCTTCACCGATAGCCATACCCACTTTGTGGAACTCGCCAAGAGCAGCATCCTGGTGAACCTGATAGACTGCATAACTATTGATGAGGTGTTAAATAACCTCAGCACTTATCGGGATAAACTATCATGGCAGCCTGCGTGGATACTTGGAGGCTCCTGGGACAAAAACAAGCTGGATAAACCGGAACTGCTGAACAAACATCTTTTGGATAAAGTATTCCCCCACACCCCAGTTGCATTGATGAGTAAGGATTATCATAGCAAGCTCTGTAACAGCAAAGCTTTGGCATTGGCGGGCATTGACCATGCCACTCCTGATCCGGATGGTGGACGCATAGAAAGGGATAACAGCGGTGAGCCCACCGGCATCCTATTTGAGACAGCCGGAGAGATGATGGATAAATTCATCGTTCCCCTTCCGGCAGAGCAAATCCTGAGAGCTATTAAACAGAGTGTTAAATCCCTCTATCCCATGGGCTTGGTCGCCTTCCACAGTATGGAAAGCGCAGCAAGCAGGGACTTACTGCTGCAAGCACAACAACAAGGCAGCAGCTTCCGTTTCTGTTGGCATTTCCCTGTGGATGAGCTTAGCCGCGTAAACAGTGAACCATTTCGCAGCTACGAAGGTGAGGCACATTACCGTGTGGGTGGCATGAAGATTTTTGGAGACGGCAGCCTTGGCTCACAGACCGCCGCAATGGATGCTCCTTACCCCGGAAGTGATGCCAATTACGGTATTCTGCGTTACCGTGACGCAGAGCTTTATAGCCTGATGCAAAATGCTGTTGAGCTTGGTTTTAGCAGCACCATCCACGCCATCGGCAACAGATGTGTCAGACAGGTTATCGATGCCACTATAAAACTAAACTCACAGTATCCTGCTAAGCCTCTCATGCACCGCATAGAGCATGTTCAGTCCATCAGGCAGGAGGATATTCTGCGTTTGAAGCAAGCTTCGCTTTTTGCCTCGGTTCAGCCCCTGCATCTCCCCAATGATGTGCCCATGATTGAGCAGTATTGGCACAATATCCAAGAGCAAGTGTATTCTTTTAGCAGCATGCTGGATGCCGAAATACCCCTTGGTTTCGGCTCCGATGCCCCCATTGAGAGCATCAATCCCATGTTGGGCATATACAGTGCGGTCTATCGCCGTCCCAAGCTGAAGCATCATCTGGAGCCCTTCCGCCCCGATCAAGCCATAAGCCCCGAACAGGCTATCACAGCCTACACTCTGGGGGCAGCAATGGCTTCCCGGGAGGAGCACCAAACCGGAAGCATTGCCGTAGCCAAACAGGCTGATTTAATCGTGTTGGATGATTACACTAAGGAGCCGGAAACATTCTGGCTGTCCGCCCAAAGCCGGCTTACCATGTTTGCGGGTGAGATTGTGTATAGTGCTCTTTAGTCAGAAAGCCTAACCTGATATCCCCCATCTCCATGCGCGTATCTTTCAGCATATCTCATTGCTGCTTCCTTATTCGAATACCTAATCACTCGGAGATGATTCACGGGTGATTCACTCATCCGACCCGGGAATCACGAGGGAATCACCTAAGAGTGATGAGTCATAATATCAAGAAAGCAAGTAGGCAAGAACCAGATAATCCTTTACAAAATCACCCCAACTCCATAAATGGACTTATAATGATAATATGATAGGAGTTTAATGATGACTAAGCTTGGTTTCAAGTTCCCATCCGAACAACGCAAGACCTTTCTCTACGATTTGGAAGAAAACTGGTACATCCCTATGTTGGCAAAGCTGAAAAACCTGCCCATCCAAAGCACAAAACGCAATAACTTTGGGCAATACGCCATGGCGGTAAACTACCTTACATCCGTGCTGGAAGAAGCTACCGCCATCAACAAGGTTGCTATATATAACATCGACCATATGGCACAGCTTCGTTTCTGGGGTAAGGATGTGGTTGCCCTGCTCAACCGCAGTTTGGGTGGCAACTTCACCGATATGAAGATTGGGCAATGCAAGTACACTCTTCTGCTGAACGATAAGGGTGGAGTGCAGGATGATATGATCCTGATGCGTGTTGCCGAGACTGAGTTCATCATTGTAATCAATGCCGGACACGACATCACCGATGTGTATGAGCATGAAGGCGTTCAGGAAGAGCTAATTGCCGATATTGACCGCATCCTTGCCAACCAAAAAGATGATGAAGAGGTTTTTGCCCAAGATATATCAGATCAATATGTTAAGGTAGATATCCAAGGTCCCCTTTCCTACAAGCTTATCAAGCAGGTATATGGTGAGGAAGTGCTAAAAAACCGCAGCAATCCTGAAAAGAACATGAACTACTTTAGCTTCAACGAGTTCATGCGCAACGGGCATAAGTATTACATCAGCCGCACCGGATACACAAATAGATGGGGTTGGGAAGTATATCTACCGATTGCTACTGCCATTGAAGATAGTAAAGAGATCATTAGCCTTGCCCTGGATTTTGGAGGTTTATTAGTCGGTTTAGGTGGACGCGATGAAAACCGAATCTCTGCAGGAGCTTACGGCTTACCGCTTATGGGACAGGAATACGATCCGCAGCACACTCCCGTTAATGCACCTCTCTTTGAAGCTGCCGTGGATATGAACAAAGATTCCTTTGTCGGCAAGCAGGCTTTGGCAAGAGACATCTCTGCCGGGGCAAGCAAAAGGCTGTATATACTTATCAGCGAAGGCATTATTACGCACAGAGCTATCTACAAGGATGGTAAGAGATTAGGCAGTGTAACTTCAAGTATTAATTCACCCAATGTGAGCCACGATATGCGCCTTGCAATTGGCTCTAAGCGTAAGAATGTGATTGACGAGCATGGAACGGCAGCTATAGGCTTAGGATGGTTCTATGCCCCACTGTTCCCGCTTGGAGATGATGGCACAGAGCTTGCCGAACAAGATGGTAAACCCACCCGCATCGCCCTGGAGTTCTACAAGGAAGATGCAGAAGGCAAGCCCACCGGTACCCCAACCCTTGGTTATGCCACCCTTGAAGGTATCAGTGTGGCAACTGCCCCAAAAGCCTTAAAGAACATAGAGAACCTATAAACATTAGCCAATAAAGTGAAACTCGTAGCAAGGTTACTGCCTTACTACGAGTTTCTTTATTTATCTGGGTGTGAAATTAGAGTTCGGAAGTGTAGAGCACTTTGCCATTCACCAATGTTTCTCTCACTTTGAATTCCGAGCCAAAAAACATCATCTGCGACAGGCTGTACTCACCAACTTCGTAACCCTGCGGGGGAGATAATAATACTATATCCGCATCCTTGCCTGCCTCCAATGAGCCAATAAGGTTATCCATCTGCAACACCTTAGCTGATCCAAGCGTGAGATGATATAGTGCGTTTGCAGGGCTTACGGGTAGCTGACTCTGCCGATAGTTCATCATCTTGGCATGGTGCAGCATATTCAAGCTTGTGCCAGCACCCACATCACTGCCCAAACCAAATTCAATTCCGGCATCAGCAATGCGTTGCAGAGGATACTCACCGCTTTTTAGGTAGAAGTTTGAATCGGGGCAGTGGGCAATCTTCGCCGCATGCTCGTTTAACATCCTCAGTTCCTTGTCCGTGAGGTGGATGGCATGCCCAAAGATGCTTTTTGAACGCAGAAGTCCCGCTTGTTGGTACACTTCGGTGTAGCTGGAAAGCCCAAACAACTCTTGAACCCACAGCAACTCATCCGTATTCTCGGATAAATGAGTTTGCACCCAAGCATTGTGGCGGTCGGCAAAGCTTGCCACCTCCCGCATCAAGTCCATGGAGCAGGTAGGGGCAAAACGGGGAGTAAAGATATAATCCAGCATCGGGCTACTAGCGTGCCAAGTTTCATATAGAATCATACTGGTGTCCAGAGAATGGGCTGTGTTCTGCAACAGTTCATCAGGGGAATTTTGATCCATCATCGTCATACCTATCAAAGCACGAACTCCCAAGCTCTTCGCCTCTTCGAATGCAGTTTGGCAGGCAGTAGCAAAGGGTGCGGTGTAAATCACGGACATGGTGGTGCCGACACTGCTAATGGCATTGAAAAAGCGCAACAATACTTGACAGTCGCGTGACTGGTCAAGAGATCGGAAGAGCACACGTCTGAACTCCAGTCACGATCAGATCTC
>CALDSN010000130.1 GCA_937924555.1 uncultured bacterium | reverse complement strand
AGCAGGATATAGATGGCAGCGAAAAAGCTGAGCTATTACAACTGATTAACCGTTTTAAGGAAGGCTTGGTTCCGCTGATTGTGCCCATAACCATGTTGAACCATTACACTAATAAGTACCAAAAAGAGTATCTGGCGGGGCAAATATATCTGAACCCACATCCCATAGAGCTAAAGCTTCGCAATCACTGTTGATTACCACAGCAGCCTTTGCAGGTTTGCCATAACATCAGCCTTGATGTTTTCCCTGGGGTTGGGTATCCACCAACGCGGGTGACTGAGAAATAGAAAGCTTTCCTTTTGGTAGATTAGTTCGAGAGGTGAGCCGGGATAGTAGTTCTGCGGAGCGGGTTTGTCACTGATATGGTGACCGTACTTCTGCACCAGTTCCGAATCATAAGCTTCATATTCAATACCCAAATAACTGCGAAACTGTATATCCTGCATGAAGAGCTTATTACCCAAATCTATGGTTGGATAGGTGAAATCACCATGTGCGGCAGCACAGGTTAAAGGGCTTTGAACCGTGCTACGTAAAGTGTTTAAGTTATGGGCGAAGATTTCGCGGATATCCGATAGATGGGGCAGGATAAGCTCTTTTTGCTTCAGATGCTTAGCCTTGGCATAATCGCTCAGCTCTTCGTAGTGATAGCCTACTTCATGATTTTGGCGGAAAAGCTTGTCCATAACGGTTGGATTCCATGTGCAACGGCGAAAGAAATATGTTCCCCGTGCATTATTTGCAAGCTCAATCTGCGCAAAACGGAGTGCAGCCTTGGGGTCTGTGTCAATATCGTGTCTGAGGATAATAAATGGTGTTTCTGGTGCTCGCGCCATACGTGACAATTCACCCAGAGTTAGAAACTTGTATCCCTGTGCCAGAGCTGCTTTAAGAATTAACTCATACTCATGCATCGAATGCTGTGGACAAAAGGTATTGGGGACTTTCCAGATAATCCGCTTAAGCAAATTCGTGCTCATAGAACTACCCTCATGAAGTCCCGAATAACTTGCCCGGAGAACAAGTATAGCAATGCCACATACAGGGCAAAGATTGCTGCACCATACAGCAAGGCAAACGGAGTATTATATGCCATATAAAAGGCATAACCCAAGCCTGCAATGATAAGCCCTCGCATAAGAAGCTGCCGTAATGCATCTTTTATTGAAGCCCGTAACAAGATTAGCGACATCAGATAAAACAGCAAGTTCATCAAAGCACTTACCAAGCTGAAGCACAACACAGCCACAACAAAACCGTAACCTAAGCCAAACCAGAGGGCAATTATCCTGAGGGTTAGGGATACTATGTTCCACACCAGTTCATAATGCGGTTTGCGGTAAACAAAAGGGATTCCGCTAATCGGGTCATTCAACATACTGCTGCCAAAGAAGGGCATGAGACAAAACAATAAAGCCACTGCTTCGTTCCATTTATCGCCAAAGAACCCGGGAACCAGTTTGCCCAAGCCAAAGGCATAAAGCATCAGCAGAGGCATGCCCAGGGCTAGGGTCAATCTTGCATAGGTGTTGATGTTTGTGATAGTACGCTCCCGTTCACTTTGCGCAAATACTGGGTATAACACTTGCCCGACAGCCGTGGTAAACATCACCACCGGAACTCCAATAAGCTGAGAAGCAAAGAAATACTGCCCCATGGAGGCAGCTTCCACAAAGGTGCCCAAGAACAGAATAGGCGCATTCCCGGCATAAGTGTTTAGCAGGTGGATAGCACTTACATTAAGCAGGAAAGCCTTGTAACGGGCGATGATTGCGGTGCTGTAGCCCATCCACTTGAGTGAGAATAGCCGCTTAAACCGAAGGGTTGGGATGGGCTTGAGGTAGTAAGCCAGAAAGAGGCACTCAACCAGGTTTCCCAGGTAGTATGCCACTACATATACCCACACATGACGGTAGAAAGGAATTACTGCAAAGCTTAAGCTGCAGTAGAAAACCACATTCCATGTCTCTGCCAAAGCAAGTTCTTTGAACTTCAGTCTAACTTGCGCAATGCTTCGGAGCAGCCTGCGAAGAGCTTCAACTACAACAAATATCGACGTGCACCTAAGTAGTATCACGAGTTCCTTGCTATGATACAAGTTTCCAAAACTTTGTGCGATAAACACCATAACGATGCTTATGATAACCGAAAAGCCGATGCCAAGCTGAGCAAAGCTGTGAATTGCCAATAAACGGTGCCGTTTCATGGTAATCACGTTGGAATCCATGCCTAACACCGCAAATATGGTCAGCATGGTTAAAATCAGGCTGTAGGTGCGGAACAGACCCAGGTCGCTTTGGCTAAGCCAAGATGCCAATGCCAGCAATAATGCCAGGCTCATTGTCCGCCTAAGCACCGTGGTGACGATGTTCCAGCGAATACCCTGAACTATGCCGGAGCGGGCCTTAGAAGCATCAGACAAAGATATCGCTTTGCTCCGCTGTGGGGCTAATCCCCAAGTGTCTATAAGCTTTTAAAGTAGCTTTTCTGCCCTGTGGGCTGCGCTCTAAGAAGCCTTGCTGCACCAGGTAGGGTTCAAAAATCTCTTCAATAGTGCCTGCATCCTCACCGATTGCCGTGGCAATGGTCTTTATCCCCACGGGACCACCACGATAATTATCGATTATCACACCCAGGATACGTTTATCCATCTCATCCAAGCCGGCATGATCCACTTGCAGCATCTGCAAAGCAGAAAGGGCAATATCCAAGGTAATCACACCCTCACCTTTTATCTGAGCATAATCACGAACTCTTCTTAAAAGGCGGTTGGCAATGCGTGGAGTTCCCCTGCTTCTGCGGGCAATCTCGGCTATACCATCATCCTCGGCTGAAACCCCCAACAACTTTGCGCTACGCCTTATAATCCGAGAAATGCTGTCGAAATCATAGTAATCCAGCCTCAGAACAATCCCAAACCTATCCCTAAGCGGTGGTGTCAACAAGCCTGCTCGGGTTGTAGCTCCAATAAGCGTGAACTTCTCTAGTGGTATCTTCAAGGTACGCGAACTGGGCCCGCTATCCAGAATGATCTCCATCTCATAATCTTCCATCGCGGGATAGATGTATTCCTCTATCACATGAGACAGACGGTGAATTTCATCTATAAACAGGGCTTCATGTCTTTGGAGGTTTGTTAAGATACCGGCAAGGTCAGAGGGCTTTTCTATCACGGGACCGCTGGATACCGTGATGCTTACTCCCATTTCACGGGCAATAATTGCCGCTAAAGTGGTTTTCCCCAAACCGGGAGGTCCATACAGCAAAACATGGTCAAGGGATTCACCACGCTTCTTTGCTGCTCTGATGCTTATATCCAGCAGCTCCTTCAGATGGTTCTGCCCAATAAACTCCTGCAAGCTTTTGGGACGTAAAGCTCTGTCCAGATCATTGTCATCAGTTTGAACAACCGGGCTGTTTATCCTTTCTAACATAGGTCTTACTTCATCATCCCCATAAGCTTCAGAATGTGCAAGCGCCACACCATCCAAGCCGCTTCCCACACAATGTTACGGCTCATCTTGGATACTCCATTTATCCTCTCGGTAAATACAATAGGAATCTCTTTGATACGAAAGCGTTTCACCCATGCCTTGAAGTTCATCTCAATCTGAAAGGCATATCCATCGGAAAGAATGGAATCCAAATCTATACTCTCCAACACACGGCGATGGAAGCATTTGAACCCACCGGTGGGGTCTTTAATCGGCATCCCCGTTATCACTCGAACATACTTGCTGGCGAAATAGCTGATAAGCAAGCGCTTAAATGGCCAGTTAATGATGTTTACCCCATTGCAATATCTGCTGCCAATAACCAAGTCTTTACTCTTAGCTGCTTCGATTAACCTTGGTACATCATCGGGATTATGCGAGAAATCAGCATCCATTTCCATGATATATTCATATCCATGTTCCAAGGCATACTTGAAACCGGTAACATAGGCAGAGCCCAGCCCCATCTTGCCGGGACGCTCAATCAAATGCAATCTCGGCTCAGTTTCCTGTAATGTACGCACTGCTTTCCCGGTGCCATCAGGAGAGTTGTCATCCATTATCAGTATCTCGATATCTGCGCCCTTACCAAGCACGCAGCCTACCATCCGCTCTATATTCTCTATTTCGTTGTAAGTAGGAATAATCACCAGGGTTTTCATGTTTATTTATCCAGATTGTTTTCCATCAGTTGTGTTTCCGGCACTTCCCGGAAGGCTCTGGCTGGGTTCCCCGCTACGATGGTTCTAGCCGGAACATCCTTGGTTACCACTGCTCCCGCTGCCACAACACCATCTGTGTGAATGGTCTTTCCGGGGAGGATGGTTGCGTTTACACCGGTCCGGGAACCACTTTGCATGGTGACACCCTTGAAGTGGTTGAATCTTTCTTTATCTCGCGCCATATAGTTATCGTTACTTGTAGCTGTGCAGGGTGCAACAAAGCAGTAATCTCCCACTTCAGAATAAGCAGTGATGTAGCTATTTGTTTCAAACTTGTTGCGGCTTCCAATCTTCACAAAGTTCTCTATTGTCACATTCCTTCCAACGATGTTCAAATCACCAAGCACCACATTCTCGCGGATAGTGGCAAGATCGGCAATCAGATTTCGCTGCCCTATCTCGCACTGGCAATACACCACCACATTGGCACCAAGCTGGCAATAATCTCCAATAACAGCAGGTTTGAGGTCTGTAGGAACCTTGAATATACTTCGTGGAGAAGAAAGAGGCTTTTTCCCGATTATCACACCATCATCAATCCTCACGGCATTACCAATCTTGGTATTAGCATGAATAACCACATTGTGTCCGATAAGGCAATCATCGCCTATCTCCACACCTTCCAGGATGATGCTGTTAAATCCTATCGTTACGTTCTTGCCAATCTTGGCACTGCTGTCAATATGCTGATTCATGATACCTCCACTATCGTATAGACCAACTTTTTACTCGACAAGGAATAAGGCAAGTAAAAAATGACTATCTACGGAACAGCATAAAGGAATTATGATGATTGAGCGCATCAACCTATTCTCCGATTATCTTGCCCTGGAAGGCAAATCAGCACGCACGATAGACGCTTATCGCTTGGATTTGAACCAATTTCATGAGTTCATCAAGCACTTCTTCGAGGAGGAATCTGTCCCCGTAGAATCCGTCACCGTGCTCAATATCAGGGATTTCCTGCGCCATCTAAATGAACTGCAGGACTGTAACCGTTCCCTTGCACGTAAGAGTGCATCGCTCAATGGCTTTTTCCGCTTCTGTAAACTGAAGGGATATGTGCTTACCAACCCCATGGACAAGATTAAGCGCCCTAAATATGAGAAGCCATTGCCAAAGTGCTTCACCGAGGATGAAGTGCGAAATCTGCTTGCCATCCCGGATAGCAGCAGTCCATTCGGCATCCGTAACCGTGCTATATTGGAAACTATCTATTCCTGTGGGTTACGCTTGATGGAGCTTTCAGGAATTCGTATGCAGGATTTGGATATGAGTAAAGCCCTGTTACGTGTTACGGGAAAGGGCAACAAAGAGCGGATTATTCCGATTGGGACTCATGCCCTTATCGCTATTAGGGAATATCTTCCCGTCAGGGAAAAGCTTGCCACCTCACAAAGCCCTAATCGTTTGTTTTTAACAAAAAGTGGGAAAGCATTCGACACCGACCAACTTGACACAATCTTGAAACGCTATTTCGAACTGATTGCCCGTGCTAAAGGATACACTCCGCACTCATTACGTCATAGTTTTGCCACCCATATGCTGTCTCGCGGAGCAGATTTACGCGCCATCCAAGAACTACTGGGACATGCTCAGCTTTCCACCACCGAACTATATACTCACGTCAGCCTCGAGGACATCAAGAAAGCATATAACAAGGGGCACCCTCGCAGTTCCTAATCTCCCCTATCCCCGGTATCCTCTTCCTCATCCACCGGCTCGGGATACTCGGGCATGGCAGCCATGCGTCTTCTGCGTCGATGAAAGCCAATAATCACCACCAAAGGCAGTGATACCGCCAGTAGCGAGTTTAACCCCCAGAACAGATATTGATAACGTAGTTTCTTGATGTATGCAGCAAACTGACGGTGAAAGTCATAGGCATTGTTACGGTAAGCCATGCTGAAACATTCTCTGAATAAAGCTTTCTCACCCCTATGCTTTGTATCAGAAGCGATACTCCAAAAGCGACGCCATTCATGCTCTTTCTTTTCACTCATAAAGCGTACTGCCATTGAGGAACTTAAGTAGAATATCTGCCAATCCTCTTGCTTTTCGGGATATCGGTAGCTCATCCTGAAGAGGTCGCTGCTCTCCCCCAAAAAGCTTTGTTGCAGGAAGTAAAGATATCGCTCGAATCCCATTTGCCCGGAGTATTGAGTAGCCATCCCTTCATGAAACCACAGCGGCGCATCCCTGAAGAACTCCTCCAAATACCAATGTATGTACTCGTGCATCACAGTATTGGTAAAGCTTTCTTTTATCTCCAACGGTGGACGAATATATATCCTTCCTTCCTTCCCACTGTAGAATGCCTCGCTGAACTCCACAATCTTCGCCTTTCCAAGCGAGAGGCGTTGATAGCTGTTATGGTCCTTAACCAGATACAGCGCGGCTTGATTCTCTGTATATAGACCCAAATCCATCTGCATCTTGTCAACGCGCTCATCAAGCTTAGCAAGGCTTTCCTTAAGCTTATCGGAGACCGGTGCCTCAGCATACACCAGCAAATTACCCGTACGGAGTTGGAGTGAATATGTTGCTCCAAGCCTATCCCCAAGCAGCATGATGAGGATTAGCACACCTACACGCAAAAGAACTAACCCGGGCTGAAGCAGTTCAACCCGGGTTTTAACATTCATGGTCTCAGACGCTAGGCTCATCACCCACCTGTGGGAAGCTCTTCCCGTCTGAGCATCTCATAATACTGAGCGCTATCCTTCTTGGCTACGTTGCCCGTTGGGATTGCAGTAATCTTTATCTCATGTTCAGCGTTGTACAGACGGAAGATAATAATATCCCCCTCTTTAACCAGAGCAGAGGCTTTGGCTGCTTTACCATTCAGTTTCACCAAGTTCTTGTCGCAAGCATTCTTGGCGATAGAGCGGGTTTTCGTGAGGCAAAGCTTATTCAGCAATAAGTCCAGGCGCATCTTCCTCTTCCTTCTTTTGGTTCAGCACATCGCGGATACGGTTGGCGATATCCTTCATCTTGAAGGGTTTCATCATGAAGTCGCTAATCCCCTTCTTGCGTGCATCTTCCACAGATATAAGCGTTGTGAACCCGGTGCATATGATGATGGGTATCTCCGGCTTGATGGCAAGTAGCTTCTG
>CALDSN010000129.1 GCA_937924555.1 uncultured bacterium | reverse complement strand
GGTATAATGCGCACTTCTTTCTTGCCTTTAGCAAAGCTATCGTCAATATCCGTCACCCCGGGGATTTTCTTAAGCTGGGCTTTGATGATGTCGCTGATAAAAGCAAGGCGTTCCAAGCTTTCACCCTTTATCCTGAGCTCCACATCGTTCCCAACGGGTGGACCGCTGCGACCTTGGCTAAACTTATATGAATACAAGCCGGGGAGTTTATCCAGATAGTCCCTTATCCCATTACGGATTTCCTCCTGAGTGTACTTCATCTGCTTCAGTTCCACCAAGTCTATGTTAATCTGAGCATTGTTTGTGGCATATTCACGCTGCACTTCACCACCTATAGCTCCGACATTGCCAACCACATACTCAATATCCTGCTTTTGCTTCATATTCATGATAAAGCTTTCCACTCGACTTACGATGCTCTCTGTCTGCTGAAGTGTGGTCCCCACAGGAGTTTGCAATTGCAGAGAGATGGTCTGTGAGGCAGGTGAGGGGAAGAACTCAAACTTTATTGCGCCTGTGCCGAGGATTCCGAAAGACACCAAGAGTAACAGGAAGGTACCGCCAACCAGGGCATAGCGGTGCTTCAGGCTCCAGGTCACACCTTTGCGGTAATGCTTCACTAAGGGAGCAAGGATGCGGGTGCTGCGGTCATTTTGCGAGATGTTGCTCTTATCGAACTGCATCACATTGTTAGGTAGCACCACCATGCTTTGGAACCAGGAACCCAAGAGAGCAATGGAGACAACGATGGGGAACACTCCCAAGAACTTGCCCATGATACCGGTCAGCAGCAGCAATGGCATAAAAGCGGCAATAGTGGTAAGTGTGGAGGAGAATACGGGTGAGATAACCTGATCTACCCCCATGATGATAGAATCCTTGCGGCAATAACCCTCTTCCCTGAGGCGATGGATATTCTCCAGCACCACAATGGCGTTATCCACCACCATCCCCACCACAATGATGAAGCCAAAGATGGTGAGATTGTTCAGCGTTACATCAAACAAAGGAATGATGATGAAAGCTATGAAGATGGAGAGCGGAATGCCGAATGATGCCAGCAGTGCATTGCGCCAGCCGAGGAAGATAAACAAAGCAATGAAGACCAGCATTATGCCGATTAAGGCATTCTGCCCAAGAGCGTTGATTCCGTTCTTCACATCGATGGAGCCATCGTTGCGCACACTTATCTTTAGACCGGGGATGCCCTTTTGGAATCTATCGATGTAGCTGCGGACATCTTTCATAACCTTGATGATATTGCCATCTCCTTTTTTGTAAAGAAAGATGGAGATGGATTCTGTGCCGTTCAGCCTGGCGATAGAGATAGGCTTTTCCAGTGTATCCTTTACGGCTGCTACATCCGAAAGAACAATGGCACGTCCCGTGGCATCGGATTGCACTATCAAACTTGCAAGCTGCTCCATGGAATCAAACTCACCCAAGGTTCGCACCAGGAACTCCACCTTGCCAAACTTGGTGGAGCCACCGGGGATGTTTAGGTTGCGTCCGCTGAGCGAAGAGGAAAGGTCACTTAAGGTCAATCCATAAGCATCCAACTTAGCCTGATCCACATCCACCCACACCTGTCTTTCGCGAGCACCGATCAAATCTACTTTGGAGATATTGTCTATGTTCAGCAATCCGTCTTTTAGGTTCTCGGCAATCTGCCGTAAACCAAGAGCACTATATTTCTCGCTGCCTACCACAACTTGAGCGATGGGGTTCACTTCTCTCATATTAAGGCGGATAATAATTGGGTCCAAAGCATCCTTGGGCAGGTCTGTTATCTTGTTTACTTCTCTGGTAACCCTGTCGAATGCTTCTTCGGAGTTTATCTTGGTGGTGAAGGCAACCCTAATCATGGCTCTGCCTTCTTCTGCGGAAGATGTAATGTAATCCACATCCTCCAAGTTATTTAGTCCCAGCTCAATCTTTCGGATAATGAGCTGTTCAATCTCTGCGGGGGATACTCCCGGATAGGGCACCACCACAATGGTGCTGCCAAAATCCACTGCAGGATATTCTTCCCGCGGCATGTTAACCATGGAGATAAGCCCAAACAGCAGGATTGCCAAAGTGAGCATATTCACCAGAATGGAGTATTTTATCGAGGTCTCTGCAACAGATATCATGCTGCCCCCTTATTGCTTAATGGTAACCGGGCTACCATCCTCAAGGTTCTCATTACCGGTAGTCACAATTCTCTCGCCTACTTCCACGCCTGAAAGCAGCTCCACATTCTCGCCGATGATTCTCCCCAGGCTAACCTCTCTCTTCTCCGCCTTGTCACCTTCGCCGATAACGAATACATAGTTCTTGTCGAATTCCTTCACGATGTTGGTTATCGGAGTGTAAAGCAGTTGGCTGTAACGAGTGGTGAGAATTTTGGCAGACACCACCATTCCCGGAAGCAAGTCCCTTGTTTGGTTAATAGCTATCTCTACGGGATAGGTTGCAGTGTTTGTGATGGGTTTTATCCCAAAGCCCCGTATGAATCCGCTGAAGTCCTTATCGATGCCTGCATAACGGATAACTGCTTGCTGCCCTTTTTTAAGCTTGGAAATCTGGCTTTCGCCTACCCCGGTTTTCAGCACTAAGGTGCTGGCATCGGTGATGGAGGCAATTGCCTGTCCGGGGTTAATGTATTGCCCCGATACCACCATCAGATTGGAGATAACTCCCCCTTCCGGTGCCAACAGGTATGAATTGGCAAGCGAGAGCTTTGCTTGTTCCTTGCTTGCTTTGGCTCCGTCAAAGGCTGCTTTCGCACCTTTATAGGCGGAGAGAGCTGTGTTATACTCCGCATCCGAGATAAGGTTCTTTGCCTTGGATGCTTCGGCATAGCTTAGGTTTTTACGCGCATTCTCAAAGGCTGTTTCGGCAGATAGCAATGCTGCATCTGCTTGCTCCACCCGTATCTGCATGATGTCGTTCTCCACCATGCCGATACGCTCACCCTTTGCCACACTGTCACCCAGCTTCTTATACAGCTTCAGGATTCTGCCCGAAGTCTCGCTGCTCATGGTCACATCCGTAATCCCTTCCAGTTTCCCCGAAAGGCTGATGTATTCATCCAATGGACGCAGGCTAAGCTCTTCCACCATCACGGCTTGTTTGTCGTCCTGCATAGGTTTGCCCTGTTTCTTATCTCTTTTCCCGCAAGCACTAAGGCTCAGCAGCAGGCTTAGTATCAATACTATATATATCTTTCTCATTTCTTCCCCTATCTGTTTTCTATCATGGCATAAAGTTCGTTCACATCATCCAGTGCCAAGCTTTGCATCAGGGCACTGCGTACCTTCAAATACGAGTAGTAAGCATTTGCAGAGGTCATCTTGGCTGCCCACAGCATCACCTCTGCATCCAATAGCTCGGTGGGGGACAGCATATTCAGCTTAAAACGTTCCTGCATTTGCTGATAAAGCTCTTCCGTGTATCCTTGCGCCAGCTCGGCACTTTTTACTTGCTTGGCTCCGCTTATCCAGTTGAGTAGCGAGGCTTTCACCCCAAGCTTTATCCCGTCCTGTGCGCTAATCGCATCCAGGCTTGCTTTTCTTGCCTCTTCCTTGGCTTTCTTGGCAGCAGAATAATAGCCCACTCCCGGCAGTATGGGTAGTGAAGCATTCAGCATAATCTGATTGCTGGCACTAAACTTGTATCTATCCAAACCGTTCTCGCTATACTGCCTGCTTCCGGTCAACATCAATGTAGGCAGAAAAGATGCCTTGGCGATGCTGTATGCCCGCTGTGAAAGCTCCACACTTCTATCCAATATCTGATAGTTCAAATTGCGTGTCTGCACCATCTGCAGCATCCTCTGCTCCAACGCACTGCTTGCTGCCAAGTCCATCGCTTCCAGCTTACTCAGCACGGTTTGCTCCGCTTCCATGCTGAGGGAAACAGGTAACAGTAATTCTGCCGAGCCAAGATAGTTTGCCAAGTCCTGCAAAGCAAGCTGCAAAGCTGTTTGTGCCTGCAAGCCGGACACCTCTTTGGATGCCAGACGGCTTTGGAACTTCAGAAAGTCCGCCGTTGAAAGGATGCCATTATCACGCTTAAGCTGTGCCAATTCCAGGTTTGCCGCTGCACTTTTTATCTCCGCTTGGCTGATGCGATACAGCTCCATGGTCTGCAAGGCAGCAAGATATTTACTCTCCACCTCACTTAATAGCGTATAACGCTGATTCTGCAAGTTCAGCCGGGCTATTTCCTCACTCGTAACCGCCATCTTATATGCCTGCCAAGCCTTTCCTCCTAAAAACAGGGGTTGGGAGAGGTTCAGGGACATCGTGCGCATGTCATTATTCAGCTTTATCTGCTGCGAACCAGCTTGCACCGTGGTGGCAGGGTCTTTATACAGGTAGGTTCCCCCCAGGCTAAGGGTGGGCAACACCGTGGAGATGGCATTGCTCTTGCCCCATTTAGCTGCATTGGCGGCAGCTTCCTTGGCTGCATAAGCAGGATTCTGTTTCAGTGCCAGTTCTTGCGCTTGCTGTAGGGAAATGCTTTGCAAGCCATCAAATATGCTTTCCTGTGCAGTTAACAGCAGTGCACAGGCAAGGCATACGACCATCAATATGTATCTTTTCACAGTTGCTCTCCTTCGTCTAAAAAGAAGCAGTCATGGTTGCAGGAAGCAATATCGTCATACAGTTCTTGCAGCGATTCCAGCTCCATCTTGGCGCAACGGGTACCCAAATTCATCATGTGCAAGTGCACAAAGGGAACTTTATCCTTGTCCAGAGTCCACATCTGTTCTTTCTTCTCTTCCTTTATCTTACCCATCTCTTCGATGAAGTTTATCCGGCTTTTAATAAGCTCTAACAGCTCGGATTTCTTTATTGCGCCTTTGGCAAACATCAGCGTGAACCACCAATCATGCCCGTGTTTCTCCACTTCCCGCAGATATCCGCGCACCGTTTCTGCCAGATACTTCCTTCCTTTGGCTTCCAAGTGATACACCATCTTGGGGGGATTATTGCTATCGCGCACTTCTTCCCCGCGGATGAATTTCTTTGTCTCCAAGGTCTGTATTGCCTTGTAGATGGCTGGCAGCGTTACCCCCGCCCAAAGCGGTAAACGCAACTGATCCACCAATTGCCCGATTTGATAGCCATGCATGGGCTTTTCACCCACCAGGCTAAGCACTATCATATGAGCTTTTGACATGGACACCTCTCTATAGTTCATTCCAGTATTATACTGTTTAGTAGTAAAGATAATAATACCCTCCTTTTGGCAAGTCTTATTTTCCTGACTGCTTGGGATTTTATCGCTTGACTTTTTCCCTGCTCATGGATTTTGCCTTTAGCCATAATAACATCAGCAGGTGACTCATGAATTTTGTCGCAGATATTCTGCCCATTATCCTCATTTCCCTGGGGCTTGCCATGGATGCCTTTGCGGTATCCATCACCAATGGCATCACCATCCAATGCCTAAAGCTCCGTCATGCCCTTAAAATCGCCATCTTTTTCGGCGGATTTCAAGCATTGATGCCTCTGCTCGGTTGGCTGGCAGGCATCGGCTTGAAACAGTATGTGGAGAGCTTTGACCATTGGATTGCCTTTGCTTTGCTGCTGTTCATCGGGGCAAAGATGATTTACGAAGCCATCTGGATAGACGAAGTGGAAAAGAAATGCGACCCCCTGAACCTCATCGTGCTGCTGGGCTTGGCAATTGCCACCAGCATCGATGCCATGGCGGTGGGCATAAGCTTTGCCTTCCTGCATATCGCTATTGTCACTCCGGCAATCATCATCGGCATCATCACCTTTTCACTAAGCCTTGCCGGGGTGTTTATCGGCAACCGCCTGGGTGATAGATTGGGCTCCAAAATGGAGGTGCTGGGCGGCATAATCCTTATTGGAATGGGCGTTAAGATTCTGCTTAGTCATCTGGGAATCCTCTAAAATCTCCCATAAACTCACCCAAAATCATTTATTTTTTCCTCTCTTGCCTCTTGCTATTATCTCTAATCAACCTATAATGATTCCCTAATCATTCCCTAATCAGATTAAAGAATCACTAATGTTCAATATGTGGATAACACATTATCCTTTAGATGAATTTTAGGTTTCCAGGAGTGGTATTTCTTCAATTTATCTCCATTTTCCCTGATTTATCCTGATTTTGGTTGACAATAAGCGCATTCGAATAATTTTGAAAAAAAGGGAAATCATACGAAGAGGCACATATGAAAGCTACTCTCAGCAGCATTCTTAACTTATTGGACAAGAACTGTTTTAGAAATGAACAGCATGTTCTTTTTTCTGCTTGTGCCCAGGATATGAAAAAGCCGGCTTCACAGCCAATGATCTCGTTATTGGATATAAATAGTTAGGATTTGAAGGTAATATGGCAACTCAATCACACTCTCAAATTGCATCTTTCATCTGGGGCATCTGCAACCTGCTGCGAGGGACATACAAACGCAACGAATACCGCAAAGTTATCCTGCCGTTCACAGTGCTCAGGCGTTTTGATTGCATCCTGGCACCCAGCAAAGCCAAGGTGTTAGCCGAACTTCCTCACCTTTACGGCAAGTCCGATAATATTATCTCCGAGAGCCTGAACCGCATCACCGGAGTGCCCTTCTACAACAAGTCCAAGCTGGATATGACCAAGCTGCTGGATGATACCGAGAATATCGCCATCAACCTGCAATCATACATCAACGACTTTTCCCCCAATGTGCAGAAGATAATAGAATACTTTGCCTTCCCGGAGCAGATTGCCCGCTTGCAGGAAGCTAATCTGCTGTATCTGGTGATAAAGGACTTTGTGAGCGACAAGCTGGATCTCAGCCCCCGGGCTGTGGACAACATGCAGATGGGGCTTGTCTTTGAAGAACTAATCCGCATCGGAGCAGAGCAATCCAACGAGGAAGCGGGAGAGCATTTCACCCCACGGGAAGTGATAAAACTGATGGTAAATCTGCTCCTAAATCCGGAAGCCGATCTTGCCAAGAGCCATGTGGTAAAAACCATCTTTGATCCCGCCTGCGGAACCGGAGGCATGCTAACCGCTGCCGAAACCTACATCAAAGAGCTGAACCGCGATGCCAAGCCTCACATGTTTGGGCAGGACTGGAACAAGGAATCCTATGCCGTTTGCTGCTCCGATATGCTGATAAAAGGCGAAAATGCGGTTGTTCATTATGGCTGTTCCTTCGAGCAGGACGGCTTTGCTGCCAATAAGTTCGACTATATGCTGGCAAATCCTCCCTTCGGTGTGGAATGGAAAAAACAACAAAAATCCATCAGCGACGAGCACGAAAAGCTTGGCTTTGGCGGACGCTTTGGCGCAGGCTTACCCCGCATCAACGATGGCTCTCTGCTCTTTTTGCAGCATATGATCTCCAAGATGAGGTCTGTGGAAGAAGGTGGTAGCAGGATTGGCATAGTCTTCAACGGTTCCCCCCTCTTCACCGGAGATGCGGGCAGCGGAGAAAGCAACATCCGCAGATGGATAATAGAAAACGATTGGCTGGAAGCCATCATCGCCATGCCGGACCAGCTCTTTTACAATACCGGCATCAGCACCTACATCTGGATTATCACCAACAAAAAAGAAAAGCATCGCCAAGGGAAAATTCAGCTCATCGATGCCCGTATGTTCTACCACAAGATGCGCAAGAGCCTGGGCAATAAACGCAATATCATCGGGGATGGCGAGGATAAACGCTGCGACCACATCAGCCTGATTACCCGCATCCACAGCGACTTCATCCACAATCAGGAACTGGAGTTCGAAAGTAACGGTGAGACCAAAACAGCCATTGTAAGCAAAATCTTTGCCAATGCAGACTTCGGCTATAGCAAGATAGTGGTGGAGCGTCCCCTGCGCCTGAACTTTGCCGCCACCGCAGAGCGCATTGCCCGGCTGGATGGGATAAACGCCTTTGCCAAGCTGGCGGAAAGCAAAAAGAAAGACCCGGCGGAAAAACTGCGGGAGATAGAAACAGGAAAAGCCCTGCAGTTAAAGATTAAAGCTGCCTTGGGCACGATGGATGGCAGCAGCGTGTACCGGAACCGGGAGCAATTCATAAAAGCTCTGAAGCAAGCGCTTTCCCGGCACCATCTTACCCTTGCAGCCCCGGAACTTAAAGCCATCCTGGAAGCCCTTGGCGAACGGGACGAAACAGCAGATATCTGCACCGATGCCAAAGGCAAACCTGAAGCAGATACCGATTTGAGAGATACAGAGAATGTACCTCTGAAAGAAGATATTGAAGCTTACTTCCAAAGAGAAGTGCTGCCCCATGTGCCCGATGCCTGGATAGACCAAGATCGGAAGAGCACACGTCTGAACTCCAGTCACGATCAGATCTCGT
>CALDSN010000128.1 GCA_937924555.1 uncultured bacterium | reverse complement strand
TTCAATAACAGCAGTCGGGTGGATAGAACTCATTTTTCTTTCTCCATAATCATGGCAAGGAAGTCCCCTTCGGCAACCTTCTCACCGTTTACAAAGGTCTCACCGTGCATCTTAGCAAGTGAGCGCTTTAAGGAAATAACTTTCAATTCGTAGCGTAAGGTGTCTCCCGGTTGCACCGGTTTGCGGAACTTCACGTTGTCTATTGAGGCAAAGTATGCCACATAATCCTGAGGGTTATCGAGCTGGTTCAGCAGCATAATACCACCCGCTTGCGCCATGCCTTCAATGATAAGCACTCCCGGCATGATGGGGTGACCGGGGAAGTGCCCCTGGAAGAAGGGTTCGTTGATGGTCACATTCTTGATGCCGACCAAGGACTCACCGGGGATGAACTCGGTAATCTTATCCACCAACAGGAAGGGATAGCGGTGGGGGATGATGCGCATGATGGCATTGATGTCGAACACCACCTCTTCGCTCTTGCCACGTTGGTATATCTTCTTCAGTTCGTTCTTCTTCTGTATCTGACGAAGCTTTTTAACCAGTTCCACATTTGTTTTGTGTCCGCTGCGGGCAGCCAGGATATGACCCTTCAAGGGGATACCCAACAAGGCGATGTCACCCAGGAGGTCAACAACTTTGTGGCGGACAAATTCGTTGTGATAACGAAGGGGGTGGCTGTTTAGGATACCTTCCTCCGAAACCGTTACCGGTTTGTGATAACCGAACACGTCCTGCAGGTGTTTAAGCTCTTCATCGCTGATGTTTGGCTCGGCAATCACCAAGGCATTCTCCAGCGACCCACCCTTGATTAAGCCCTTTTCCTTAAGGTATAGGATTTCGTTGATGAAGCAAAAGGTGCGGGCACCGGCGAACTCCTTCTCATAATAGTCCAAGCTTGGCAGCCAAGTGTATTGCGTGCCAAGATTGGGGTGCTTGTAGTCTATCATAAAGGTTACTTTCAACTCGTTGGAGGGGACGATAACGATGTCCACATTGTCCTCCGGAGCAGAGAAGCTGATGGGAGAATCCAACTCGAAGAATATGCGCTCGCTGTCCTGCTGAACAAGCCCACACTGACGCAAGAGGTTCATGAACACGATAGGTGAGCCGTCTGCCACGGGAGCCTCGGGACCGTCTATCTCGATGCGGATGTTATCGATGCGTAAGCCTTTGATGGCAGAAAGCACATGCTCAATGGTGCCGACGGTGGCATTTCCCACTCCAATGGTGGTACCACGGGAAATATCCACCACATGGTCAATATCTGCGGGTATCTCGGGTGATTTGGGCAAATCTGTACGAATAAATACGATACCTTCTTCTGCTCCGGCGGGTTTGAAGCGAATGGTGCTAATCTCTCCGGAATGAAGCCCGATACCTGTGTAAGATGCTTCACCCCCAATGGTGTGCTTATATTCCATATAAACTCCTAAACGGGTTCAGTGTTATTCTTCTTTGCCTTCTGATAGGCTCGTAGCATCTCAGGCAGATGTTTCTGGGCGATAAATATGCGCTTCATCTCGTTGGCTTCCATTGCGGGAGAGCCAAAGAAACGGGCATTCTCCGGTACATCACCGACCAAGCCGGATTGGGCACCGATCATAGCTTTGTTACCTATCTTGATGTGCCCCGCAGCACCAACTTGTCCTGCGAGATATACATAGTCGCCAACCACGGTGCTGCCGGCAAGCCCCACCTGTGAACAGAGGATGCAGTGCTCTCCAATAACGCAGTTGTGACCAACCTGCACCAGGTTATCAATCTTAGTGCCTTTACCGATACGGGTGCTGCCAAGAGTGGCGCGGTCAATACAGCTATTTGCACCAAGCTCCACATAATCACCAAGGATTACGTTACCAACTTGGGGTATCTTTTGCTGTGTGCCTTCGATTAGCATGAAGCCAAAACCGTCAGCACCAACCACGCTTCCGCTATGGAGGATGCAGTTCTTGCCGATGATGCAGTCATCATAAATGCTTACCCTTGGGTACAAGATGGTTCCTGCACCAATAATCACATTCTTGCCGATGCTACATCCCTCGCCAATCACCACTCCCTTTCCAAGCGAGCACCCGCTGCCAATCACCACGTTAGGTGCAATGGACACCTCGCCATCATAGCGAATGTCGCTTGCCACCACCGCACTGGGGTGTATCTGATAGCTGCGGTTCATGCCATCGAGTTTCTGCAAATAGGTAATCAGCACCATCAAGGCAAAGTACGGCTTCTCCACTATCATCAGGTTCTTATCCGGCAGCTTGGGAATGTATTCCTGCTTGGTTATTATCAAGCCTGCATCTGATGCAATCACTGCTTCCAGCAGCCTATCTTGCTCCAGGAATATAACAGTTTGCTTGTCTGCCTCGGCTGCTTCACTAACCTTGCACAGAGAAACATCTGGGTCGCCTATTAGTCTTCCGCCAAGGATTCCCTGCAACTGGCTTGCTTTAAGTTCGGTGTCAAATCTCTTCATAATCTCTTATGGCTTTTTGGGTTCATCGAACACACTTCCCGGCTTATAGTCTTCCGGGGGCTTGTTCTCTGTGTTATCGTTAATAACCGGCTTATCAGGCATAGGAGCTTCCGAACCTGATGGTTTAACGGTGTCTTTATTCAGCTCAAGCAGAATCTGGTCGGTGAGGTCAAGCGCGGGCAGTGCATACAGCACCATTCCCATGCTAACGTCGAAGATCATGGTGTATTTCTCATCTTGAGCGGTCTTCTTAATCAAGGCATCAATCTTTGCGGTAAGGGGGTCAATAAGCTCTTTATAGCGTTGTTCCGCCTTGCCGTTATCGCCGAAGTATTCCTCCAGCAATCTGCCAGCCTCGCCTTTCTTGCCGTCAATCTTGGCTTGGGTTTCACGCTTGGTGGCATCATTCATGGTTAGCTTACGGATATCGAAATCCCGCTCCATACGCTTGATTTCTTCGTCCAACTGCTTCACCTGGTTGCTCCAGTTCTGCTTATCCAGCGCAAACAATCTGGCTACTTCTGCAGCTTCATTGCTATCCAGTAACAGTCTGTCTGTATTCACATAGCCCAGCTTTATTGCCTGTGCGCCTAAGCTTAGTGCGCCTAACAGAACGGCTATTATAAGAATGAGTCTTTTCATGTATTCTCCTTGGGGTATGTTGCTTAGTCCTTTATCTCAAATATCGGATCAAGCACTTTTACTGCCCGGACATCATCCACTCTTCTCACAGGAGTGCAGAGCGGGGCTTCATGCAGGGTATCCGGGGATTCCTCGCATTCCTTGGCTATCTCAATCAATGCCTCGGCAAAAGCCTTTAAGCTGTCCAAGCTTTCGGTTTCGGTTGGTTCTACCATCATCGCTTCCGGGATGATGAGCGGGAAATATATCGTGGGGGCATGATAGCCCTTGTCCAATAAACGCTTAGCTATATCAATGGTAGCTATTCCTTGCTCCTTCTTCTGCTTGGTGCCGTCCATCACAAACTCGTGCATGCAATATTCTGTATGCTGGATGTGATAATACGGTTCCAATATCTTCATTAAATAGTTCGCATTCAAGATGGCATTCTCGGACACCCGGCGTAAACCCACTGCACCAAGCATCTTGATATATATGTAGGCACGCACCTGTATGGCAAAGTTACCATAATAGCTGTGCACCTTACCGATGGAAGTTGCTTCATGGCTGTAGTCCAGATAGTACCCGCAATCATTCTTGGCAATCATCGGAACAGGCAGGAAGGGAATAAGCTTCTCCACTACGCCCACAGGTCCGCAGCCGGGTCCACCACCACCATGAGGGGTGCTGAAAGTCTTATGCAGGTTAAAGTGCATCACGTCAAAACCTATCTTGCCGGGCTGCACAATCCCCATCAGGGCATTCAGGTTTGCTCCGTCCATATAAATCAGAGCATCCACACTGTGCAATATCTCGGCAATCTGCTCAATCTGGTTCTCAAACAAGCCCAAGGTGTTGGGGTTGGTAAGCATGAATCCCGCGGTATTCTCGTCCACCAAAGCTTTCAAAGCTTCCAGGTCGCAACGTCCATCCGGATTGGACTTCAGCTCCACCACATCAAAGCCTACAAGGGAGCAAGTTGCGGGGTTTGTGCCATGCGCAGAATCGGGGATAATAATCTTGGTTTTATGATGGTTGCCTTTAGCTTTGTGATAGGCAGCGATAATCTTTATTCCGGTAAATTCACCCTGCGCACCTGCAACAGGCTGCAAGGTTACCCTATCCATTCCGGATATTTCTGCCAAGTCCTCCTGCAGTTCATATAGCAGTTCCAAGGCACCTTGCAAGGTATCTTCCGGTTGATAGGGATGCAGGTTGGCGAAACAAGTATGAGATCGGAAGAGCACACGTCTGAACTCCAGTCACGATCAGATCTCGTA
>CALDSN010000127.1 GCA_937924555.1 uncultured bacterium | reverse complement strand
ATACGGCGACCACCGAGATCTACACTCTTTCCCTACACGACGCTCCTCCGATCTAGTATCTCATAAAGCTCCTAACGGCACATATAAAAATGGCTTTCCCTTCTAGGAAAGCCATTAAAGCATCAGAGGCTTATATCAGGCTTGCTTCACTCTCCGGATCGAAGAAATGAGCCTTAGCCATATCCAAAGTTATCTCCAGCTTCTGCCCCATCTTGGGAAGCTCCTTGGGGTCAAAGCGAGCTGTAAAGGTATGCTGAGCGGTTTTTAGCACAACATGATATTCGTTACCAAGCGGCTCAACGATATCCACTGTGGCAGCAAACCCTGCCGGGAACTCTGCCATGGTGTCGAACCGGGCATCATACATATCTTCCGGGCGAATGCCCATCACGATAGCCTTGTTCTCGTAGCCGGCAAGCAGCTTAGCTTGCTCCGGACTAAGCGCAAGCTGATAATCTCCGCTATCAAAGGCAAGAGAGCCATTCTTGGCGCTAAGCTTACCCTTTGCCATGTTGATGGAAGGGCTGCCTATGAACCCCGCTACAAACATATTGGCAGGTTTGTTATATATATTGAGAGGAGTATCTATCTGGTGGATAATGCCATCTTTCATCACCACAATGCGGTCTGCCATGGTCATGGCTTCCACCTGATCATGTGTTACATAAATCATGGTGTTACCCAAGGTTTGATGCAGCTTCACAATCTCGGCACGCATCGCCACCCGCAGCTTGGCATCCAGATTGGAAAGGGGTTCATCGAACAAAAACACCTTGGGGTTACGCACAATGGCACGTCCCAAAGCAACCCTTTGCCGCTGACCACCGGATAGCTGACCCGGCTTGTTCTTCAGCATGCTTTCGATGCCCAGCATCTTGGCAGCTTCATCCACCTTTTCTTTGATAACTTCCTTGCTCATCTTGCGTAACTTCAAGGCAAATGCCATGTTCTCATAAACGGACATATGCGGATAAAGAGCGTAGTTTTGGAACACCATGGCAATATCGCGGTCTTTGGGCGGCATTTTATTCACCAACACATCACCGATATATATGTCCCCGGAGGAGATTTCTTCCAAACCGGCAATCATGCGCAGGGCAGTAGTTTTACCACAACCGGAGGGACCAACCAACACCACAAATTCCTTATCCTCAGCCACAAAGCTGATGCCTTTAACGGCGTGGAAACCGTTGTCATAATACTTGTTAAGGTTCTTTATCGTTATCTTTGCCATGGCATACTCCTTTCAGGAAATAGGAAAATTATGCACCAAATACTGTCAAGTGTGTTTTTCAATCTGCAAGCTTACTAACCTTCCCGGCACAGATGCTTAGGGGGTATCTCCGCTGCTTATATCTGATTATCCAACCTTTCATAGTTATCCACCTTCTCCAGCAAACCCGCTTCCACTGCGCGTTTGATGCTGATGCACGGCAATTCCTGCTGATATATCTCTTCCCGCGTTAAGGTGCTTAGGTTTAGTTCCGGCAGTGCCGCAGCCAGCGCATACATCAAATGCAGATAGCAATTGCTCCAGGTCCAGATTTTCACGCCCCGGTTCTTGCGGGAATTGGCATACAGGTAAGCATAAGTGCGGCAATCATACTTAAAATCCTCCGAGGGATTAATGGCAAAAAGATTCTTTGCCACCCCGCCCATCTTGTGGTGATTCTCCGTCAATGTGGGGTAAGTATATTCCCGGGCATACATGCCGCCCGTCCGCCGATTGTAACAATACACCAATTCGCCCGCTTTCCCGCTTATGGGCATCATCCCAATTTGCATTCTCGCTTTCATATTTTCCTCCTAATGGCTTATGAATTAAACACTCTGGGAGAGAGCAAGCAAACACATTAGCACTGCCAAAAAAACAACACTCACCACTCTCTCCACTTTACCATCTCCCTCTTGTCCATCTATCTGTCAAGTAAATAATGTTTCGCAATCATGCCACAATCACGCCTCAACCACGCCGCATTGTGGCGGATTTGCGGCGTGGTCTCGGTATTATTGTGTTACAGCAGTTAGTTTGTTGAGAGATGGATGAGAGAGAAAAGAGAGGGACTTATCTGGTTGGAGTTTATGGTTGGAGTTTATCTGATATTTATGCCATGAATAGACAAAAACATTAGCAAAAAGTATAGAACTAGAGCAGAAATATTGGATATTAAGATGATATTGGAGTGATTAACCACCTATAAATGGGTGAACAATGGTTAGCAGACTCCAGCAATTTATGCTGGAATTAGAGAGCCTATAGCTCAAGAAATCTATACCTAATACCACATAACTACGATAGATTTGTGTTGACAGAAAGTGCACACTGGTTTCTTTACAATCATACATAAACCACATAGATGTAGTTATTAAAAGAGAGCAATGAAACGAGCAAACCAAGCAAAGAGAGCAAAGAGATAAGCGATGGAATCAAGCGTATATTATGGGGACATGTCCACTTCAGAGCCGAAGGATTTGATAAGCATCTCTGAGGCGAGCAAGCTTGCCTCAGAATTACTTGCAAAGAATGTAACCACTTCCAACATCAGTTATTTGGTACAGTATGGGCGGGTAAAAAGATTCGGTGCCAATGGTAACGTCCTCATATCTCTAAGCGAGTTAAAGCAATATTACCAACAACACACCCATACTAAAGAGACAGCTTGGAAAAAAGAACTTGGTAGCGATTTGAACTGGGCACTTTCTTTCGACCAATACAAAGAAGCTGAAACCACAAAGCATGTTCACAGACTTCATCCTTACAAGGGGAAGTTTATCCCCCAGTTGGTAGAGTATTTCCTTGATAGCCATATAGATACTTTTAAGACTCGAGCCTTTTTCCAAAGAGGGGATATCGTTCTTGATCCCTTTTCGGGTAGTGGAACAACCCTCGTGCAAGCCAATGAGCTTGGTTTGAACGCTATTGGTATTGATGTTTCCTCCTTTAATGCTATGATTGGCAACTCCAAGGTAACGAGCTATAATCTTGAAGATGTACAGAGAGAGATTCGAAGAATAACCAATGAATTGAATTCGTATCTGTGGGATTCTCACGTATTGGAGTTTGAGCAACAGCTATTAGCTAAACTACAGGCTTTCAATAACAAATACTTCCCCGTGCCGGAATACAAGTATAATCTAAGACGGGGTTTGGTGCAAGAAGCAATCTATGGGGCAGAAAAAGAAGCTGAGTTTGCCGTTGAGTTTCGGAAATTGGTGGAAGCATACGACATTCGTTTAAAGCAGGATAGCGGTAGTTCTTTCTTGGATAAATGGTATTCGCAGCATGTTAGAGAAGAGATTCAATTTGTGTATGGGGAAATCCAGAAGATTAGCAATCCCGACACGAAGAACATTATCAGTATCATCCTAAGCAGAACCATCAGGAGTTGCAGGGCTACCACTCACGCAGACTTGGCAACGTTGATCGAGCCAGTCTATGCAACCTACTATTGCTCCAAACATGGAAAGATATGCAAACCGATATTCTCTATCCTGAAATGGTGGACAACCTATACGAAAGACACCATGAACAGGTTGTATCAGTTCAATAGGTTGCGGACAAATACCGAGCAGGTTTGCTTGGTGGGGGATAGCAGGACTATTGATATTGCTTCAGAGGTTCAGCGAGATAATCCCAGTTTAGCTGAGTTGATTGGTGCTAAGAAGATAAAAGGTATCTTTTCTTCACCTCCATACGTAGGGTTGATTGACTATCACGAACAGCACGCCTATGCTTATGACCTGTTTGGCTTCCCCAGAAATGATGAGCTTGAGATTGGTCCCCTCTTCAAGGGGCAAGGAAGAGAAGCAAAAGAAAGCTACATAAAAGGCATTAGTGAAGTCCTGATAAACTGCAAGAAGTATCTGGCAGAGGATTATGATGTGTTCTTGGTGGCTAATGATAAATACAATATGTACCCCAGAATAGCAGAAAACGCTGGAATGAAGATAGTAAATCAATATAAACGTCCGGTTCTGAACCGCACTGAAAAAGATAAAGGTGCTTATTCGGAGATAATATTCCATTTGAAAGAGATATCTTGATAT
Organism: uncultured bacterium; assembly: GCA_937924555.1. Classification (GTDB taxonomy): domain Bacteria; phylum Cloacimonadota; class Cloacimonadia; order Cloacimonadales; family Cloacimonadaceae; genus Cloacimonas. The sequence goes on along the minus strand of CALDSN010000127.1, from coordinate 4,933 downwards.
GGAACTAGGGATCGCTATATTTAATAACGAAATAAGAGGAGTTTATGTTTAACAAAGACTCAATAACATTAGTGCTAAAAAGAAGCCTACAACAGAAGTTTCAGAATTACAAACCTGAACCGGCAATCATGCCCTTTCATACACGGCTATTAGGCAAAGATAGGCTTGCTCTTTACTCCTTTATCCATTCCCTAAACACAAACTTTGGCACGAGTATTTTTGAACCTGTAGCGAAAGCACTGGCTGGGGATTGTTACGTTAGTGCTCAGTCTCAACAAGTAGCTGGTAATATGATTTCTTCAGAAGCGCATAGGGTTATTCAGGATATCATGGATAGCCTATCAATAGCCGTTTCGAGCCCAAATAAACAAGATGAAATTGAAGCCATTCGCAGAGTGTGCACATCGGGAACAATGCAGAAAGTTAAGCCCACGAAGGTTGATTTAAAGCTTGTATCCAATACTGGCACTATGTATCTTATAGACATTAAAACAGCTAAGCCAAATGCAGGTGGTTTTAAAGAATTTAAACGAACCTTGTTAGAATGGGTTGCTGCGGTTCTTGCAGGTAATCCTGATGCTGATGTTCAAACCCTTATAGCCATTCCCTACAATCCGTATGAGCCACAGCCTTATAACAGATGGACTATGCGAGGTATGTTGGATTTAGATAATGAGCTGAAAGTAGCCAAAGAGTTTTGGGATTTTGTTGGCGGAGAAGGTGCTTACGAAGCCCTCCTTGATGTATTTGAACGAGTTGGCATAGAACTAAGACCAGAGATTGATGCCTATTTTGCTCGTTTTGTACAAAGGACACAGTCTTAAATTCCAAACTTGTGAAAGCATCTAGATGCTGTGTAGGTTTTTACGCTATCGTTGGATGAGCTCAAGGATCAAATGTGAGAGTAGGGCTTAAATACAACTTGCGTGGGTACTCCGGGAAGCTGGGGAATATGGTGTTTAGCAGCTATTTTAACTACAAGTTGTGCCATAACCGCATCTTCACATATCCCAAGCTGACGGATAACCACATCCGGATGCGGGAGATAAATAACAACCTCAATGCTTTGTATTTGCTATCGAGTGAAGCTTATCGGCAGGATTGGAAGAAATACTCCCTGCGCAATGCGATGGAAAACCGGAGCCGGAGTGGGGGAGTAAGCAAGCAACCGCCACCTGCCAAAGCGTTGTTCGTAAAGTGTATGTGGAACTGGGCGAGGGCAAATCCGGAGCTCGTAGATTTACGCAATGTAAGTAGAGAGGATATTATAAATCTTGATTCCCCCATGCGCAGGGTCAGCGCTTGTATTCAGTGCGCATGGCTAAAAAAAGTAACTGCCTGGGAAAGCCTGAATCACGAGATATAAACATGTTTTTCTACCTCCATCCAACCCGGCATACAGGATTCGCTTGTGTTTGTTTTAGCAAGATCAGTAAGGACGTTTATTCTGAAATGAATTGACAGATTATGATGATAATTTTTTCATAGCTTGAGTGTGAGCGTTGGTGATCTGCTATGGAAGCTGCTCATGTTATGATGTATCATTATGAGTTTGTTACCATCCCTTTGAAGGGAAATCCTATTCGTTCAATATCATGACTAAAGCCAGAAATAGCGTGATCATCCATCATACCGGCAAAGTATTTGGCTACAGGAGACAAATGATGACCAAAGAAAAAGGGGTTGAATCTCTTCAGCAAGCCCTTGATAAGGCTTTATTAAGAGAAGACAGTGATGCGATCATCCTATGCTACGAGAGACTTATCGGATTCTATCATAATAAGCGAGAATTTTCCCAATGTACAATTTACGCACGATCATTAATACCCCATCTTTCCAAACAAAAGATGATTGGAAAGCTGGCGAAAAACCTAAGTTTTCTGGGTAAGTGCTATGCAATGATCGATGAATTTGAAAAAGCCGAGGAAACACATTTACAAGCACTACAGATTTATCAGGACATGAACTCGGAACTGGGCATTGCAGAAGTGGAGACGGATATCGGACTCTTGAATCGGCACAGAGGAGTTTATGATATTAGCCTGAAGCACCTGAGTAAGGCTCTGGACATCTATGATCGGAACCAGGAACTTATGCAAAAAGAAAACAATGCCGGTGCATGGCTCTCCTACGAAAGCGCAATTGAATGCTGTGGAGTGATCTATGGGCAATTGCATCAACCGGAGAAATCGCTCCAATACTTGGAGAATACATTGCAGCTAAAAGAAAGACGAGGAAACATCCCCGGGCAGATTTCCACTTTAATGAATCTGGGCGTTACACATAGCGAAAGCGATCCTGACAAAGCCCAAGAATACTATTTAAAAGCCCTGGCACTGATGGACGATAGCACCCCGGTTTATCTTAGAGTTGTGTTGTTGAACAATTTGGGGGGCTGTCTGGAAGATGCAAATAATCTGGATGGTGCCCTGAAATACTATTTGGAAGCTTTGAGCATCATGGAACGAACTGATCAATATCATTATCAAGCTCCCATCCTCAAACATGTAGGAACTGTTTATTTCAAACAGGGAAAGTATGATGAGGCTTTGGCAGAGATTTCTAAGAGTTTAGAAACCTCCACAAAGACTGGGGCAAAAGCCGAAATCAAAGACTGCTATCTCTTGCTGAGTGATATCTATATAGCTAAAAGCGAATACAAAACTGCTTTAGATTACCGGGTTAAATATGATCAAGTAAAAGAGGAAGTGTTTCAGCAAGATCTTAGTGTTCAATTAAGTGAACTGCAAAAGAAATATGAAAAATCCTCCTTGCAAGCGAGTTGCCTGCAGCATGAGAAATCCTTGATTACCGAAGAATTGAAAAAAACTATGAATACAGGATTTGTGGGTGTTAGCAGTAGCATCAGAGAGGTTAAGAGGCTGGCAATGGAAGCTGCCATGCACAAGGATACAAGAGTCTTGATTACCGGTGAAAGTGGAGTCGGGAAAGAAATCGTTGCCCGGTTAATCCACTATTCTGATCCTTTAAACAAAGGTCGCTTTGTAGATGTTAATTGCTGCTCCATTCCAGAAAGCATGGCAGAAAGTGAGTTTTTTGGTTATGTTCGGGGAGCCTTCACCGGAGCACTGAACTCTAAGTCCGGAATCCTGGAAGAAGCAGATAATGGAACTTTGTTCCTGGATGAAATCGGTGACATGCCAATGCTTCTGCAATCCAAACTCCTGCGCGTGCTGGAAACGCATCAGATCAAGAGGTTAGGCTCTAATAAAGATGTCCCGGTAAACTTTCGGTTGGTGTCTGCAACAAATCGGAAGATTTCGGAACTAATCTCTGAGAATATGTTCCGAGTGGATCTGATGTATCGTATAAATACTTTGGAAATTTTTATCCCTCCCTTGCGTGAGCGAAAGGATGATATTGAGCCACTACTGAACTACTATCTGACCGAATATGCAAATCGCATGAATAAAGCGGTGCCCAGCTATGATAAAGCTCTGCTGAATTGGCTTTGCGAGTATTCATTTCCCGGAAATGTGCGGGAACTGCGGAATATAATCGAACGCGTGATGATCTTCCTAAACGGTAACAAACTTAGTATGGCAGATTTTGCCTGCCAGATGCCAACTGAATGCTGCGTTATAAAACACAAAGATACCCCTCACGGCAACAAGCTGCAAAACATCGAAGAGAACGCTCTGCTCTCCGAACTAAAGGCATGTAATGGTAATCAGACTCAGGCTGCGAGAAACTTGGGAATACCCTATTCCACCTTTAAGAGAAAGTATAAGAAGCTAAGAAACCCATAAGTTACTGATTAAAACTTATCGTTGCCATCCTGATCACCTAATTGCTACTGAACATGTATTCTGCAGAATCGGTGACTTAAGACTTCTACATGTTTAGGGTTTGACATGCTTATGTTTTGAGCTAATCCTGGGCTAAGCTAGGGATAATTTCGGGCCGACACTAACGGTGCGAAACATTGTTTGTGCAGCAATGCACTACTGGAAAGGTTTCCAAAACCACAAAGGCTCATAAATGGCTCACAGGCTCAAATTGACCAGTCAAAATGAGCTTGTGACCCATTAGCATTATGCCAAACAATCCATAATCACTCCCCTTCATCTCGCTGTATTGCAATAAGATGCGCCATATCTACGAGTGGCACCTGAATTTGGCATGTATCTTGCGCTAAAGCTGGATATGAAAACGAATATTGAACTAAGCAAGATTGAAGGTTATCCTGAGATTATGGCTCACATCGTGAGCGTAAGCGAAGCAGTAAAAATATCCTTTAAGGATTATGATAGCTATGGTTTCGCCGTGATTTTAGATAATTGTCGCTGCATCAATGTGTATCGGGAATGTAAGGCAATATCATCTGCCGACGAGATACATGATATTGATGCATTGCGGGGCTATTTGATTTCACAGATTCGCTTGGTAAATCCAAGCTTTGCACAAAAAGCTGCAGATATAACTGACCTTAATATCAACAACATTGATGTGACCAAGTCTTCTGGATTATAACATGCCAAATATAGTTTATTCAGTTCAAGTGTTCGTTCTATGTAAATCCCTGTATTCAAAACAAGTAACAATAACACTATAAAAAAGGAGATAAGATGAAGAACTGTCTTGTTATCATTGTGTCGTTAGTGCTTAGTCTGATTTTGCTAAGCAGTGCATTTGCAACAGAAGTGGAAACGCGTTGGATACCTAAAATATTAACGCTAACCACAAACTATCCGGCTGAAGTATATATCGATAACGAACCTACCGGTCAAACGTTAACGAGTAGCTTAGATTTCGATGTGGCTGGCACATACAAACTGGTAAATACCAATCCCGCAATCACGTATAGCCCATCGGAGTTTTCCTGGAGCGGTACTTACAGCCACAATCAATATCTTGGTGGAACGTGGACGCCCCCCGCAGCTACTAATCCATATCCTCAGATAGGTAAAAA
>CALDSN010000126.1 GCA_937924555.1 uncultured bacterium | reverse complement strand
ATCAGCACTTTGGAAAATGTGTATAGCTTAGACCACAGGCATTATCCCGCATCGGAACTGTGCCTGGGCATGCAGGCAAACATCTGGACAGAACACATGCGCACTCCCCAAGAGCTTTTTTCCATGCTGCACCCCCGTGCAACTGCTCTGGCAGAACGAGCCTGGAACCCGGATAGTGACTTCGGCTCTTTCACTTCCCGCTTATCCGCATTGGAGGATTATTTTGTTACGCTATCTTAAGAACCCCGTCATTACACGCAAAGACCTCAAGCTGAAGCATCATGCCCTGCAAGATGTATCCTCGGTGTTCAACCCCGGCGGAGTGTGGCACGAGGGAGCTTTCCTCTTGCTGCTTCGGGTGCAGAACCGTGCCCGCGAAACCTTCTTTGTTAAGGCTGTTTCCCACGATGGCATCAGCTTTGAGATTAGCGACCAACCTGTGGCAATTCATCATCTGGAACGCTGTCCCCACCACATCTACCACATCTATGATGCCCGTATCACTCCCGATAAGGCGGGTTATTACCACATCTTCTGCGCCATGGATACCTCTGCAGGCTGCTATTTGGGCTATTTCCGCAGCGTGGATTTTGTCGCCATGGACTTCCTGGGCATCGCCTCCCAAGCGGATGTTCGCAACGGAGTGCTGCTTTCCGGGACAAGGTACCGCTTTGAACGCCCCAATAACCACATTCTCCCCAACGGAGTAAAGACCGGTTCACATATCATCTGCAGCGAGTCGGAGGACATGCTTTCCTGGCATCCTGTGGGGGAGTTGTTTGCCGGGAGATCGCATTATTGGGATGAACTGATCGGCTCCGGTCCCCCTCCTTTGCTATGTAATGAAGGCTGGCTGCACCTCTATCACGGCGTTGCCACACACTTTGGCAGCAGCAATATCTACCAGGCGGGAATCTCTCTGCAGGATAGGGATAAACCTTGGCAAACCCTTGCACGGGGACGCTATAACATCCTGGAACCCAGAGAGTTATATGAAACAACCGGACAGGTGCCAAATGTGGTTTTCCCCAGTGCCGCCATCCCAGTTGACCCCAAACCTGTTTTGGATAACGATACCCCTATCTACATATATTATGGGGCTGCCGACACCTGTGTTGCCCTTGCCATCACCACGGTTAAAGAACTGCTTGCCCAAGCCCGGGCAGAATGAGGCATATATGAGGCTTACATTCCTTATCATTATCATATCTCTGTGCATCACAGCATATGCACGGGATATCTTCCCCGTTCCCCAGGGTGACTTTGCTCCCCTTTGTTACACGGTGCAAAAGGCTTATGGCGATATTATCATCGATGGGCATCCCTATGAGGAAGCGTGGACTAAAGCCGCATGGACTGCGGACTTTGTGGATATTGAAGGCTCACTGAAACCCCTTCCTTATCTGAACACCAGAGCCAAGATGCTGTGGTCGGAGAGGGGGTTGTATATCGCAGCAGAGCTTGAGGAGCCACGTGTTTGGGCAACCATTACCCAGCGAGATGCCGTTATCTTTCACGATAATGATTTTGAGGTGTTCATCGATCCCGATGGGGACACTCACGACTATTATGAACTGGAGATAAATGCCTTCAACACCGTGTGGGATCTCCTACTCATCAAGCCCTATCGCGATAGAGATCAAGTGGCGGTTAACTCTTGGGATATCAAGGGACTGCAAACTGCCGTCAACATCGATGATATCAGCAATAATCCCAAAGATAGGGAACGTGGCTGGCAGATTGAGATGCTGCTCCCCTGGGAGTCTCTTGCGGAGTGCGCTCACATGCCCTGTCCTCCGAGGGATGGGGATTATTGGCGTATGAACTTCTCCCGCGTTCAGTGGCAATCCGTGGTGCAGGACGGCAGGTTCGTGAAACACCCTCTTTTCCCCGAAATGAACTGGGTGTGGAGTCCCCAAGGCTTGGTTGCCATGCACTATCCCGAACGCTGGGGATACATCTTCTTCTCCCACACCAATGCCGGTGAGGTTTTGCTTCAGCCGGCTCTACCACTCAAAGAATCTACCAAAGAATACCTCCGCCAACTCTATTACCTGCAGAAGCAGTTCCACATGGATAAGGGATACTATGCCAAAAGCATCAAAAAACTGGGTGCTAAGCCATATCTGGTGGCAGGACGTAAAATCCCCGTGAACATCCAACGCACCGACCAATCCTATATCATTAGCCTGAAGCTCAGCAGCACCGAAGCCACGCTGCACATCCGCGAAGATGGGCTAATCTGGGAGAAGTAAGGGCGTGAGGTTAGACGCTAAACGTTAGAAGTTAAACGAGCTGCGCTCATTTCAGGTTATCAGGTTAAATGGTTAATAATGCATTGTAGGAGCTTCCCCTTTGTGTTTCTTGGTGCGGCAATTCATCCGCACTAATAGTCCGTTTATAGCTTATGACATGCTTCACTATTGCTTGTTGGTTATCGTGTTATGTCGTTTGTTTCACTCATGGTCACTTGCATGTGGATATCTGTAATTATCCTGCCCCTTGCCTATGGGGTTACAGTTGAGATGCGGTTGCGATTCCCAGCGAAGTGCTGGGTATCGCAACCGCATCTCAACGGTAACCCCATAGGCAAGACCTTGGTGAGGGGCAGGAAATTACGGCACAGAAGACTTGGAAGACTTGTGGATTACCATTCTATCTAAAATGTCGTCCCGATGGGACTCGAATGGTTATATGATTGGGGATTCCATTTCTACCTAAAATATCGTTCCGATGGGGACTTTATCGCACTTGGCAGTAGATGCCAAAGACCTACTTATCGAAGTAGAAATCTTTATAACTCCACGAATATACGCCGAGTTTGCAACCACTATCATAGAATGAGTTTAGGGTACCAATTGTAACACTGATATATGCTCGGGAGGAGAATGTATACTCCCTCCTGTTGGCAGCTATTGGGATGTTGATATCATCCTCACCATCACCTGTTGTGAACCGAGCATCAACAAATTGATGCTTATTGGAGGCTGGCAAAGACCAAGTTAAACGAGGGGTTGAACTGCCATTATCACAGTTCTCTCTTCTGATGTTATGGGCAAGCTTGATTGTGTAGGGGTGACTAACACCGTCAATTGTGAATACACCTCTGTATGTTACTCCCGGAGTAGCATATACGATATTAATCACTCCGCATGAAATATCAACATACCTTCCGTTGAAGGTTAGAGAATAGAAATGGTTATCTTGGTCATCAAAACTCCTCAACAGTTTGTACAGCCCTTTTGTTTCGTCATATGGGACGAAAGAAATGCGATAATCACAGTCCGAGGGGGGTACATAGTCAACAATGTTCTCCTCAACAAAGGGATCGGTAAGCCCAGTAGAATTACAACTGGATAAAAAAAGCACTAAAGCAAGCACTGTAACCAACAAAACTAAGGGTCGCATATCTTTAGCTCCTTATGGTGTATTCTCATCATTCATTATGTGAACGGAGATATCAACCGGAGGAAGCCTCAATCCCATCTATTGGCTTCCATAGCAAAACCACACCAAATCTGTCACCGAAAGCAAAAACTGTCACCCGCTACACTATGAAGGCAGGAAAATCTGCCCAGTTCTTTTAGCCAGTGTATAGAGTGTAAATCAGCTATATAGGTAGCGTTTAATCTTTTGGGTGGGGGTCTTTTGGAAAGGCTCGTTCACGATGTGGATTTTGGCGATGCGGCTGAATTCTGCCATCATTTTATTGGCATCCTTGCGGTTTTGTTCCATAATCTCGGGCAGTTTGCTTTCCAGGATATGGGCGGCATCAAGGCTTTCCAGATCGGGATAGATGAGGGCATGCAGTTGCCTGTCACGCTCCAGCACCAGGGCTTCCAGCACGTAAGGGAGGTTGCATAGCTTCTGCTCCACCAGCTCCGGATAGATATTCTCACCGGAAGGACCGAGAATCATGTTCTTGCTGCGTCCGCGGATATACACAAAGCCATCGGCATCCATGGTGCCGATGTCGCCGCTGTGTAGCCATCCGTCTTTAAGCACTTCGTGGGTTGCTTCTTCGAACTTGTAATATCCGGTGAACACTTGTTCGCCTTTAATCAGGATTTCACCGGGTATCTTTTCGGGATTGGGAGAGTCTATTTTGATATCCAAGAATTTAACCTTGCGTCCGCTGGATTCGAAGCGGTGTTCAGCCCAACCGGCATAAGCGATGAGGGGACCGCATTCTGTCATCCCATAGCCAATGGTGAAGGGGAACTTTATCAGCTTCATAAACTGTTCCACTTCGGCATTCATGGGTGCCCCACCGGTGATGAGTTCGCGCACATCCCCACCGAAGGCAGTAATCAGCTTGGCACGTATCTTCTTGCAGATAATTTTATTAAGCACGGGTATCTTTAGCAAGCGTTGCATCTTGGGTGTGTTTACCAAGGGTTGAAGCTGTTTCTTGTATATCTTTTCCACCAGCAAAGGAACGGTCAACACAACGTGTGGTTTGAGGTCTTGCATCCCGGCGAGAAGAATCTTGGGAGCGGGGATTTTATCCAGGAAGTTTATATGATTGCCGCGGGTGAAGGGATATAGCAGGTCGAAACTGCAGGCGTAGGCATGAGCAAGAGGGAGGAAAGCCAGCACTTTGGCACCCACATGGAAGAGGAGGTTTTCCCGGGCAACGATGAGGTTTGCCAGCAGGCTGCGATGGGGGAGCATCACACCCTTGCTGAAACCGGTGGTGCCACTGGTGTAGATAATGGCGGCAATATCCTCGTTGTCGCACACATCCGCAAAGTTCAGTTCCGAGCGTTTCAGGTTGGTTAAATCCGGAGTGTCTGCCAAAGAGGGAATAAGCTCTTTCTTGGCATCCACATTGTTATGCAAAAGGGTGAAAGTCTCCAGAGAGAAGATATATTTAACCTTGCGCATCTGCTCCGCATCGATGGTGTCGTATTTATCTTTGGAGATGAACAGCAGTTCGGCATCGCTGTGATTAACGATGTGCTGAGTATCCTCGGGGGAGAAAGCGGCAAGGATGGGCACAACAGTGGCACCATAGGTGATGGTGGAAAGCCAAACTGTTGCCCAAGAGCTGCAATTCTTTCCCGCAATGGCAATCTTGCTTCCTTTGGTTATGGAGGCTGTTTTGAACAGGCGGTGTAACCAGAGGATACGGCGATCAACATCGCCATAGCTGAGGGCAGTACCCGGGTAATCAGTGAAGGCGGGAGTATCCCAGTATTCTTTAATTGAATCTGACAAATAGGGAATAAGCTTTTCGTTAATCATAAAAAACTCCTGTCTATGCGCTGCTCCTAAGTATAATATATCCTTATACTTAAGAATCTGTGCAGCTTATGCACAATTTACAGGAGTGTCAAGAAGATTCGAAAAAAAGGAGTTAGCCCAAGGCTACATCCAAGGTCATCATCAGAGCGAAGCCTAACATCACCCCGATGGAAGCAAGGTGCCCATGTTTACCGCTTTGCATTTCGGGGATAACTTCCTCCACCACTACAAAAATCATGGCACCGGCGGCAAAGGCTAATGCATAGGGGAGTACAGGCTTGGCAGCCATTGCCATTACAGCACCTAAAACTCCGCCGACTGGCTCGACCATGCCGGAAAACTGACCCCAAAAGAAACTCTTACCGCGAGAAAAACCTTCTCTGCGTAAGGGGATGGACACCGCAGCACCTTCAGGGAGGTTCTGGATTCCGATACCGATGGCAAGTGCTAACGCAGAGGCAAAACTTGCATCACCCAACCCGGCGGACATCGCACCGAAAGCAACACCTACCGCAAGACCTTCCGGGAAATTGTGCAGAGTAACAGCAAGAAAGAGAAGGGTAGATTTACCCCAAGGACTTTTTAGTCCCTCTTGCTCAAGTTCGCCATCAGCGGGGTGAACATGCATGTGAGGTAAGAGCATATCTATCAAGCGCAGAAAGAAGCCTCCGGCAAGAAAGCCGATGATGGCAGGGATGGGACTTCCTGAACTAAGCTCTATGGCAGGAGCAAGCAAACTCCAAAAACTGGCAGCAATCATCACACCTGCGGCGAAGCCCAGCATGGTATCAAGCACAGAGCGTTTGATGGATTTGAAAAAAAGCACGAAGCTGGAGCCAAGGGCGGTCATGAACCAGGTGAACAGGGTGGCAAGAAATGCCAACAGGATGGGATTATTGGGCATAGAAGTGATCCAATGCTTGCAGGAGAGTGGAAATCACTGCATCCGGGTCATCAACCATAAGGCTGCGTTTATCGCCATTATCGAAAACAATCACCACATTACCCAGGGCTTTGGTGATTTCCCTTATCTTGGGAATAACGATGTAGCATTTGCCAAGGTGTTCATCGTGGTATTCATAGATATGTTTCACTAAACCTCCACCTGTTTAGGGTCAGTATCGTTTCAGAGAGCAGCTTTGTGAATACCTTTCTCCGGGACGGAGATATTCCGCGTAGTCAAAATCCATCTCAATCAAGGTATAGTCCGGGTCGTCGTATCCGGAGAAGTATTCGTCAAAAAAATAGCAACGCTCAGAAGCATCAGCCTTGAGCGTTGCATTATGAATGATGGAAGCATAACCACTGAGGCGGATATAGCCTGTTTGGCCATCCTCATGCAGGGGTACACACACTTCCACAAGTTTGTTGTTAGATATTTGTGCGACTTTAGAATCCCCGCTGAAGGTCGTGATGAAATAGCGGTCATCATGCAGAAACAGCACAACCGGGCGCACCCTTGCCTGTTTCTTGTCCATGGTTGCCAGATATACATATTGGTTCTGTTTGATGCAAGCCATGATCTCTTGCTGAAGGGCGGATTCTGAAGTCCTTGCCATGGTTATTTCCTTTATTTGGGGAATGAAATCCCGGTGATAAAGGCTTGAACTTCCTGATTGGGGTTATCAGCGCGGTCACGGGGAAGTTGCTCGATGGTATGAACAACATTCATGCCGGCAGTAACCTTGCCAAACACAGTGTGTTTGCCGTCCAACCAAGGGGTTCCGTCTTTCTTGGTTACGATGAAGAACTGGCTGCCATTGGTGTTGGGACCGGAGTTTGCCATGCAGATATTGCCATACTGAACTTTTGCTTTGAGGATTTGGGTGTTGAGCGGACCTGAGAAGCCGGTTCTGGTCTTATAATACTCAATTGGGTTTGCCATAATGGGGCTGAGGCTCTTTTGCTTTTGGCATTCTTTAACGATGGCGTCGATATCGGCATTGGGAGTTTTGGATTGTTGCATGTGGGGGACAATAATCTTAGTCCACACCAATTCGGCTGCGGCAACATCCTTGATTTCACCGGTCAGTTCAGGACCTGGGGCATAGCATTCATCTTCAAAGCTATAACCGGGACCACCTTGGCCGTCATTGGCACGAATGTCATCTTTGGTATTGGGATCACCACCCTGGATCATGAAATCCGGGATAACACGGTGAAAGTAAGTTCCATTGTAGAAGTTCTTAGATGCTAAATCAATGAAGTTCTGAACAGTCTTGGGAGCAACTTCTCCCCATAGTTCCAACTCGATGTTACCATAGGTGGTGCTAATAACTGCTTTAGTGGTGGCAGGGGTTGGTGATGTTGGCACAGGTGCCTCCTTTTGATTGGTGTCTGTTGCGGTCTTGTTCTGGCTGTATATGGTAGCTATGGTTAGCACCATAATCAGCGGGATCAGGATGAGTACGAGCTTTAGGTTTTTGTTTTTCATTCTTTCTCCTATAACATTTCGTAATATCTAATGGTATTGGTAGTGCTTCAATTCCACACTGCCATTGATAATCTCCAAGTAACTGTAATGTTCCAACCAATCTCCGCAATTGGCATAATAACCACTACCGATGGGTATAAGATCAGGTTTGTGGCTGTGTCCCATCACCACGATGTCTGCCTTTTTACTTAGTATCAGTTTCTCCGCATATACATACAACCCGCCTGTACGTCGGTTGCGTTCATCGTTGGAGCGGGGTCTTTTGCGACTGGTTCGGGAAAGCACTGTCCCCAAGTTGAGGGCCAAATCTGGATGCAGAAGGGAAAACAAGTGTTTCATCCCGCTCAAACGGATGATTCTCCGGTATATTTGGTAACGAAGGTCATTAACAGTGCGGGTATCACCATGCTCAAAGCGGAGGATCTTTCCATCTACTTCGTAGGTAAAGCCGTTGGGGAAAATCTCACAACCAAGGTATTTGCTCAGAAAATCGCCAAACCAAAAGTCATGGTTACCGCTAATGTATATGATCCTACATCCAGCATCATGAATGTCTGCCAAAAGGCGTAAGATGGGGAAATATTGCTTAACGATAGTGTACTTCCAGTCAAACCAGAGGTCGAAGATATCCCCTCCCAGAACCAGCATATCGTAATTGCCAACACAAGAAGCCAAGAAGCTTTGTAGGATGTTGGCATTATCCATATCGGAGGTATCAGTAAGATGGTACTTATAATGACAATCTGAGATGGCTAATATGCGCATATCTGCCTACTTCTGCGTGATGTAATACAGGATGTTCACTCCAAATTGCAGAGCTTTGTCCCGTATTGCAGGAGGGTCTTTGTGGGTTGATGGATCAGCCCAACCATCGCTGATGTTGCTTTCGTATGTGTAGAGGCATACCAATCTTCCATTATCATCGAATATGCCAAATGCTTGAGGAGGCTTTTCATCGTGTAAATGTATCTTGGGTAAACCTGTTGAGAAATCAAAGAAACTGGTGAACAAAGGAAAACTACCATCCAAGAGGCTTAACTCTCGCTCAGGAAATATCCGTTTAATCTCTCTTCTGAACGCTGTATCCATGCCATAATCATCGTCAGCATAAAGAAACCCACCTCGCAGCATCCAAGTCCTCAGATTGTCAATCTCGCGATCGCTGAAGCGGATGTTTCCGTGACCGGTAAGATACAGGAAGGGATAATCGAACAGCTTGGGGTCGGAAGCTTTTACTATGCTTTGATCAGTGGGGAAGTTCGATCCCATCACGGAATTGGCATATCTGGCAAGATTTGGCAGCACTTCAGGGTCATTGTACCAATCACCACCACCATCATATTGCAGACGGGCAAATCCAGTGCGCATTATGCCGTCAACCGTCCCAAATAGTGAGGGAGCGATTAACAACAACCACAATAGTAATCGAAGCGTTCTCATCAGTTAACTATTTTCAGCTCAATACAAAGTATTGCCCCATCCACAACAGCGTAAATACAATTGGCGAAGCTATCATAACCGGATAAGGCTTGGAGGTCCTGTTTCAAAGTTAAGCTACTGAGGATCTCTCCTCTGGCTGGATCAAGGACGCTGATTCCACGCTGCGAAGGCATTACAAGAATGCTTCTATCCAAGCGAGGATCATCACTACTACGTATCTCACATGGGGCAAATCTATCGGCAACCGTGTTTTGAGTAGGCATATTTTGCTGCCATACCACTGTCCCATCGTCATTAACACCATACACTTGCTGGTTTTCTAAACTAACTAGAAGCATGTGTTCAATTCGTTTCAAGGAACGTACTTGGCTGGTGAAATCCTTACTCCAAAGTAGTTGACGGTTCTTCTTATCAAAGGCGATCAGCCGTGAATCTGCCACGAGGTATATGTTATCGAGGTTAAAAGCCGGAGATAGCTCAATTTTATAAGGGAGTTCGGTGCTCCATGTCACCCCCAGGCTTATGTTTCTTGCGGGAAGACTAACAATTCTATCCATATACTTGCGAAGATCATCGGTGTTGATCTTCAATGATGTAGGTATTTGATCTAAGCGCAATGACTTCTCTTTCTGAACACTTAGCTTGGTTTTATGTACCATCTGGTCAACCACACGGTTACCAAAAGCCATATATATAGCAGTTAATACCGTTAAGGTTATCAATGCTATGCTGGAAATCTGCAATCTGTTAAGCTTTCTACGCTTGGGCTTTATCAGCCTTTCTCGACCCTCGAGGACCAACCACAAAGGATTCTCCTCACCGGCGTAAGTTTCAATTAGTGTGTCGATGGTAGCCGGGTCATTCACCTTGGGTAATATCTTACGCGCCAAATCCCCCGACATCACTATGAGTTGTTGTTTTTCAGCAATATATATCCGTGAAGGTTTCAGCAGTAAATCCTCGTCTGCATAGCCGATTAGCTGTAATCCATGCTGGCTTTGCACTTGATAGTTTTGCCAGTCTTTACCCACGCTACGCAGTTTCTTATCATCCGCAATTATGGCGAATATTCGACCCGATTGTATGAAATACAGCTCATGATCGTAAAGTACTCCAAAGAACAAGGAAATCCCTTTTTCGGACAATTCACTCTTTCTCAATCTGGCATGCAGCTTCCAATGTAAATCGGAAAAAAAGCTCTGCAACCATTTCTCCACTTCCAAGCGGGAGATGTTATTGATTTGTGAATTGATAATCTCCAGTTTAATCTCTGCAACAAGCTCTTCTAAGATCACATCCTTTTCAGGATGCCAAGTTAACAGGAACCATGCGAATCTTCCATCTTTGGAAGCGCTATATTCACAGATACTTCGAGGGGGGCATGCTTCTTTGCTGATAAGAGAGATCATACTCTAACTCCACCACCGGAAAAAACTACGCCAGGTTACACGAATCAGTGTTGGTACATCCATCAGCATATTTGTGTAGGAGGCATTAGCCAAAGGACACCAGCATTCTTTTTTGTGAATTGACAACCGCTCCAAATCAGCAGCGGGGGAGAACCATATCTTGCGGAAGTTATATTTGTTGTGCCTTAGATTCCCAAGGGGCTTTGCTTTGATACAACAGCTCCAGATATCACCATCGGGGGAAATCTGACAGGAAGCCACTCCTGAATAACAAGGAATTACTTGTTCTTTATCACGCATAATCCGTTTCACCAGATTGTAGTACTCTATCCTGAAGGCTTGCGTTATTTTGTTCATTCCTTTGTAGCTGCCATTTTTTATCCTGTGTATAAGGTAGTCCACAGCACTCTTGTACGCCACCAATGACGGGGTAATATCTGCACCAATGGTATCCAGTTCCACCCTTTCCTCGGCGATTTCTGTGATATAGCTATCGGGCTTTAGGCGCATTAGTTCATTTGCCACAGAGGAAAAGCTTTCCACATTGAAACGGGAGATAACTGTATGGATGCCCACACTCAGATTAGCAAGCTTGAGGCTTTTAAGACCATTAAAGGTCGCAAGGGCTTTTTTATAATTCCCTGGGACATTCCTTATCTCATCATGTTGGCTTTCTATTCCGTCAATGGATACGTTAATAATAACCTGAGCACCCGAACAGGCTTTGGCTATGGCTTCAGCCTTGTCAATAATTGTTTTAACCAACAAACCGTTAGTGGGGATATTGATAATCTTTGGGTGTGATATCTTGTATATTTCGCTGATTATCTCCACGATGTCATTGCGCAGAAAAGGCTCTCCCCCGCTGAAGGTTATCCAATATGGGGCTCTGCCAATATTGCGGAAGATGCTTTTATACTCTTCCACACTTAGGTTTTTTGCTTGCTTCTTCCAAATCTTGCAGGTGGAACAACGTGAATTGCAAGTATATAGTAAGCTTACAGTATAGTTCATGGGCATCAATCGGGGTGCCCCAATCTTTTTCATCAGCCAATATCCGGCTATGCGTGGTAGTAAACTAATCATCTATCCATCTTTATATCTTTCGTGCTGCGGGCTATTTCCCAAGTAAAAGGATTCTTTTTCTTAACATGGTAATCCCAGCTTCCAAGTATCCGGCAATACATTTCCAGCAGCATCACCATACCAAGCTTGAGGAAATCCCCCGGAGCTTCGGTCAATTCTGCCAGCATTATCTTAAATAGTACACCCTTATCTTGAGACACAACTTTATAGTCTTGTTTATTCATCAACCACAAATGCCCGTTTTGGATGCGTTTGCGTTGCTTGATGAAGTCTGCAAGTGTTTCAGGACCCTTGTTGTGAATTATTGCCTCCGGGATGTAACGCAGTTTCAATCCTTGGCTCTGCACAATTGCTTCTATGCTTGCCTCATCCACAGCAGAATCCCGCGGGATGCTATCCATCACTTTGCGAAAGACAATCATCTCACCCAACTTGGGTGATAACAAAGCCATCCTGTGGTGCAATCGCCATAACAGATGTACCGCATAGCCCATGAAAGTATCATGAGAATTAACCGGAACAGGCCTTCCGCCACAAGCCCCCAGTTGTGGATCTTGAAAGGCCGCAACAAGCTTCTCTAGAGTAAATTCTGCGGGGATTACATCTCCGCTGATAACAATGAGGATTTCCTGCCTAGCTTCAGCCAGAAAAAGGTTTATCGCTGCCGATTTCCCCTCTCTTCTTGCCTGAGTGATCAAGCGTACACGGGGATGTTCAGCGGAAAAGTCTCTTACTATCTCATCGGTACCATCGGTGCTTGCACTGGACACCACGATTATCTCTGTGATGTCTGCCAGTACCGTTTTTTGGTTTATCAGGGAGTTCAGTAAAGCTCGGATATTGGCAGCCTCATTATGAGCGAATATACCTATCGAGCAGGCAAGTTTTTCCATTGGCTTAGACCATCCGGTTCTTGTTACTTAATTCTTTGTTTATCGCGTCCAGAATACCGTTAATGAATTTACCTGAAGCTTCACTACAAAACCTCTTGGATATCTCGATTGCTTCATTTATCACCACTGCAGGCGGGGTATCAGTAAACAATAACTCATACACTGCCACGCTCAAAATACTCCTATCCAAGCGAGCAATTGTGTCCAGACTCCAGTTATCGGTGTGCTTCTCTATCTCTGCTTCCACATCGTTAATGTTGATGATGCTATTTTTCACCAAATCATCAGCAAAGGCATACACCGAACTGCCTGGGTTAATACCCTCAGATGCGCCGAGATTCCCCAGAATCTCCGGATATTCATTTAGTAACTGGTATTCTCTAAACTCGCCTTCCACTTCCGTGAATTCAAGCGAATAGAGGCATTGAACTGCCATTTCTCTGGCTTTACGCCTTTGACCCATTACGAATCTCCCCAATAAGGTTCAGCATTTCCAAAGCAGCACTTGCTGCACTAAAGCCCTTGTTCCCTGCTTTTGTCCCCGCACGCTCAATTGCCTGTTCCACGCTATCGGTGGTCAAAACCCCGTAAATAACCGGTTTACGTGTGCCAAGACTCACCTGGGCTATGCCTTTGGTTACCTCTGCACTCACATATTCGAAGTGTGGAGTTGCTCCGCGAATAACAGCACCCAAGCAGATAACCGCATCGATATTTTTATCCATGGCTGCTTCTTGAGCTACCATCGGGATCTCGAAAGCACCAGGAACCCAGATAACACTAATATCCTTGTCTTTAACTTCATGACGCACTAGGCAATCGAGGGCACCATCCAACAGCTTGTGACCGATGAACTCGTTAAACCTGCTAACTACCAAAGCGATGCGATATCCTTTGGATACCAGTTTTCCTTCTATAACCTTCATGTTTAGCTCCTTGAGCATTGTATTTTTCCAGAAATGCCAAGATATATACTTAGCGATTTAGTTCAAGGAAAATCTTGCCATACGCGATTGAGAGATTTTGCATGCATAACGTTGCTCATTTCCTTCATAATATAGCGGGTGACAAATCTGCTTCTCGGTGACAGATTTTCTCCCATTTCTCAATCTCATTGAGAGAGTACAAGCATTAAGGGAGATACACGCTATATAGAAAAAGGATAGCCCATCTGCTGATAGGCTATCCTGAGGTAAGAAATCTGTAAATCCCGCTTAATACACCACAATTTTCCGGGTGATGGGGGGCATCCCGCTAACTTTTGCTTTCAAAAAGTATATTCCTGAAGCACAGCGTTTGCCAGCTAAGTCACAGCCCTGCCATTGATAGTTATCAATATCCTTCATCATACTTTGATGCACAAGCTGGCCTTTTATGTTATAAACAGCCAGATCCACTTTGCGGTGCTGAAGATTGGCAAACTTCAAGGTTACACCCTCACCACTGGACAAGTGAGCTGGATTGGGAGATATACTCAGCTGCACGGGGGCAATCAGTTCATCCTCAACCCCAACCATCGTAACCAGCACCCAGTTTGTTGGGTCGCTGAACACCTGACCATCTGTGGCGCGCACTTCATAATAGGTTGTTTCATTTGCCAGGAAGGTATTGTCGGTATATTCGCTTTGGCTAAAGGGGATATCAGCAATGGCTTCTAGGTTGCGGTAGATTCTGTAATGAGTCCAGTTAGATCCGCTTATTGCCGGGGCAATCCAATATAGGTTTACACTATATGGACCGGGGGGGACACTGAGGAGATTGGCATTATATCCCAGATAGCCGGGATCATCCTCGGTGGGCATGGATACATACAATCTCAGTGCTCCCGGTTCCAGTGGGTTGGTGTTACCCAAATGAGCCACGCTTTCTCTGGCAAGTAAATATCCGTTTTGGTAGCGGAACAGCATATCCTCATTCTCCATGGGGATCATCTTATCTATCACATTCCCTTGGGCATCCTTTCGCGTGTGAAGCAGGTATGGCAGGGTATCCATATAGGTGCTGCAGCGGTCGATATGGACAGTGGAAACGTTTATAGTCCCTGCATTGTCCACAACTTCAGAGTGCTGCCATGTGTCGCCATCGCCGATGTTCTGCACTTTCGTCCACACCGTTCCAACAGGGAGGTCAAAGGTGACAACATTTGCGTTCACGCGTCGTTGATGCTTTTTCAGATACAGGAAGTCTCCTTCTTGGTACAACCAATCGATGGTGTCCCAGCCATAGAGAGCAAATCCGCTCATCTGCGGGTGGAGGGTAAGTTCATTCTCCACCACCGGGTCACCCATCAGCTTATAGTGTGGAGGTGTTTCGTCATTCACCAAGATGTTACCCGTATCAACAGGGGCAAAATCTCCGGGATATAATACCGTGGGGGTGGTGAATCCTCCTGAGCAACCATAAACCAAGCCCAAATCGCTGGTACGGGTTGCCACGATCATCGCATAGAAGGGTTCTTCCACTATAGCTGTAACGTTGATATTGGTATCCACCAAGCTAAAACTCTGAATGATGTGCCCCTCCGCAACAGATACGAGTTGCAGAGTAACCTCGGAAAGATTTGATATACCATCGTAGAAATATGTGCCATTGATAGATGTGGGTAAAACATTGGTGATAAAGGGTTCATAATCTATGGTGGGAAGAGTGCTGAGATCGGCATGGTCTTGGATGCTCTGGGCAATCTCATCCGGCGTGTAGAAACCCCAATCATTGTTTTCTGCTTTGATGGTGTTTGAGGCATTGGCATATTGAGCGCAAAACACGGTATGCAGGTCTCCATTGGCATCAATATTATTGCGGATTACGTTTTCGCCCTGTGCCCAGATATGATTGGATGCCATATCCCCCAGCACAGGCACTGCATTGTTGGTTATGTATAAGCCGGTATAGTTCCCGGTGATGGTATTCCGTTCAAAGTAAGGCACGGAGGTGACACCAGATACCATAACTCCTGCACCGGAATTCATATCACCGGGAATGAAATTGTTATTTATCTGATTGTCTGCCACATAGCCTGAGGCATTTAGCAGGTAAAGTCCAGTGTAGTTATATTCTATGATGTTGTTGGTAATCTGTGGGTTTATGGCGCTTGCACCAACCACATCCCAAGCGGAGATGCCTTGCTTTAGATTATGGTGAATATGATTATTGCTGACGATGGGGTTATTGCTCCCTCCAGGTGACTGATTGGAAAGCTGGATGGCAGCCATGAACTGGGTTCCTGTGCCATTACGGCGAAGTTCGTTGTTGTTAACTGTAGCATTGCTGTTTTGTGAGATAAGAATGCCGTTTTGGATACAGCGCTCAATAAGGTTGTTTTGCACCGTAACCACGGATGGATTGTTACTGCCAATGGCGTATAGTTCCATACCTTTCTGGCACAGAGTGATGTGTGATGCAGAAACAGTGAGGGGAGAATTCATGCAGCGGATGCCATAAGTTGCATACTCTATGTACACTCTGCTAAGGTTACTGGGTTGCGTGGTGTTCTCAAAACGCAAACCGGGCCATAGGGTTGTTACAGGGGTCTGGGCATTTATGAAGCGGATACTGTCTGCCACCGCACCCACAGCAGTCATAGTACCTGCGATAGTAATCTGAAAATTCCCTGTAATCAATACGCGCACTCCGGGCTCGATTGTTAGATTTGCCCCCGTTGGTACGGTGATATTTCCCACCACCTGGTAGGGGTTATTGGCAGAAGTCCAGGTGCCAGATTGTTCTCCGCTAACCTGTATGGAGCACAGAGAAGCAACGACAAACACAAAGATAATGGCTGCATATAGATGTTTCATATCTCACCTCATTAGAGTTGGGGGTTAAAACGAAAGATGGAAGGGAAAGCACAGTGCTCCCTCTCCCATCTTAAATCCGGATTCTGATTGGCTTATTCGGAAATGGCTTGCACGGGGCAAGTTGCGATGCAGGCTCCGCAATCAATGCATGCGCCTTCATCACAGACGGCTTTTCCATCTTCCATGCTGAGAGCATTAACCGGGCATACGTCAACGCATGCGCCGCAGCCAATGCAAGTATCTTTATCGATCTTAACTGCCATGGTGTATCTCCTTGGTGTTTTGTGCTATTCTGATTCTTGCTTGGTATTAGTCAAGCGAAATATCCTGTAATTGGTTTAAACCTTTGCCTTGGCTTGATTTGCCACGGCTGCTTCAGCGGCTGCCACCGCATCGGCATCGGCGAGATAATAATGGTTGATGGGTTGCAGCTTAGCATCAAACTCATACACAAGGGGAATCCCAGTGGGTATGTTCAAATTTACAATGTCTTCATCGCTGATGCCATCAAGGTTCTTCACAATTGCCCTAAGGCTGTTGCCATGTGCTGCGATAATCATCCTTTGTCCTGCAGCCAAGCGGGGAAGGATAACATCGTTCCAAAAGGGCATCGTGCGGGCACAGGTATCTTTCAGTGATTCGCACAAGGGCAATTGCGCTTTTCTCAACTCGGCATAGCGAGGGTCAAAGCCCGGATATCTGGCATCGGTTAGTTCCAATGCAGGGGGCGGAACATCAAAGCTTCTGCGCCAAATCTTAACTTGATCTTCGCCGTATTTGGCTGCCGTTTCCGCTTTGTTCAAGCCCTGCAAAGCACCATAGTGCCTTTCGTTCAAACGCCAGTCGTGATGCACGGGGGTGTACATCAGATCCATCTCATCCAATGTTATCCACAGGGTACGGATGGCTCTTTTCAGCATGGATGTCCAGGCTTCATCGAACACAAAGCCCTCTTCTTTCAGTCGCTTGCCTGCAGCATGGGCTTCACTGAGACCCTTTTCGGAAAGGTCAACATCAGTCCATCCGGTGAAGAGGTTTTCTTTATTCCAAGTGCTCTCGCCATGTCTGATAAGTACTATTTTATGCATGAAATCTCCTGTTTATGTCAGCAACCGCTTTCCGGCTTGCTTTTGTAGCTTAGAACCCCTTTTTCCTGCTCGATGAATCTTGCCAAGATGAAGAACATATCCGATAGCCGGTTAACAAAGCCCAGCAGTTCGGGAACGATGCTTTCCTCGCGGGAAAGAGCTATCATCCTGCGTTCAGCTCTGCGTACAATGGTGCGGCAAACATCCAGCTTGGCAGAGGCAAGGCAGGAACCAGGAATAACGAAGCCGGTAAGGGGCACCGCAGCCTCGTAGTGGTGTATTAAATCGGTTAGATAATCCACATCCTTGGGGCAGATGGGATATGGATACTCTGCGCTCTTGGAGGCAAGCTGTCCCATCACTCGATACAGCTTGTTCTGAATATCCACCAGTAATGCCACAATTTCGGGATTCTCCACATAGTGCTTACACACTCCAAGATTGGCATCCAGTTCATCCAGCGAGCCATAGGCATCAACTCGAAGATCATCCTTCCATACTCGTTCCCCGCTATACAGCGAGGTTTGTCCCTTGTCTCCGCCTTTGGTGGTGATGCTCATGCTTATCTCATGGCAATAACTGAAATCTCAATCAAGCCGTCTTTGGGCAATCTTGCCACCTGCACCGCTTCTCTGGCGGGGAATGGTGCGCTGAAGTTACGCGCATAGATCTCGTTCAATTGGGCAAAATCGTTCATATCTTTCAGGAATACAGTAACTTTAACGATATGGCTCATGCCCATACCTGCGGCTTCCAATATAGCTTTAATGTTGCTGAACACCAGGTTTGCCTGCTCCTCAAAGCTGGCAGGCATTTGCAGAGTAGTGGGCTCAAAACCGAGCTGACCGCTCACAAAGAGGGTGTTATTCTTCATTATTGCTTGCGAATATGGGCCAATTGCGGCGGGGGCACGGTGGGTCATTACTGATTGCATGTTGTCTCCTTTGGTCTAATCTTTATTTAAAGCTTTTCTCGCCAGTAGGATAGCAGGAAGTGTATCCTTCAGTGAAACATAGTCCTGATGTTCTTTCATCAGATTGCGTAGCAGTATCTTTCCTTCTCTGATGTTGTCATCGCGAATGATAATCATCAACGCACAACCTTTTGCGCTGGCATTCTGCTCCTCGGTAAGTGCATTGCCCACTTCGGGGGAAAGGATGGTCATTATCCCCTGATCATGCAGTTCCTGAGCGATTTGCAGGGTCATCATCTCCATATTTTCGCTTTCTGAGCAGATATAAACCATAAAATCATGCTGTTTGTCATGGAAGAGTTTCCTGGCTTCCATAATCTCAAACAGAATATCCAGGTTAAGGTAAAATCCCACAGCGGGTATTTTCTTGCCGGTGATGCGGGCAGAAAGGTAATCATAACGCCCTCCACCGCCGATAACAATCTCTTTGCCTTCATGAGTTAAGATAAAATCAAATACTGTTTCGTTATAATATGCAAAGTTCTTGAAAAGATAGGGGTTAACCTTATATCTATTGCCCAGATTTGCTTGAATCTTTTTCACCCGGGTGAAGTTCGATTTGCAAGTGTCGCACAGATAAGCTCCAATCTGTGGACCATTTTCCAGAGAGTGTTGGCACGCCGGGTCCTGACAGCGGGTTTCGCTGAAGGGATTGGCATAAAGTTCGCGGAAGCAACTATCGCAATAACTCTGTTTGTGCTCTTCCAAATACTTGCGCAGGTCGCTGAAGAAGTCATCACGGCATTTGATGCAGCCATAGGAGTTTATGTCCAGCCGTAAATCGGTCAAGCCCAAGTCCTGGCACAGCTTCATTCCCAGGCTTATCACCTCGTTTTCGGAAAGGATGCTTTCGCTACCCAAAAGCTCCACTCCAAGCTGGTAGAACTCCATTTGTTTCAAAGCATCAGCCTTGCGGAACATTGGTCCCGAATAGTAAAAGCGGTGCACTTCCCCGGGATTGATAATCCTGGCGGTGTGGTGCAACACGCTGATGGTGCCTTCGGGACGCAAACTTAACAAACTAAGTTTGCTTTCCGGGGCAGAAAGGGACAGCACTGATTGCACGGCATAATCTGCTTCAGAACCCTGCATCAGGGCGGTTATCCCTTTATGTAGCACCTGATAATCCTGCAACACAGAGAGGCGTATCTCTTGATAGTCATGCAAGGCAAGCACCTTGTCCATCTTCTCTTCTAAAATCTTCCACTTCCAAACCTTATCCGGCATGAATTCGTGAAAGCGGTTAGGCTCCTGAGCCATGTACACTCCATATCGATTCTTTAGCCCAAGTTTGGGTATAAGCTTATTCCTGTCAATGTTTTTTCATGCCTTGCCTGATGTGGTATCCGGAGCTTCTCTTGGCATCATTACCTGATCATTACCTAATCATTACATACGAAACATGCAATGATTAGGTAATGATCAGGTAGTGACTTCAGGGAAAAGCTTGACATTATTGTGCCTGGTGGGAAGAAATACCTGTGTCCTGAGTTACCGTTCTTGAGGCGGTTAACACGGGA
>CALDSN010000125.1 GCA_937924555.1 uncultured bacterium | reverse complement strand
ACCACCGAGATCTACACTCTTTCCCTACACGACGCTCTTCCGATCTCCTTTTTCAGTTACCTTATGGAACAAATATATGGCAATGGTGAATACTACAAGTGCAGGGATCAGTACCCAATAGTGCAGCTCATCTTTGCCAGAGATTAGTGGTTTCAACCAACTAGAACCACCGTAGGTAACCAGTACCAAGGCAAGTCCATTATTTATGGTGTGGGACAGCATGCTGTTTACAATAGAGCCGGAGCGTAAGGTTAGGTAACCTAATAACAAGCCCAGCAGGAACACGGGTACGAAACGGAAGGGATCTAAATGGAATGCCGCAAACAAGAAGGCAGTTATGATAATGGCTGCTTTATCCCCATACTTCTCAAAGAAGCGCATCATAAACCCTCGGAACATGTATTCTTCAAAGAACCCCGGAGCCAATGCCATAACCATAAACACCTTTAGCACAGATGAGTCCATGGTAAACAGCTTACCCATAATCTCCAAGTATTTGGCGGGGAAGGGGAATATCATGTTTATAAACTGTGAAAGGATGGACACAATCACTGCTGCAGGGATGGCAATAAAAGGTACGATTAGCAGTTCCTTGAGCTTTGGTGCTTTCAGGCGGACAATCTCATTTTCTTTGAGCTTAAGCAACCTGATTATCAACCATGCAGGGAGCCCGATGATGAATACCTGAGTTTGCAGTAAGCCCTTCATCAAGTCCTTTATCTGCAGATATGAACCAAGGTAGTACATAACAACCAAAGCAAGGGAGAAATACACAACTCCATTAAATGGATTGAAGAAGCTTTTCTTGTTCTTAGACACAGCTTTCAGGCTGCCCCCATCATCCTCAGAGCGGAACAGCACAGATTCGGTGGTAAATAGTTTAATCGTCGCCCAGATGGCAAGCACATCCAGCACCAAGGTGCTGCCAATGGTGATTAGCAGGTGCGACATGGTATATTCGTTTATCATCACTGCTTTGAACAACAAAGCAATGTTCACAATTGGTATCAACGCCATCAGATTGCTCATATCCACAGCAGGCAAAAAGCTTACCATTGCCAGCATCATTGCCACCCACAACAGAGGTTGCTCATAGGTGCGGGCTTCCTTCATGTTCCTGCTGAATGTGGAGATGGACAGCAGCACTGCAGCAAAGAATGTCGCAAGAGGTATCATCGCCATCAACAGGATAAGGATTGCGCTCATTGGCATCTGCACTCCTGCCATCTCAGCCGCGGAATTCGCTAGCATGAACTTCAGCGAAAAGCTGATGCTGAACAGGTTCACAAACACATTAACCATAGACAGGGTTATAATGGTCAGATACTTGCCGAACACCAGTTCCTGTCTTGCCGCTGATGACACCAGGAGGGTTTCCAGCGTACGGCGTTCCTTCTCCCCGGCAACCAAGTCCGCAGCAACCGTGGAAGCTCCTGAAAGCAGCATTATCACCATGATGTAGGGCAGGAACATCCCCAGCATCATTCCCATCTTCTTCTGAGCAGTGGAGGTATCTTTCTCGCGGATGTTGATTAGTTCCAATATCTCAGGTTTTACTCCGTTAAGCTCTAATTGCTGTTTCATCAGCTTCTTTTCACTTATCTTGAAGCTATCCACCAGCTTATTATACACCAACCTGCCTCTCTCCTTGGACTTGTCATACTGCACATAAACTCGATAAAAGCGGGTTCCGGCAGCATCCAAAGAGTCACGGAAGCTGATAATGGCTTGAATCTCTTTTTCTTCATACAGCTTATCCGTTGTTTGGCTGTACGGCACATAACTGAAGTTCTCTATACTTCCGATATCGGTGGCAAGCATGCGTGTAACATCATCGTTCACACTATCGCGTAGCGCTATTGTTGCCCCTTGCTCTTCCATTTCAGCGGTTTGACGGGTCATAATGGCATTGAAGCCTACAATCAACAGAGGGTACAACAACACAGGCAGCACCAATGTGGCAAACAGAGTGCGTTTATCCCGCAGCACTTCCAGCAGCTCTTTGCGATATACAACAGCAACTTTCTTAAAATTCATGAGCCTGCACCTCCGTTTCATCGGTAAATTGGTTCACATAATGCACAAACACATCGTCCAGATCAACCTGCCCGGAGTGTGCCCGCAGCTCTTCCAAGCTTCCATTTGCCAAAATCTTGCCTTTATGGATCATCACGATTCTATCGGCAAGCCGTTCTGCTTCACGCATGATGTGGGTGGAAAACAGCACGCACTTTCCTTTTTGCTTGCATTGACGGATGAAAGCCACAATGTTCCTGGCAGTTAGGATATCCAAGCCTGAGGTTGGCTCGTCAAAGATCATCACCGGTGGATCGTGAATAATGGAGCGGACAATGGATACCTTCTGCTTCATTCCGGTGGACATAAACTCAATTTTCTTATCCAGAAAGTCGTGCATATCCAGCATATCTGCCATTTCTTTGATGCGGGCATCAATGGTCTTTTCCTCCACACCATAGAGTCTGCCAAAATAGCGGATGAATTCATAGCCTCTCAAGCGATTATACAAACCTGTATCTCCGGTGAGAAAACCAAGATTTTCCCGCACTTGCTGGGCATTTTTGGCGATATCGAATCCTTGTATCTCTGCTGTTCCGCCACTTGGCTTGAAGATGGTGGAGAGGATGCGCATGGTGGTGGTTTTACCGGCTCCATTCACCCCCAACAAGCACACAATCTCGGAATCGTGAGCCTCAAAACTTATATCATCTACGGCACGGAACACGGTTCCGTCCTTCTTGGGGAACTCTTTACTCAGGTTCAACACTTTAATCATAAAATCTCCCAAATTCAACTACTTAACTAAGGATGGCAAGTTTAGGAATATCTGCATTTTTGTCGAGTGATAATTTAACTCCCATCAAATTGATCAGCTTCGAGTCTCTTGCGAACATACATTCTTCTCTTGGTATCATTGCGCTATCAATACGGACTAACTACGGACTTTGTCCGCAATGATACCGTATTGAGTCCGTATTAAGTCCAAGAGCTTTGTCTAAAAAAACATACTGCATCTGACAGGAATCCTTGCTTTTAGCCTTGGGAGCTTTAGCTTGTATAATAATGCGGCTTGACATAATTATAGCCCTGTGTCACGTTGCAGAATAAATGAGATAATTACACTTCCCCAAAGGAGGAATAAATGAAAGTAGTCCATTACGATCAGGTTGAACTAGAACCTGTGTATGCCGATGGAGCTGAGGGTGCTCAAATCCGCTGGCTAATTGCCCAGAAGGACGGTGCCCCAAACTTTGCCATGCGTTTGTTTGAAGTTGCCCCCGGTGGGCACACCCCTTATCACCAGCATAATTGGGAACACGAATTGTATTGCCTTTCCGGAACCGGAGTGTTGGTTACCGAAGAGGGAGAAAAACCTTTCTCCGCCAATGATGCCATGTATGTTGATCCCGGAATGATGCATTCCTTTAACAACACAGGCACAGACACTTTGAAGTTCTTGTGCATCATCCCACATGAAGAGCCGGTGAAAAAGAAAACCCTGAATCCCTTTGCGGACGAAGAAGCGAATAACTGCTAAGGAAGAACTGATGAACGAGAAAAATAAGAAATACCTCATTGATTTGCTGGAAGTAGCAAGCCCGTCCGGCTATGAAGCACCCGCTCAGGCAATCACCAAAGCCTTCCTGAAGGGTAGTTGCGACGATATTACCGGAGATATAAACGGTAATCTGATTGCCCATAAGAAAGGAAGCGGAAAGTATAAAATAATGATTGTGGGACACGCGGATGAAATCGGCTTTATCATAAACTATATTGATGAATCAGGTTATATCTATGTGAAAACCCTCGGCGGTTTCGATGTTAACCTGCTTCCCGGTTTGCGGGTGGATATCCACCATGAAGGCAAGATTGTGCGCGGCATCATCGGTAAGAAACCAATCCACATGATGCGCGGTGGGGACGATAACCCCAAGCTGAAGATTGAAGACCTGTGGATAGACATTGGAGCTAAGGATAAAGAGGAAGCCCTGAAACGGGTTGCCATTGGCGATACAATCACTTATAGCTCACAAATTGAGCAGCTTACGGATGATTTAATAGTAAGCAAAGCCACCGATAATAAGGTGGGGGTGTATGTGGCAGCAGCGGTTATGCAAGCCATTGCCAAGAAGAAAACCAAGGCAAGTTATTACGCCGTTGCCTCTGTGGGTGAAGAAACCACCATGAAGGGTGCGCGCACCAGTGCCTATAGCATCGAGCCTGATATTGCCATTGCCGTGGATGTAACCTTCACTTCTGATATCCCCGGTGCGGATAAACGCGTTTGGGGCGATGTAAGCTTGGGTAAAGGTCCCACCCTGACCCTTGGTGCTGCGCTGCATCCAGTGATAAATAACAAACTGATTGCCTTGGCAAAAAAGCATGATATCCCGGTACAGATAGAGATATCACCCTCAGGAACCGGCACCGATGCTGATGCCATTCATGCTAATCGCAAAGGAACTGCAACCGCAGTATTGGGAATTCCCAATCGCTATATGCACTCTCCGAACGAAGTTATCTCTTTGAGTGACTTGGATAAAGCGGTTGAACTGCTGAGCGAGTTTGTGCTGAGTGTGGATGATAAGCTGGACTTGATACGCTAAGATAAATGCCAATAGCATAACCGGAGCAGCACAAACTGCTCCGGTTTTTTACTTCTGAATAGACTATCTGTTCCCGGGGATTGTGGGGACAACCCAAAAAAACAGTTGACTCTTACACCAGTTCGGCAGAATTGGCACAAAGTGGAATGAATAGTTATAAAAATAAGGAGTTTACAATGGCGAAGAATTATCGCGGTAAAGGAATAACAAATCTACCTTCCCACGGTCGTGGTGAGTGTCCCGTATGCCATCGCACAGGGATTAAAGTACTGCACGAGATAAAGCTTGCAGAAAAGACCATAAAGGTTTGCAAGGTCTGCAAGGGCATCTCTCCCGAAAAGATCAGCGCATAAAGATATTTGCGCTTTCGTATGACTTGCTGTTTGGTGAAATCTTACGAAGGCGCATTTTTATTTGTATGAAAGCCCTTAAGGAACTTGGGCAAAACTTCCTCAATGATGCCGGCATAGCCGCAGATATAGCGGAACTCGGTGAGCTTCGTGAGGGTGAAGTAGTTTGGGAGATAGGCGCAGGGAAGGGCATACTGACGGATGCCATCTTGCATTATCCGGTTAAGTTACGCTCTTTTGAGCTGGATAGAAGGCTGTATGAAGAGCTGACAGAGCGATATCGGGAAAGAGTGGACTTCGTGTTTGGCGATGTGCTACGGGCTGATTGGGACACTTTGATTGAGACAGATGGTGCCCATATCAAGATGATTGCCAATATCCCATACCAGATAACAACCCCGTTACTTGCCAAGCTTGAGGTTCATCAAGCATCTTTTACGCGCATTGTATTGATGGTGCAGAAGGAAGTTGCGGAACGGCTATCTGCCAAAGCAGGAACCAAAAGCTATGCCCCCTTAAGCATACGCCTGAGGTTGTTGTTCGATATCAGCATTGCCATGCAGGTTACCAGAGAGTGGTTTGATCCCTCCCCTAATGTGGATTCTGCGGTGATAGTGTTGACTCCGCGTCGTAGTAAACCCACGATAGCCAATCCCGAGCTGTTTCATCGCCTGCTAATCGCATCTTTTGCGCAACGTCGCAAGACCTTGGCAAACAACCTTATTCCAATGATCGGCAAAGAGAAGATGCAGCAGTTGCAACAATTATCCGGCATAGACTTTAAGCGTAGGGGAGAAAGCCTTGATGAAGAGGAATTTATTCGCCTCAGTGATATCTTGGCTACTCTTTAGCACCTCTCTCTTTGCACAAACACAGGGTTTGGATTTTCACCTGTATAATTCAGAATATGTGCAGAGTATCGAAAACCGCTTGCTCTATAAGTATCATCCATTTGCCGGAACAAGCCTGGATATAAGCGGACAAAGCAGTATTGAAGACCGCCTGAACTACAATCAAAAGAGCAAGAATAGTGACTTTAGCCTAGACTTCAATATCGACAGGCAGAAGCTGCTCCACAGCATCCATATAGACTACCAATCCATCTTTGATGCCAGTTCATTAGAGCCCTCACCATATGTAAATAAAACAGCTTCCTTGGGTTATAGGCTTATGTATCAAGCCTTGGATAGCCTGTCGGTTACAGCTTTCAGTCATGCTCTTGTGCGTAACGAGCAGGATAGATATGTGGATGACACCAAGCTGTATAGTGATGGTTATTGGCTGGGGGCAAATGGGCGATATGGGGTAGAGCTGGGAGCTTTACAAGGGGGATTAACAGCAGGGGTAGAGCGTAAAAAGCTGGCATGGGAAGCCTTCGAAACAGCCCAGATGGGGGCTTACCTCAACATGTACAGCAACTATCTAATTGTGGATACTAACCTGAACTATAACCTTAGAGATGATGAGTTATTCACTCTCAATGCTCCTTCAGACGGTAGCAGCCATAGCTACTATAACTTGGCGGACACCCAGAAAAGGAACCGCATGGCGTTCAACGGAATTGTGCAGTATCTACCTGATGAGCGCTTTGTGATAAGCTTCTCAGATTCGTACAACAATGCTGAAGTGGATTACAAGAACAATAACGATAGAAACAATGTTGATACAAACAACCAAGTGAGCCTTGGGTTGGACTACAACCTGCATCCTCGGATAAGCTTGCAGAGCAGCATCAACCAAGGAGTTAGCAGCAGAGAGTATCACGCAAAGCGCAATAACCGCGTGGTTGAAGCAAGAGCTTTGATAAACAGGCTTGTATGGGAATATGCGAATGATGATTCCTTGATTGCTTCTCATAGTGTGGATTACCAAGCCGCAAGTTATCCTAATGATGAGCATAACTATGACAACGACCTACTTTTAAGTAGCTACCGTCTGGGGTGGAAACATTATTGGCACGACAAGGTTAAAATTGGATTGTGGCTTGGATACTCCGAAAGAGAAGATGTGTACATCAAGTCTATTCTTTCTTCAAACAATAAATTAGTGAGCAGTTATAGCATACAGCCTGACTGCCAAATACTTGTGGGGGATAGAATTGCCTTTAACCAAGCATACCAGCTTAAAGCAGACTACAATGACTATATCTACGGAAAGCAAACCGGCAAAGCTAATACCTTCTACCGCCAAATTGCCTACAAGTACAATCTAATCTTCGACAGTTTTCCCTATGTAGCAAGATCAGGGGACTCTCGCTGGCTAAGTTTGCCATTCCGTAGCAGCCCAGATAATGCTTTGCTAGTGGATATTGGATATGCCTACGAAGAGAATCAGTATGCTGACAAGGTTGATAATTATTACAACCTACATACCAAGAACCGCAGATACACAACCTCCCTTAGTGTGCGACAGGATATCCAATCTTTCAACTGGGCTTTAACCCCCAAATACACTTGGGGAACTTGGACAGAATACAGTATGTTACTGGGTGTTGCCTGGCAGTTTAACAATGCTTCCCTAGTGGAACTATCTGTTTCGCCCTATGGTGAGAGTACCGAAAAGCTGGATTGGCGCAGTTCTCTCAATGTAAACCTGCGTTTTTGATTGACAGAAAGTACCATCCTAAAAGTATGAACCACGCCAGGTCCAGCGCAATGGCTGCTTGTGAACCATGTCAGATCAGGAATGAAGCAGCATTAAGCAATCACAGTCATGTGTCGTTGTTCACCTGGCATTTTTCTTTTGCTATGGTATGCTTTGTGCACAGTGTAGCTCTACAGTAATAAACAGGATATCACTATGAAACGCTTATTTCTCAGCTTAGCATTGATCATTGCATGCGCCGTGCTTCTCGGCTATCCGGTGTACATTAGAAGCTGGAACCTTCAGCAGGATGTATCAGATTTAGAAGCCATGCACATCAGCGTGGATGCAGTTAACAATAATACAGGTAGTATCATTGCTTACGTACGTGGTAATGATGAATTCAATTGGCTTATCAGCAGAGGCTACAATGCATCACCCATGCCCAAACCAGGCTTGGATGTCGAATACAGCAAAGACCCCACCAGAGCTTATTATTCCATTACTCAATACAGTACTTTTATGCAAGACACTGCTACACAATACCCCAATATCTGCCAATTAGTACAATTTGGCTCCAGTGTAAACGGGCTGCCCCTATACATGATGAAGATTTCGGACAACGTTGCTACAGAGGAGTTTGAACCTGAACTTAAGTATGTTAGTAGCATCCACGGCGATGAAGTTGTGGGGTATGATATGCTTATTCGCTTGATTCAGCTTTTAACCTCAGAGTATGGGACTACTCAACGCATAACCGACATTGTGAACAACACTGAACTCTGGATATGTCCCATGTTCAATCCTGATGGCTATGTGGCGCATGAACGTTACAACGCAGATGGTATCGATCTTAACCGCAATTATCCAATGCCAACCGGAACCCAACACCCTGATGGAAATCCTTGGGGTGCTGAAAACATTGCCATGATGAGCTTCTCGCAAGCACACAGCTTCAATATGTCCATGAACTTTCATGGTGGCGAACTGGTCTTGAACTACCCTTGGGACTACACATACACCTTGGCACCGGATGATGCCCTGCTCCAAGAGATGTCTTTAACATATACTCGTCCACATACAGCGTTATACAACAGCTCAGACTTTGTACACGGCATCACCAATGGTGCTGCTTGGTATGTTATCACCGGCAGCATGCAGGATTGGTTGTATCATTTCACCGGATGTATCGACATCACGGCAGAAATTGGAACCAACAAATGGCCTTCATCCTCTCAGTTACCCACTTACTGGAACAATAATAAGGAGTCTATCCTCCGCTACATAGAGTTTGCTCAGAACGGTGTGAAAGGCATTATAAGCACACCAAATGGCGTGCCATTGAATGCCACAATTAGCGTTGCCGGCAATACGAAAACTATCAACAATGATCCTGATGTGGGGGACTACCATCGCTTATTACTCCCCGGCACATATCAGATTACGGCAACCGTTCCCGGTTATGAATCTCAGACTGAATCTGTAGTGGTTCCTTCCACCGGTTTTGTGGTACAGAATTTCACCTTCGGCAATGGTTCTGATGTTGAGGACAGCCATATCCCTGCCATAACTCCCTGCCTTGTCAGCAACTTCCCCAATCCCTTCAATGCTGAAACTATCGTCAGCTACCGCATTCCCAAGGACAATACAGCCCTCCACCTCGCGGTGTATAACCTGAAAGGGCAGATTGTTCAGACCCTCTTTGATGGCCCTTCCTCCCAAGGTACCCACAGTCTGGTGTTTGATGGCAGTCGGCTTAGTTCTGGGATTTATCTCTGCAGATTAACTACTGCGGAGGGAAGCCAGACCATTAAGATGGTGGTGCGTAAATAAATAACCCTCTGTGACAAGGATGAATGATGTTTAGAACTTGCCTAACCTGTATATTGCTAATCCTGATTAGTCTCATGTTCGGTTGCAAGGGTGAGAACAGCAACGATGAAGCTCAACCGGACTCCACAGAAGCAACAAAGTATCAGTTCCGTCACGACGGTATGCTGGATATTGTTGGCAAAGACGGTACCATAAAAGCAAGTTTTCGTATCGAGATTGTAGAAAAACAAGAAGAAGTGATGCGTGGCTTGAAGAACAGAGAGAGCATGGAACAAGACCAAGCTATGCTCTTCATCTTCCCCAAGATAGACTATTATGAATTCTGGATGCAGGACACCTATCTGCCTCTGGACATGCTGTTTATGTCGGCAGATGAACATATCTTCCAGATTGTGGAGAATGCAAAGCCTTTCAGTGAGGAGCGCATAACTCCCGAACAACCCAACAGCTTCGTGTTGGAGATAAACGCCGGATTGGCGAAGAAGCTGGATATAAAGATAGGAGACAAAATCTCGTGGAAAAGAAACCCCTAATCCTCTTCCTGCTTGCCTTACTTCTCTTGTTTGGCTGCAAGGGTAAAGCGGATTCCGATAGTACAACAGAAGATGTTTATGAACAAGAGGATAACTATACCGACACCCCCAAAGAACAATCTGAACCTGATACAACAAAGACTCAGTCTCTTGATCTGGGAGAAATAAGCTCATACCAATATACTTGGTCGAAGAGTGATGATTTGCCCGATATGCTGATTATTATCGACGATTTCGGACAAATAGGCGGAGAACTACTTAACGACTTCTCAAAGCTTCCCCAAGAGGTGGCATTTGCCATCTTGCCGGACTTACCCAACACAGAAGCCACAGCCTTGTTGGCGAAGCAAACCGACCATGAGGTTCTTATCCACGTTCCCATGCAGGCAGATGGTGGGGCGAATCCTGGTAAACGTTATATCAAAGCGGGTATGAAACCGG
>CALDSN010000124.1 GCA_937924555.1 uncultured bacterium | reverse complement strand
ACCACCGAGATCTACACTCTTTCCCTACACGACGCTCTTCCGATCTTGATGAAATAACCCCCATCCACTTCTCTCTAGAGCGCAGTATCCTCTACTGTATGAGATGCTGCGCTTTTTTTTCCCATTTATGTATAGCTGCAGTTGTACACTTGGTTAATGTTATAAGTTGCCACGTCTTGGAACCATACTTTATATGTATCTGCTAACAACATCATCTTACCCAATGTTTGATACACTTGCTAATGTGATTATTCATAATCACTTGACATAATCCAAAAAACGGGTTATCATGTAAATATGACTAGGTTCATACAATTTTCAACCATAATCTATCAAGGAGGACAAGGTGCTTACTACCATTGTAATTAAACGACAAGCTGACTTTCCCAGTTATGTGACAAAGTCCCAAGTTGTAAATTTTCTATTCGATAATCTTGATCGTTTCCGGGATACCAAAGAAGCGATTAGTCTGGCTATGGACTATTGTTTTTCAGATGATTTGGGAAAAGGTGGATTTGTTATACTAATGATGGATCAAGATGCGATCGTTGGAGCTGTAGTAATAAACAAAACAGGGATGACGAAGTACATTCCCGAAAACATCCTCGTATATATTGCGGTTAAATCTGATATGCGTGGTATGGGACTTGGTGAGAAATTGCTTCGCGAAGCTTTTAGCATTTGTAATGGAGATATTGCTTTGCACGTTGAATATGATAATCCCGCCAAACGACTTTACGAAAGAGTCGGCTTCACCTCAAAGTACGCCGAAATGCGCTGGCATAAGGACAGCTAAATGGCACGATTAAAGATTCATACAGATCGTATCTTGGAAAACATCAAGATCATCAACAGTTATATGTTAGATAGAGGTAAGATTTGGAGTCTGGTGGTAAAAGTATTGGGTAATGATAAAAAGGTGCTCTCCGAAATTCTGTCCCATCCGGTCATTTCCGAGTTACATTCTGTAGCTGTTACACAAGTCTCAAATCTTAAGCTTATCAAAGAGATTAATCCCCATGTTACCACTATGTTCATCAAGCCTCCCAATCTTAAAAACGCTTCCCTGATCGTTAAGTATGCTGATTATTCTCTAAACACTTCCATCGCCACAATCAAAGCTCTTAACAGTGCTGCGGAAAAGCAGGCTAAGATACACAAGATAATCATCATGATCGAAATGGGTGAACTTCGTGAAGGTATCAAACGCGAGGGATTAATACCTTTTTATAGATTGGTTTTCCGGCTTAAGAATATTGAAGTTATTGGCATTGGCACCAATCTTGGATGCATGACCGGTATCAAGCCTACCTACGATAAGCTGATTCAGTTGGTTTTGTACGAGCAATTATTGGAAGCAAAGTTTGGTCACAATTTATCCCTGATTTCAGGAGCCAGCTCCATTACCTTACCTCTTTTGGAAAAAGACAAAGTACCTTCCGGCGTCAATCATTTCCGCATTGGTGAGGCTGTATTTTTGGGAACTACTCCCCTAACCAATCAGCAATTTTTAAACTTGAATACCGGTGCTTTCACCTTTGAAGCAACTATTGTTGAGCTATACCGTAAACATAGCTTACCGGATGGTGTTTTAAGCGAAGCTGCTATTGGTCACAGCAGCATACCATCCGAGGATTTAGGTTCCAGCTTCAAGGCAGTGTTAGATTTTGGCATCTTGGACGTGGATGCTGAATATCTGATTCCGGAAGATGAAAGTATCTCCTTTTTTGGCAATAGCTCTGATCTAAGCGTATATGATCTTGGCGAGAATAGCCATAATTACAAAACCGGTGATGTTGTTCGTTTCAAACTAAGCTATCTTGCCGTGGCAAAACTGATGTACTCTCAATATGTTCAGAAAGATGTGCTATCCTAACAACCTGCTTAAGTAACTGCATCATTTTCATATACTACATATCTGTATGCTTGTTTATCCATTTTGCTCTATCTCATAAATAATATTCATCTCAGAATTTTCACTCGTTTTCACACTTCACCTCCCCGAATATGTTGTCTAATCATCCATT
This sequence comes from uncultured bacterium, assembly GCA_937924555.1. GTDB lineage: Bacteria > Cloacimonadota > Cloacimonadia > Cloacimonadales > Cloacimonadaceae > Cloacimonas. The sequence goes on along the minus strand of CALDSN010000124.1, from coordinate 8,336 downwards.
AGTCTTTCCCTAATCATTCCCTAATGGGATTAGAGAATTATTATTGGGTTTTTCATGGATAACACATTATGTTATAGATGGATCTTAAATTGCTCCAAAAGTGATTTTTCTGGGCTTAACAGAGAAAAACATGATGCCCTGCAGTAGCAGATAAGGTGCGGCAGAGCGTGCATAGCATGGCAGCAAAGCGAGATGGATAGAAACAAAACAAGATAAACACAGGAGGTTTATGATGCGAGCAAGGTTTGGCAATGGAGTCGGAGCATATTCCGGCAAATTGGATGAGGTGGTGTTCTGTCACTATCGGCGGGAAGGGCTGGTGTTGGTGCGCAAGTATGTGTACCCCACCCTCACGGAGAATAACCACAAATTGGGTAACACAACCACCAATCTACATGGATTACAGCCATCCGAAGGCTACAAAAACGATATGCGCACCTACTTAAGCCGCTATAACACCCTGCGGGAGAACGAAGGCAAATATGTGCGCTCATGGGTGAACATGTATTTAAAGCTGATGCGGGAAATGGCACGGCGGGACAATACTATTAACCTGCTTAGCCTTACCCGTGAGGAAATCTATGCGCGTGAGCTGCCCTGCATCAGCGTAAAAAGGGCTGTGGAAGCGGGTTTACTACCTGAGGTGTACGATTATGCGCATCTGGATAGGGAGATGTAGCTTAGTCATATAATTGACAGGAAATAATGTCACCTCCGTGTTGATAGAACAGAGTTTTAACAGAACTGGATTCCAGCCTGCGAGACTGTGTGAAAATTAAACAACATGAGGCCTGACAGACGAATTCATAGTTCAACTGAATTCATATAATAGGTGAGAAGCCCCTGAATTGCTCAGAATATGGTGTGTGAAAACAATATCATTCCACTGATTATCTTTTCACACAGTCTCCTGCGCTGGAATCCAGTCTCTATTCTTTTTTTCCTTTTAGCGCATTTAACACTCAGCGTTATGAGCATTATTATATGCTCTGTGCGGAAGAATTAGGCTCATAGGGCGGCATAGTATAGCGATGGGTTCGTAGCCTTGCGCATAGCAGGCTTAAGACCCTCGTAAGGTCCGGAGGAACGAATAAGCCCCACAGGGCGACACAAGATCCATTGCAGGTTTGGTTTATACTCAGTTATAAGACACATATGTTTGCATGGCAGAACACCCCTACCCCCTCGTCCCTTATAATGTCGCCCTATGGGGCTATCTATGTGGGGGCACGGAACGAGGGTCTTAAGTGCCTGCGGCACTCCGAACCCATCGCTATACTATTTCGCCCTAGGGGATTTTGTGGTATTCAATAATGCAAGATATAAGGGCATAACAACCCCGCAAGATCCATGACAATGTTGAGGCTATTAACAGAATAGGTTACTTGTGGTTTACGATTATAAGTATCTGGATAGAGAGGTAAAGCTTAATGCGTACTTGATACATAGAATGTTCTAGAAGTGAAATCCCCATACAACTGCAACAAATAGGTCAACTACAAGATTTCCGACTTATATTCAACTAAACAACAACTGTCTGATGCATGGTTTGTACCATAATGTCTGTTATGAGCACAATATATTGAAAATATTACATATACACATCACTAGACTTATTCACCATATCATTGGACAAATCTGATAACATCACATCTCGTTTAAACATGAGATCTTCGACAAACGCCGAGAGTGTAGCAGTATCATCGCTATCCGCAAGTAAACCCTCTCTTATACCATCAACGATAGACCTTATGCTGTAGCTTAGCAAATCATTCGTTCGATCATTATAAAACTTGTACTTTGCAGTAAGTAACAACCATTCTTCACTCAGCCGATACTGCTGTAATTTCAATATTTCGTTTACCAGACGTTTATAATCTGATTTATTCAACTCGTAGCTTCTCAATCTATTCTTGAAGTCATGAATCACTTTGGTAAAGTAGCCTAATAAATGAAAGGTGAAAGTCCCTTGCAATGATGGGATTGCCTTTTCCAGTATATCCATATAATCTGACACAGGAATTTGCTGATTACAAAACACATTGTCGATGAACCATGTATATGTAAATGCTCTTGCATCCCATAATGTGGGATTGTCCTCATTACATTGAGATAACAGATACTCATAATCTTCTCTTTCCCTGCATAAATCAAATGAACCTAACCACACAGGAAGAAGAATTGACTTATGGCATGCAAGAACTTGCCCTATGGATAATGTGCTTGTACTAATCAATTCACAAAGCAACTTAGTTGGTGCCAATGGAGTAGCTTGCCATTTATACAGAAAATTAACATGAGATATTTCACTAGCATCTGTAATTGGACTTGGATACGCTAAGTAGTTAAGATCTATCCTATCATTATCGGACTTTTTGGAAAAATAATCATGACTAAGCAATTGTTTGAGTGTCTCTGAATACCAAGGTTCAGTTAATCTTCCAGTATCCGATTGGTCATACAATATCTCAAGAGCTACACCTGAATTAGTGTAATCATCATCAGAAACAAGTTGATTTACAAAATCATGCAATTCGGAAATTGTCGAAAGCCCAATCCAGAAAAGCAAAACATAGCTCCATCTATCGTTACTACGTTCATTATACAACTTGAATCTATCTATTCTAGTCCCATTATTTGTAACTAGGTGTCCGTCCTTTACTGCTTGTGCAACAAGAAATTCACTGATGTTTTTATGAATGAAACTCCATGTACCGGGGCCAACTAATAATCCTGTTCTCTCTTTCAACAGAGTAAGAACCTCTGCTGTGGTACATGAGCACTTTACTTTTTTTTCCGCTGCCTCAATAAATACCTCCATTTCTGAATCATCTAGAACCTCAACTTCGTTAAAATGAAAGTGAATAGCTAATTGGGTCAAGATATCTTTTTTTTGAGAAGTTGTCATACTAGTTTGAGCGACAACTCCTGACCTACTATCCCATAATTCAAGCATACCATTAATATACCTTTCATATAGATTAGCTCTCCCTTTGGGTAGTTTCCCGTCCATATGATGAACCATTAGAATTGTCGTTAACATCAAGGGAACAGAAACAAGTGGTCTAAGAGTAGCATCACTCATCCATTCCGATGCTAGCTTCACTGAATCAACTACTCTTGAGTCATTAGTTAGTAGTGGAGAGTATCTATACCACTTATCAATATACTCCACTATCTGCGTTTGTGTAAAGCTTTTGATACTCCAATACTTCCAAGAACTTCCAAGTTGATCAAGATGTTGAGTGGTGATAGCCCTTGATGTAATTAGAACGGGGGATGAACCAATAGAGTTTAGTAGGACTTTTATCCATAAAGAGACATTATCTCTCTTTCCAGGAGGGACCTCATCAAAACCATCAAATATAATAATGACTTTATGACTATCAATCCACTCCCGCAGAGTTTGTGGAGTAATTTCGTCGCATAGATGAACACCAACCATCTCTCTAATAATGTCTATTAATGAGGGAAGATTCTCCTTACATAGTGTATCTCTACATTTAACTAGAATAGGTATTATTTCTATCGAGCCTTGTAACATATTCATATTTATCCATCTAGTCCATGTGCTCTTGCCAATCCCAGGGACTCCATACACAATATTCTTAGAATTTGCCGCACATATTGTATCTAACATCTCTTGTAATGTTTCTAGTTGCTTTGCTTGATTAGATTGTAGTTTTGTTTTCTTGTGCGAGTCATTCATGATTAGCTCAATTTGTGGAAGTATGAAGCATTTGTCCATCTGTACTGCGTCGGGTCTTTCTCCACGCAAACCGGAAATTTCAATATTAAACATACCTTGTGTAAAAAGTGTTGTTTTAACCCGGGTTAACAGCTTGTCAGTATTAAGTGAATTTGCTTCAGTGGTTTTAACAAGTTCGCGAAGAATATTTTTAACGCCTTCGGCTATTGTATCAAACCTCCTAGCATCGTCCTTATACTTCTCAAGCTTCCATGCCTCTAAAACTGGGGAATACGATAGCACAGCTTTCATAATGCCAGAGAATACGACACTAAACAAACTGTTGAGATCCTCATCACATATCTCTTGTGGGTAGCTCCCTTTCGGATAAATGCTTTCCATAAGTTTCGTGACATTGATGGAATTTTTGAATACAATATCGGGTTCTGCTAATACCTTTTTTAATTCTCTTCCACAACACTCTAATAGTATCTTTTGTTTTACCTCAGAGATATTTTCACTCACGAAAAAAGGTTCGAATTCACTAATCACTTGCATAAGAGATCTTTGTATTTCTGCTGAAATACGCTTCCGTGTAAAGATACTCTCTGATCCATAACTCCACTTTTGACTGAAATAGATCAATATTATGTCAATTAGTTTGTCAAGTACCAGTTCCATTGTTCTTGTCCTCTACCAAATAGATCATTCAGTTGTTCTTATCTACATATAAAAATCCACAAAAGCATGCTTCGTATAATTGTCAAGATAATAGGTCGCATACATTGTTTTATAGTCAGACATCACTCGCTCTTTTAGGTTATAACATTCTTCATTGGTTATTGATGCTATTATCAGTTCGCTATTTCCCTTGACAAAGAGCTAGGGCACAAACTTTGTAATCCGCAAATATGACAAACGGTGGAAGCACGTTGCCAAGCCGCTATAAAGGAGTTTTTCGCCATGGTGAATGACAATCGCATCACCACCCATCCAATTCTTGAAGTGCCGGAATTGGAAGAAATCAACTTTTATTGGAATGGAAGCCCGCTAAAGGCACGCCGGGGAGAAATGATCTCTTCCGCGCTGATTGCCAATGGGATTTCCATCTTTGGTCACCACCACAAGGATGGCGGAGCGCAGGGCATCTTTTGTGCCAATGGACAGTGTGCCAAGTGCAGCGTAATTGCCAATGGGGTTTCGGTTAAATCCTGCATGGTGGCTGTTACGCAAAACATGATTGTGCAGAGTGTGGAAGGGCTTGCTACCCTGCCAGCCGATGATGCACCCACAAGCTTTGCCCCGATTGAGCATATCAGCACGGAAGTGCTAATCATTGGCGGAGGTCCTGCGGGGCTCTCTGCTGCCATCGAGCTGGGCAAAAAGAATATCCCGGTGCTGTTGATAGATGATAAAAATGCCCTGGGTGGCAAGCTGGTGCTGCAAACCCACAAGTTCTTCGGCTCGGAAGAAGATAGCCGTGCCGGAACCCGTGGACACGATATTGGCAAGCTGCTTGCCGCAGAGGTGATGAGTTTTCCCGGGGTGGAAGTTTGGCTTAATAGCACTGCGGTGTTTGTGTTCAGCGACAAGAAGGTTGGCATCCTTAAAGATGGTGTGTACAAGATTGTAAGCCCCAAACGGATACTAAACGCAGCGGGTGCGCGGGAGAAGTTCTTGCGCTTTCCCGGTAATAACCTTGCCCGCATCTATGGCGCAGGTGCCTTCCAGACCTTGGTAAATAGAGACCTGGTGCGTCCCACGCAGCGTCTGTTCATCATCGGAGGCGGAAATGTGGGTCTTATTGCCGGTTACCATGCTTTACAAGCAGGTATTGAGGTGGTGGGTTTGGTGGAAGCCATGCCGGTTTGCGGTGGTTACAAAGTGCATGCCGACAAGCTGAAACGCCTGGGCGTGCCGATTTACACCTCGCACAGCATTCTTTGCGCCAGTGGCAAGGAAGCGGTGGAGAGCATCACGATTACCGAGATTGACAGTAAATTCCAAGCGATAAATGGCACGGAAAAGACCTTTACCTGCGACACCATCCTGATAGCTGTGGGCTTAGACCCCTTAAGCGAATTCACCATGGAAGCCGAAGCAGCAGGTTTGCCGGTTGATTCTGCGGGTGATGCCCTGGAGATTGCCGAAGCAAGCTCTGCCATGTTCAATGGCAAGATTGCAGGCTTGAAGATTGCCTCTGCCCTATCCGGTGAAACGGGTAACCCTGTGCCGGATGAATGGTATGCCAAAGCCGAAGCACTGAAAGCACATCCGGGCATGGTGAAGGGCTATAACACTTCGGATAGCGAAGAGGGTGTGTTCCCCGTTATCCACTGTCTGCAAGAGATACCTTGTAATCCCTGCACCACAGTGTGCCCCACCAATTCCATTCATACGGAAGATGGCAGCCTGATGGCGGTGCCAAAATATAGCGGAAGCTGCATTGGTTGCGGCAAGTGTCTTCTTATCTGTCCCGGTTTAGCCATCACTTTGGTGGACTATCGCAAGGATAAGGAGATGCCTATTGTAAGCCTCGTGTATGAGGTTGGCAATCATGAAGTTAAGGTTGGTGACGAATTGCCCTTGGTGGATATAGATGCCAAGCCCTTGGGCAAGTATGCGGTTATCGCCGTGCAAAGCTATGCCAAACAGCATAGCCAGATTGTGAAGTTCAGTGTGCCAAAGGCAATTGCCAAGCAGATTGCCGGGTTTATCATCCAAGCTGAGGAAGTTAGCGCAGCCCTGCCCCAGCCCATAGTCCCCGAAAGGCTTGCCGATGATGCCATGATCTGCCTGTGTGAAAGGGTTACGGTGGGTGCGGTGCGTAGCCTCATCCGCAGTGGAATTAGCGATTTGAACCAGATTAAAGCCATCACCCGCGCAGGAATGGGACCTTGCGGGGCAAAGACCTGCGAAGTGATGATAAAAGGATTGTTGCGCGAGGAAGGCATCCCTGTTACGGATGTGGTGCCGAATACCAAACGACCGCTATTTATAGAGATTCCCCTATCCAAGTTTCCTGATGGGAGCGTGAAATGAGCAAGATATATGATGTAATCGTGATTGGAGCAGGTTCAATTGGCTTGCCTACCGCTTATTACCTTGCCATGAGCGGTAACAAAGTTTTGGTGATTGATCCGGAGCATGGTCCGGGACAAGAGAACAACAAGAAAGCTATTGGCGGGGTGCGTGCTACGCATTCGGACTTTGGCAAGATTAGCGTTTGTTTGCGTTCCATTGAGATTATGCGTACCTGGCACGAGGAAATGGGCGATGATATCGGCTGGATGAGCAACGGTTACAGCTATCCCGCCTATAACGAGAAAGATGCCAAGGCTTTGCAAGACCTGATGAAGATTCAGCTTAGCTTCGGTCTTAATATCAAATGGCTCAGCCCCGAGGAATATAATGAGATTGTGCCGGGAATATTGATGGATGGCTTAATCGGCTCCACCTATTCCCCGGAAGATGGCTCTTGCAGCCCATTGATGGTTACTTCTTCCTATTACTTCCATGCGCTTAAGGCAGGGGTAGATTTCTGCTTCAACGAGCGTGTTACGGGCTTTGATACTTCAGGGGATAAGATTAGTGCAGTTAAAACAGATAAGGGCAGCTATGCCTGTGCCAAGGTGGTGAATGCTGCCGGAAATAACGCCCGCGAGATTGGTGCAATGCTGAAGCTGGATTTGCCTGTGTTCCCGGATAACCACGAAGCAGGTATCACAGAGCCGGTGGCGCGTTTCTTCGGTCCCATGGTGATCGATATGCGCAAAGCCCCGGGAAGCGCCAACTTCTATTTCTATCAAAACCATGAAGGACAGGTGGTGTTTTGCATCACTCCCGAGCCTGCCATATTGGGTATCGATAACCGCAGTACATCTGAATTCCTGCCCATGTGCAGCAAACGCATGCTACACATATACCCCAGACTGCGTAACCTGAAAGTACGCCGTACCTGGCGAGGGCAATATCCCATGACTCCCGATGGTTTCCCCGTCGTTGGGCTTAGCAGGGAGGTGCCAAACCTCATCAATGCCGTGGGGATGTGCGGACAGGGCTTTATGCTTGGTCCGGGCATGGGTGAACTGGTTACCCGCATCTGCAACGGCAATATGACAAGTGATGATGAAAGAGTGCTAAAGAGCTTTGATCCCTATCGCGAGTTCAGCGGAGAAGAAAAGTTCAAATAGAACATATAAACAGCTTATATTCACCCCTCTTCAGCTTTGTGCGAGAGGGGTTTTTTATTGCCTGAGATATTGGGTGCAACACTTAGCGAAGTGAGCGATAGAATAAGCAGCGGGGAGAGTGCTGAAAAAGGCGTAAGAGCATAGCACAGATGGAATAACGAAATATTGGGTAAAATGGTGTCTCGTAAACAGGACAGAAAAACGGGATTATGAGCTATGAGAATGGGCTGAAAGTGAAGATTTTCCTTGTCTTATTTTAAGACTTCCAAATATAGGCACTATAGGAAAAATAACATTTAAGGATTGAATAATGGAGCTTTCAAAACGCGCTTTGGAAATTCAGGCATCCCCCATCCGCAAGCTTATGCCCTATGCCGTGGCAGCGAAAGCCAAAGGCATAAAAGTGTATCATTTAAACATCGGTCAACCTGATATCCCCACTCCCCCCGAGATGA
>CALDSN010000123.1 GCA_937924555.1 uncultured bacterium | reverse complement strand
ACTTTGGGCTATTGCATATAGTCAATGGAGTTGGTTGGGTTTGTTTGTAATATTAAATTTCATCGGTAAAGCAGTAGGCGCAGTAGATGAAACGGGTATGGCAAGTCTTCTATATGGAGCATTCTTGCTTTTCATATCATACTTATTCGGCAAAAAAGCAAATCAACTCGCCTGGGAAAAGAGAGCAGGTGAATTTAAATCTGTTGAGAACCTCTTAAAGGCACAAACTAAGTGGGTTTACTGGGGTTTGCCAATAAACTTGGCAATATATGCCATTATTATTATATCTATCTTCGAAAAATAGGGCAAGCAGCTGTGCTGTGCGGGAAAAGGGTATAGCAATCTTATCGCACAGTAATGAAGCCGCTTGCTTCTGCCTTAACAGTGTTTAAGGATAAAATAGAGATGGTCAGTATTAATACCCAAGCTCTGCAATAGATATGAAAAGTCTGAGGTTATTATGGCTAAAAAGTATTTCTATGTTATTGTTGTATTTGTACTTCTGTTTTTATTCTTGTTTTGTTCATTTTATCTAGTTCCTAGTATCAAGTTACGCACAGCTCTTCGAAATCATGATTGGGTATGGATAGAGAACATTTGTAAAGAGAAACTTGCAAAGAATCCAGACGACATCAAGTACAAAAGCTTAATTTTCTACACCTTGTTAAGGAGTAAATATGATGCTGATGTTAAGCTAAGCTTCAGTGATAGTAAGATTTATCCAAAGAGCAGGGATATACTTTTTAGAATGTCAACCTGTGAAGCGAATATGTTGCTCCTTGAACGAAGAAGTAAATCAAAACGAAAACCCAAAATGGATGAGTTTACTTACTTAAAAGACATCATACATGAAGAACTTAGCCTGAACTTTACAAGCAATAAACAAATCACACAGGTTGTGAAGTATTTATCTTCCTCCGGGAGGAAAATGCTACAGCTCTGGAAAGGAAACAAAATAGATAACTACTACGATAATATCCTTTTGGCAATTGATTCCAGCTTTGGAAGCAAAGAAGCAAGTAGTACCTTAGCAAGCAAAACAAATTCTGATAGTACCGTAACTTCTGTTATGCCATATTGCGGTGAAGGTCTTGCCTATTATATTCCAAAATACTTAGACAATAACCCTTCCCTATTCACAGATCCAAATCTAATTGAGTATTTTGCGATTATGAAAGCAAGCAAGGTACTCAAGGAAGTATATAGTCAATATCCAAATTCAATCAGTATAGCGGATTTGAGAGCTTTCTTACAGATGAATGACTCCCAAAGTTCTGATAAAACATTCAATCCATTGATCCTTAGTAGCTGGAGCAAGCTAAATCCTGTTATCTTGAATCCTGGATACAATTTGAGCTACTTGACAGAGTTACTCAACACATCCAAGGACTTTAGTATTAGTTTTTCTATGCACTCTCCTGCAGATAGTTTGTTGCCTATGGTTTTAACAGCTACAGCATATAATCAGGATAAACAAGAATATCTGTGCTGGACATACAAGTACAGTAAAGATGGATTTATCCCAACCAATATCGAAAATCTGCTCAATCCCATAATTTGTAAAGAGCTTTATACTGTTTATAAGGTTCAAAACAAGAACTCAAAGTCATCTTTTCAATTTGGAGCCTTGCAAGTTAAACCGATTAAATCAATCTCTTCGAAACTAAAGTATGATCCCATGTTGTATCCAATCTACAATTACAATGGATACTATAGCTGGTACGGCGGTTATAAAGTGGTAGACGAGGTTACCACCAATGATGAAGCCATCCTCACTAAGGTAGGGAACTACTCACTGGATGAAGAAGTATCTGTACTGCTTAGTAAAGCCGATGATATCAGGATTACAAATACACCATCATCAAACACAAGTATCTTTGCTTCTTCATCCTCTCCCTATGATTACTTACTTTGGACAAATCCATATTCGGGGATGGGTACTCCTTACAGCTATACTCCTACCTTTAATCCCTATTCGTCAAGCTCTAGTTACGAAACCTATAATTCCTATCTGCAAAAATCAGTTGATGAAAGGTGCAGGCAAATTCAGAAAAACAGCCGGGATAATTATGAAATGTATTTGCGAATGTATGATCGAGAAAGATTAGAAGCTGATAGTTATTTCCGAGATTATCAAAGAACTGGAGATGCCCGCGCTTTGGAACGCTCTAAAGATTGTGAGTCTCGCGCAGGAAGCTACCTTGAAAAAGCTAACATTTGGAAGTGAACTGGTTAGCTAGGTTAGTGACAATCAAATATCAATGCTTCACAAGAACTATGTCGGCATTTACTTTTCGCATTCGGGTTAAGTTCACTAATCCAAATATCAATTAAATAGTCTTGACAATTTCCAAGAAGCTGAATATTATGTACGTATTAGTTATAAATAGAAGTTAGCGCTGAGACAAAGTCTATCAATTCAAGCCTAATCCTTTTGTTAGACATTGAAATGCATAGATATCAACAACTGCATTTGTAACTATAACCGTGATGTAGGAAGCAATGATTGTTAGTAGATAAGCGATAAGGAGTTGTTATGAAAATCGGGTTAGTATTATTGATAATTTCTTTGTTTTATTGTTGTTTTTTAGATGCGCAGTTACTTTCGCAATACACCTATTCTGTGGAATCAAATGGTAGCTTGGAAGATATCAGCAGTGGGTGTACCTACTTATTTTCTCCGGGACCGTTTAGAGACGATTATGCTTCGAATGTAACCCCTATTGGCTTTTCATTCAAGTTTGGCATGATTGACCACACCAGCTTTTCGGTGAACACCAATGGACAGCTACAGTTAGGCACGACAAGGATATCTGCGACTGAAGCTCTTACGGCAGCTAATCGGCATATTCTGGCAATTCTGGGAGGGGATAACTCCCTTATAGGGACTGGGTGGATACGTTACAAAGTGGTAGGTGCCACTCCAAATCGTAAGCTTGTTGTAGAATTTGTAAATGTTAGGACCTCTTCCAATACAAGTGCTCCAGCAAACTACTGCAACTTTCAGATTTGGTTGCACGAAAGCAGCAATGTGGTTAAGTACCTGTATGGAAGCATGTACAATACCAGTGCGTCCAACATTAGCAGGCGTATATTTCTCTCCGGTTCAAACACCTCAAATCAAATATTATCAATAAAACTTGAGAATGCACAACCAGTAGTTACTAATGGATTGAATAGCATGAACTTTACAGCCAATAGCTATATTAGTGCGCTTCACAGCACAGAAAATGGTCAACGCAGGGTTTTTACGTTTACTCCTCCGAGTTTATCATCGCCACCACAACCAGCAAATATCGTATTCCCACAACAAATGCAAACCAATTTCAATACTACCCTTGGAATGCAATGGTCATATGGAGGAGGTTATGTTACCGGATATAGGCTATACATAGGAACTGATAACCCCCCATCGAACTACACTAATGGGACAGATGTTGGCATGGAAACTCAGTGGAACGACTCGGCGCAATTCGACTACAATACTCAATACTATTGGAAAGTTGTACCATATAATCCAAGTGGTTCTGCCGTAGAATGTCCTGTTTGGAGCTTCGAAACCGCTGCACCACCTCTTATCGATAATTATCCACTCTATGATAGTTTTGAGGTATCAACAGACAATGGTGGTCCAATTCTGCATTGGAGTCAGACATTGGCATCTGAAACATCCTCTTTGTGGTGGGGCAATACTTCTACTCTGTATAACAGAACCCCCAGGACCGGTAATGTAAACGTTTGCCTTTACAGACCAGCAAATACCTGGATGACCAGGCCTATGGATGTCAGTTCAGGAACAACTTATATAGTAGAATTTTGGGCGCGTCAGGATAAGGCAGCAAGCAGTAATACAACGATAGGTGTTTCCATTGGTAGCGGAACAGCAATTGGAGATTTTACCACTGTAGTAGTCCCTCAAACAGCTGTAGGGAATGGTGATTACCAAAGATTTGCAGGGTACTATACGGCTGATCATTCAGGTGTAGTTTACTTAGGCATCAATGGGATTGTAGCCTCCGCTGCTACAACAATAGCCATGGTAGTGGATGACATTAATATCAGAGAAGCTTCACTATCAACACGCTTGTTCACATCTCAGAATTCAATAGATTTCGGAGAAACAGAGATTTATACTCCATCAAAAAGAATGTTTACTGTCACAAACTATAGTGCAGTTCCCATCACAATAAACGAGCTTCAGATAGATAATGCTGATTTTTGCATAACTTCGCAGCACACCATGCCATTAACACTTCAGCCAGGACAACAAATAGATCTTCAATTGGCGTTTTTTCCGCTTAGCGCAGGGGTTTCCAATGGATTTCTACATATTACCGGAAACTCAATACCCATACATATACCACTTTTAGGTCAATGTTTTGATACGACAATACAAATTCTTCCTCATTCTGAGAACTTCGATACATCATCAATTCCAAATCTTCCCTTGGGATGGAGCAGATATACAAGCTCTACCAATACTGCTAATCAACCATCAGTTCTGCTTGTAGGTGATGCACCTTTCTCAGAACCAAATTGTGTTAACATATTGAACCAATCATCGTCCGGCACTAGTACCAGCTATTTGATCAGCCCACCCCTAGGTGAAGAGCTTACTAATCTATATGTTAAGTTTTACGCCAGAAGTGCATTGAATTCAGTCAGTGTTGACCTTTATGCAATGGACTACACTCCCACAGGCTACCAATTCACCCTTATCAAAAGTAATAGCGTTCTTGGTTATTATAGTTGGTTTTGTATCGATGTTGGTCAGTATGCGGTATCTGGCAGCCGATTTGCCTTTCGAGTACAAAATACAAACAATACGCGATCTGTTTTTATAGATAATGTAGTTTTTGAGTTTAAGCAGTCTGCTCCTCCATATGCTGCGTCTATTGTATATCCATTAGATCAACAAACTGTTCCACTGCACCCATTACTTGCCTGGAGGAAGGCAGTGGAAGGAATCCCAGCAACTTCCTACAAAGTGTACTTAAATCAAACCGGTATATTCACTGAAGCTGACTTGATTTATCAGGGGAACTACGAAAGCATGAATATCAATAACGACATCACGGGTAACGAGTATTTTTGGAAAATTGTAGCTTACAATGAGTACGGCGCAGCTTCAAATTCAACTACCGGTAGGTTTAGGATTGCCTTAACCGACCAGTTAGCACAGAAATTCCCTAACAGCACTTTCCCACCAGCAAGTTGGCAGTCAACGGGAGGTTTCTCTGGTTTTTATTATCTAGCAGATTACAGTGCAAGTTGTTCACTATCGAATAGCTATCAAAGTTTACTCTCAACACCGAGTTTGAGCGTCCAAGCCACTGATTATTTGCAGTTCTATGCTTATACTTCCGGTAACAGCCAAGCGGCAGTTTTAGAGATTGTATATTCAGCAGACAGGATTACTTGGAATACTATTGGTGATGCTGTCTTAATCCCTGAAGCTTGGGGCTGGAGGTTATTTACGGTACCTCTGGGGATGCTGTCTGGAGGTAACTGGTATCTGGGTTTCAGAGTAGCATCCACCGGAATTTCAGGAAGAATCTACATAGACAACATTGTCGGACCAATGATGACACCTGCATTGCCCTTAGCCGTGACGCTTGTATCACCGGTTAACAATGCCCAGAACATACAAGTTAATAGCAGTTTATCTTGGCAAGCTCCAACAACACAAGGAGGTATTCCTTACGGTTACAAACTATATCTGGATTACCTGAATCCTCCTGCCACATGTGTTGATACGTTAACCAGCCTAACTTACACTCCGCAGCAGAACTTGATGTATGGAACTACCTACTATTGGAAAGTAGTAGCATATAATTCAGCCGGTGAATCCATCCAAAATGCAATCTCAAGCTTTACTACAAGAGAATACAACAATGTCTCTTTTCCCTATGCGAACAACTTCACTACTGCGAATGATGCCGTTTTCACCCAGACATATTCAGGCTCAACGCCAAAAATGATTTGGTCCCATTCACCAACAAATATAACCGGAGGTACAGCCGGAGAAATGTGTGCAGAGGGAATTAATGCCACAGGGACCTACCGATTAATATCACCAGGCTTGACAACTCTTGGACAAAGTGCTTTTCTACTAAGATTTAAAACAAGCTGGGTTACAATTGGTGAAGGTTTGAACCTTAAACTCCAGAAATCTAACAATAGAGTAGATTGGTTCGATTTAGGCTGGTGCATAAACTCCGGTGGCGCAAACCTAAATAATCAGGACATTTTGGTTGCGGTGCCAACTAACTCCGCCGTCACTTACTTGGCATGGGTGGTGGAGGGAGACCTTAACTCTCTAACTCATTGGGTGATAGATAATTTGTTGATTACACTCACTTCTGTGCCGGAATCAGTTGATTGGCAGTGGACGAGATTAATCAACCCCCTAACTAATAATCCATATCAAATCGGGAGTGTGGCTACAGATGCCATGGGAAATTCATACGTAACAGGAACAGTTTACGAACCTACAATCTTTGGAAGTACCACGATATCACCTGTCGGAGCCCTTAGAAACTTTTTCGTAGCAAAGTTAGATACAAACGGAAACTGGTTGTGGGCAATCAAGTACGGAGATGGGGGGTATGACATGTCATACTGCATTGAAGCAGATGATTCTAATAATTTGGTTTTTGCTATCCCTTTTTGTGGAACCATTAGCTTTGGTGGGGTTTCTTATAATGATGGTACAGCAACTACTAACACCTTAGTAGCCAAATTGAACAATAATGGGGAGATTGTTTGGGTCAAGCAGATTTTCAGCGACTACGACTCGGTAACATTTAGCTGCGCGATAGATACTCAAAACAATGTTTATGTTTGTGGTAGTTATTCAAACAACATCCATATTGATGATCAGAGTTTAACTGAAACCCACAATAGATCAATGGGGTTTGTTGCAAAGCTGGATTCAAGCGGCACTTGTGAGTGGATTCGAAGTGTAAAAAGTAGTATTAACATTGAAGTTGAAGATTTAGCAGTTTCGCCCACTAATGACATTTACATTACCGGGAATTATGACTACTATATTAACATTGGTCCTTTCACCCTGAATTCATACGGAACTATATATATTGCAAAGCTAAATAGCAATGGCGATTGGTCATGGGCGAAGCAAGAAAATTGCTCAGATGTTTTCCGGAAAGAAATAACCTGCGATAACACAGGTAATATTTTCGTAGCATGTAGTTTCTATAATCAGGGATCGGTTGGAGGGCAGCCATACAGTGCCTTGGGGGTACGCGATATACTCCTGATTAAATACAGTGGAGATGGAAACCTGATATGGACGAAGCAAATCGGAGGTTATGATGGTGGGAGTACATCAAGCGCTGGGGAATGGTTGGATGGCTTAACAACGGACACTGATAATAATGTGTATCTAGGCGGTGTCGCGGGTGCTGGTGCTGTCTTTGGCAATGTAACTTTCAGAGAACCATGCTTGTTTCTAGCCAAATACGATTCATACGGTAACCTAAGTTGGGTGAAAAGAGTTTCAGAGATAGGATTGAATTACACATGGGGTAATCAAATCCAACTTGATGCGATGAACAATGTATATTGTTGTGGATTAAACGGAATTGCTAAACTTGGATATCGTCCCATAGCAAGTCCGCTTCCCCCTGAAAATCTTGTTATATGCAGTAACTCGTTTACAAACTATGTCCCTTTAAGGTGGGATCCAGTAACTCAAACTGACTCTGGTATAAATATAACTGGAGTCCAATACCATATTTACTTCAGCAACGATCCGTTAGGAATGTTTACTAAGATTGATGAGACTTCAATCACGTCATATACGCACGTTCTAGAACCAGGTAGTAGAAAAGGGTTTTACAAGGTGGTAGCTGTTCGACAGTGAATGATGCATGGTCTCGCTGAAAACTTCGCTTGACAGAAAGAGGCGTTTGGAAACTTATGTACATAGAAATGAAGCCGCTTGCTTCTGCCTTACAGCTAACGCGCTCGTAAGGCTATGAAATATAATAAATAAAGACATGATCTTTACTGTGATGCAGGCGGATTACCCCGGTGGGTGATTCGCCTGTTTCATTTCCGGTAAGAAGGAGGTTCTTATAATCCGGATTAAAAAGGGAAAGGCCAAAACCAAAGAAGTGGTCCCCAAAGAACGCATAAACTCGCAGATTAATTGCGACAAGGTGCGCCTGATTGGCGCTGATGGGAAGCAGATTGGTGTGGTCTCCGTTCGTGAAGCTCTGCGCAGAGCAGAAGAAGCTGATCTCGATTTGGTGGAAATATCTCCCAATATAGATCCTCCCGTGTGCAGAATACTGGACTTTAGCAAGTATTATTTCGAGAAGGAAAAGAAAGCCAAAGAAGCCCGTAAGAAACAGCACGAAGTGGAAGTGAAGGAGATTAAGTTCGGTCCCAATACCGAAGAGCACGATTTCAACTTTAAGAAGAACAACGCCATCAAGTTTCTCAAGCAACACAACAAGGTGAAGTTCACCATCCGTTTCCGCGGAAGGCAGATGGCGCACAAAGAGCTTGGATATCGCGTGTTGGACAAGCTGAAAGCTGAATTGGCACACATTGTGGATATTGACAGCGAACCAGTTGCGGATAGGAATTTGCTTTCCATGGTTGTATCCCCCAAGAAGGATATAGACCGCATTTTGGCAAAGGAAGCCCCCGCAGAAGCAGTTGCTCCGGTTATCCCCAATGAACCGGAAGTGACTCCGGCTGAGCCTATGGTAAAAGAGGTTCCAGCCCCGAAGGAAGAAGCTTAAAATAAACTAAACAAAGCCCATAGATATTTTAGATAAAACTAAGGAGATAAACATGCCCAAGATCAAAACTAACAGATCGGCT
>CALDSN010000122.1 GCA_937924555.1 uncultured bacterium | reverse complement strand
TTATCTTTATACTGCACACTTATCTTGACATATTATCACAAAGTGTAAACCATGCGCTTAGGGGCTTAGAAGCATTCCTGTAGTTCTAATCCCTCACCCGGGAGGAACCATGAATAGGTTGTTGATACTCGCTTGTTGCGCCATTTCTGTCGCGTGCATGCCGCTTTTCGCCCAAAACAATATGCCAGTCCTTGCCCAATTTCAAGGAGAGCATAACGCTTCAGGTTTTGGGGTTACAATGGAGAGCATAGACTTTAATCATGATGGGTACGATGACCTCGTAGTATGGTCGCAGTTCTACGGATACCATTACAGCGATATTCCATCTCGAGGCAAAGTATATGTCTATTATGGGGGACCGGAGTTTGGCTCAGACACACAAGCAGCAATGACTTTGGAAGGGGATTACCCCCTTGGCGAACAAATGAAAATCAGTGGAATTCTTAACTGTGGTGATGTAAATGGAGATGGTTTCGATGATCTGGGAATTCGCGAGAGCTTCCAGATCGCTTCAGATAGTATCAAAGTGCTAATCTATTACGGAGGTGTAGATAACTTAGACCAACCAGATTACTGCATAGAGCATACAGAGCACTTCTATGTAACTCCAACTTTCACTCAACTGGGAGATGTCAATAATGATGGATATGATGATATCGGTTATGTCTACTTAGAAAGTCAGGTTATGTGGTATAAAATCATCTGGGGAGGAGATTACTCTCAAACAACAGTTCTTTCAGAGCAATGGGATTCTGCAAATCTAGGATCATTAGAGGGGATAGGCGATGTTAACAATGATGGGTATTATGATTTCACGATCGGTAACACACACCTTAACACCTACCATAACAAAATACTCCTGTATTTTGGATGCTTAACCCCATCTTTTGAAAACCCCATTACTTTGATGGATACTTATAATGGAATCACAACTCGTTGCGCTAAATTCGGAGATGTAAATGGCGATGGATATGAGGATTTCTTCTTCTATGCAAACTCTGGGGGGATGAGAATATGCTATGGAGGAGACACTATCAATTACGAAAACCCAGATGTGATATTGAACCCTGTATATTATGGGAATGCGTACATCAGGGGACTTGACTCCGGTGATGTAAACGGAGATGGTTACAGTGATGTAATTGGGGCAAGCTATTCTCAGCAACGCTTTGCGGTATGGCTGGGGAATGCGGTGATGGATAGTGATTATGATTACCGTGTAGTAAGCACATACGAGAACTTTGGGAAAGAAGTGGAGACAGGTGACTTCAATGGAGATGGTTTCTGCGATGTTGCAGTATCCGCCCCGTACGAAGATGGCACATATCCGCTGCATGATTATCGTGGATATGTGTTCGTCTATGGAGGTAATGCTGGTATGGTGGCTAACGAGGATGAACTTGCTCCGCAGCTTACTGATAAGTGGAGCTTCAGCACATTTCCCAATCCCTTGCCTATGGGTAAGGCAGTTACCCTGTGCTATCAGGGGAAAGGATATGAACAGCTAAACACAAAGACCATCAGCCTCTATAACCTCAAAGGACAGCGGGTATTCCAAGCGCAGGACAGTAGCCGAGGGGATACAAGCAGCATTAGCCTTCCCGAACTCCCCAGCGGGGTGTATATCATCA
>CALDSN010000121.1 GCA_937924555.1 uncultured bacterium | reverse complement strand
GATTTGATATAAGTTGCAATATTGTGTTAGTTAAGTCATCCAAGTCTTTAGGCTTCGCAAAAAGCGCTTCGGTGCCGTTAGTAAATAATCCTGAAACACCTTCGCCTGCAATCCCAATCACCGGTATCCCCGCATACATCGCTTCAATATACACGATACCAAAAGACTCGCTATAACTGGGAAGGATGAAAGCGTCGAAATGAGGATAGTAACTCCTGACAACATCATTCGGCAATACTCCGGCAAGTTGAATATGTTCTTGAAGATGAAGTTTATCTATCAGTTGTGATAATGCATGCCTTTCACTGCCATCACCAATAATCAACACACGGATATCAAGAGATTGGGCGATCAATCTGCCAACAGCTTTGATAAGAAGGTCAAACCCTTTCTCCGGTACGAGATTACCCACGCTGATAACTTTGAAGCATCCTTCTTCTGCATTACTGACATTTATGGGTAAGTTAACAGAGTCAGAAGCAGTAAAGGGGTGGATGCCATTTCCTGTGATTGTAACTCTCTCGTTAGTGTATCCTTGTTCATAGACCCAATCTGCCAGACGGCTATTGACAGTGAAGATATGTGTCCAACCATGTAGCGCAAGTTTTAAGCCTTGCTTATAGAACCATTTTAATGGGTTCGCACCTAATCTATCTGGGTGGGTTCTGATATTATGTAAAGTAAGATACTGTGGTTTATGAATTACTCTTAGCCAAAGCCTTAACCATACTAATTCAGGGACATGACGGTAATCATGAACATGGATAATATCAGGTTTCCAACGAAGGTGGGCGGTTATCATTGCAGGCATGGCGAAAAGAGGGTAGGTGAACAGGGAACTTAAAAAGAACTTTTGCCAATAGGGATAATACGCACGGCAGACAGTGATATTGTCTTCATTTGCATGCTCAATGGCAAGATGGTATTTGTCACAAGTTGCCAAGACATAGATTTGACAGTGCTTGGATAACTCAGCAAGCTGATGTTTAACAAAGATACCTGCTGCAGGATTATGCTTATGCGGGTATAGGTCGGTAATATACATGACCCTTTTCATTTTGTGCCTAAGCTCCATAACTTCGCCAGGTAGGGAAGTGCCAAGCTGGCAACTATCAGGATTACTCCCGTGCTTTGGCTTAGCGTAATTGTCTCTTTCAAGATTAAGTAGGATAAGCAGAGGGCAATCAGAGGTTTTGCCATAAAATAAGCGGAAGCACTGGACGCGGTGATCACTTTCATTCCCTCAAAGTACAACAGGTATGCTATGCCTGTAATGACTAAGCCTAAATATGCGATAAAGCTTAGGTTAATCAATGTAATCGGGAAAGATAAAGGTTTATTTGCGCAAATCATAATAACAAAAAGGATGACACTGCCGAAGAGGAAGGAAAAGCTGTTGGTGGCAACATTGCCAAATTTGCTAACAGCGGCTTTGGTTAGAACTGTCCAAACACCGAACAACATAGACGAGGCGATAGCTAAGCTGATACCCAATGGAAGATTCAGGTAGTTTTGCTTATGCAAATCCGCTTCAAAAAGCAGCATTAACGTCAAACCCAATACCCCCACGAAGAGACTTGTAATCTGCATTTTCTTGAGTCGCTCCTTTAAGAGCATGGCGGCAAAAAAGGTAACGAAGACTGGGTTCATACTCATGATAACAGCACTTAGGGAAGCTTTACCATAAAAAATGGATAATTGCAAAAGCAGCATACTAACACATACGTTCAGTATTCCCAAACTTGCTATGTGCAGTATGCTGCTTTTAGAATATTGAAGCTTGCTAACTTTGCTTTGTTTGATGGCGGTTGGTAATAATACCAAACCACCAATCAGAAATCTCCAAGCTGTAAGAGTAAAGGGATCTATCCTTACTCCAACTAACTTTCCGGTTATCTCTAAGCTTGACCATATCAGTATGGCAACAAAGCAATATAGATGGCTTCTTAAGATCAAGTTACTTCATTAAGACCATTTTCTTGGTGCTGCTGAAGCTTCCGGTCTTTAAACGGAAGAAGTAAACGCCACTGGTAACACTTTTACCGGAATCATCAGTTCCATTCCAGCTAAGAGTTGTTACACCTTGGGGAGCATGAGCAACATTGAAGGTCTTTACAATTTGTCCCTTTTGATTGTAGATAATTACATCAGCAGGAGCAGCTTTATCAAGAGTGAAACTGATATTGGTATTAGGGTTAAATGGATTAGGATAGTTACCAATAAGAGCTGCACCGGCAGGTGTAACAACATCATCTTCAATATCTGAGGGAGGAGCTGCATTGAAATCTGCTAACATTCTAGGGGTGATTTGTACAGTGGATTGATAGTGAGCAATGATACCTTGAAGATTGAATGTCCCAGTGTGAACAGGGGTTCCAACATAATCTGCATCCCAGAAAGTGGTGCGGAAAGTCATGGAACCTGAATCATCTGACAAGCCCAGATTGATTGATGGATTAACGGTATAATTTCCGGTGGGGTTATCGAAATGGACATCATTAAGATACACAACGCGGGATTGATAAGCATAGATACCAATATCAGAGTTCAAATCGGCAATGGTAACAATAGGAATCACTAGGTTGTTACCTGTTGAAGTGGCAGGGCCGGGATTTGAAACAGGATTGAATTGGAGAGTCTCAAAGAATTGGGTAAGTCTTCCGGAAAGACCGGTAATGGCATCACCAATATTATAGTTGGTAGTGATAACACCTGCTGTATCATCAATGAGGATACCTGCGCCATCATCCTGCACGTACTTCTGATTGCGGTTGCTTTGCTTGTAAGCAAGGATTACGGGATTGGGAAGGTAGTAAACAGTGTTATCCGCAGGCATTTGTCTAAGCTCGCTTAAACTGCCAACAACAGTAGCAAAGCTATATGTGGCAGTAGCAGTGTAGGAAGGATCCATACCCGTGACAAACGCTTTGGCTTTCAAAGTAGTAGTGGTTGAGACTGCTAGTGGATTGCTGTATAGGGTGGAAGTTGCGTTAGGTTCACTACCATTGGTGGTGTAGCGGATTTGAGATCCGGGGGTACTACAAGCAATAGAAACGCTTAAAGCACTAGTATAAACGCCTGCAGGGGGATTAAAAGTTGGAGTTGCAGCTGGATCAGTTGCATTTGGATCGAAAGTATGAATACCCAGATCATTGATATAATCCTGTTCGAAAACAAGCCATTCTGAATCGTCAGCATTTGTACTAGCACCAGAAATGAAATCCAGATTTCCCTGTATAACATTCGGTTTGCGGATAAGAGTATGGTTCAGAGTGGCTCCATCTGTTCCGGCAACGGCCCAAGCAGTTCCAGGATCGCTTTGATACACACCGATTATGTCGATAAGAGTAGTTCCATTAAACAACCCAACTGCATCGTCTCCATTGTAATAGGTTACAGTAGATGTAACATCGGCAATGCCCAGAATTGTCGCATTAGCACCGGCATTTGCGATTACGTAGCACTGCCCATTATCCAATGTCCCGGTAAGAGTGATAATATTAGTAGTGCTCCATTCTCCACCATTGGAGCCGAGTTTTACAGTGTAGGCAGATAAGTCAACTTGAACTCCGGTTCCGTTATAGATTTCAAGTGCCTTGTTGTTACTACTTCCCTCTAAGTATTCCGAGAAGAATAACCCAGTTGCTTGTCCGAAGATGGCTACAATTGCAGCCAACATAATGATAGTTGTTAGTGCTTTTTTCATCGTGTTTACCTCACTTTAGTTAAAATTTTAGAGCACAGTATAAAAATGAACCTGCAAGCAGGATACTATCAGAACGATCCAATATCCCTCCGTGACCGGGGATAAGATTCGAACTGTCCTTAACACCGCAGAACCTTTTTAGCATGGATTCTGCCAAATCACCTATTTGTCCAACTATCCCGGCTGCAACTGCAATAAGAACCAGCTGCTTCCAAGGTAACAAATAAATGTTCCCAATATACAATATAACCAATACAAGCCAAGGAGCAAGCCCGCCTGCGATAAACCCCACTAAGGACTTGCGAGGGCTAACCGCAACGATATTGCGTCTTTTACCAAATCTCACACCTACAAAGTAGGCACTTGTGTCCACTATCCAGATCATCACAATTAAGGCAAGTAAAATTTTCTTCTCCGGATTTTCCAAGCCAATGCGGGTTATCATTGCGGGGAATATGGCAGTGTAGAGTGTCCCAAATAAACTGGCAAAAATCTTAGGAACTGATCTGTCCTGATCCCAACTAAAGAGTGCTTCCACAATGGCGATAAACACTACAAGCCAAAGTATCAGGATGTCGTATTTCCCGGAATAAACCAATAGCAGATAAGCCCCTACACTTACAAAACTCCACATGTAAGTGATGCCAATATTTGCCTTTCTCATCATGGTTACAAACTCTATGGAACCCAATGATGCCACCGTTCCCAAAGCAAGGATTAGGGGAAAACCTCCATAGTATAGAGCAAAAAAAGCTAATGGAACAAGGACAGCAGATACCAATATACGGGTTCGGACTTCCGTCATTTCTTTCTGCCTCCAAATCTTCGCTCGCGAGCCTGGTAATCCAGCAGAGCCTTAACCATCTCCACTTTGGTAAAATCAGGCCATAATGTATCAGTTACATACAGCTCCGAATATGCAGATTGCCACAGTAAAAAGTTCGACAAGCGCATCTCTCCGCTGGTACGGATAATCAAATCCGGATCAGGTTGCCCTTTTGTCCACAGGTAATTCCCGAACATATCCGTGCTAAGCTCCGCAATCTCGGCTTTGCTTTTCTCCGCAACCAACTTTTTTATACCATCAATAACTTCCAGCCTACCGCCATAGTTAAAGGCAATGTTAAGGGTCATGCCGGTGTTATATTGGGTTATTGCAGCGATACTTTTAATCTCATTCCAGTAGGTGGGGTCTAAGCCTTCACTACTGCCGATAAACTGCACCAGAATGTTTTGCTTATGCAACTCCGGAATCTCTTTCTTTAGTTGCTCTTTCAGCATTTTCAATAATCCATTAACCTCATCGACAGGTCTGTTCCAGTTCTCGGTAGAGAATGTGTAGAAGGTTAGGTATCTTATGCCAAGTTCCACGCCAAGCTCAACCACTTCACGGATGGATTTCGCCCCAGCTCGGTGGCCGAAGAGATGGGGACGTCTTCTCTGTTTTGCCCATCTTCCGTTCCCATCCATGATGATACCAACATGAGTCGGTAGGATATCTTTGTTGAGAAGGGGTATCAGTTTTTTGTAATCAGTATCAGCCATTAATCCTCTGAGATGCTGCATATTTTAACCATGCGTAGATAAAGCCATCTAAATCACCATTCATAACTTTATCCACCTGACCGCTTTCGTAATTTGTGCGGTGATCTTTTACCATCTGATAGGGTTGAAACACATAACTTCTAATTTGATTCCCCCATCCAATTTCGGTCTTACTGCTATCAACCTTCTTCTTCTCAGCCTCGCGTTGTTCCTCATAATACTGATAAAGACGGCTCTTCAGTATTGCCATTGCTTTTTCACGATTCTGTATCTGTGAGCGTTCATTTTGGCAGCTGACAACAATATTAGTTGGTAAGTGGGTGATTCTAACCGCACTATCTGTAGTGTTCACATGTTGACCGCCTGCTCCGCTGGCACGGTAGGTGTCAATCTTCAAATCTTTGGCTTCAATATCCACTTCGATATCATCATCAAATTCCGGATACACGAACACGGATGCAAATGAGGTCTGACGTTTGCCTTGAGCATTAAAGGGACTCATCCTAACTAATCTGTGGATACCAATTTCGCTCTTCAGCATTCCATAAGCATAATTACCACCTACTTCCACACTGACGCTCTTCAATCCGGCTTCTTCTCCGGGGAGGGAATCGATGATGTTAAAGGTAAACTTGTTATCTTCTGCCCAATGAGCATACATACGCAGGAGCATTTCAGCCCAGTCCTGAGCTTCAGTACCTCCAGCACCCGCATGGATGGTGAACAAAGCATCATTGTGATCGTACTTGTCGTTCAAGTAACATTCAATCTCAGCCTTCTCGATAAAGGTTCTAATATTTTCAATACCATCCACAGCTTCATCAAACAGACTTTGCTGAAAATCTTCATCCAAGAAACTGATGTATGTCTCAAGTTCTTCCTTAACCCTGTCCAATTTACTGATATGGCTGATTTCTTCCCGTAATTGACTTAGTTGCTTACTTATTCTTTTGGCTTTTTGCTGGTCATTCCAGAAACCGGGATCGTTCATTAGTTGTTCTAACTCATTGGCAACCTTATGTTTTGGTTCAGGATCAAAGTAACCTCCGAATCTCGGATATCTGGTCAATCAATTCGTTAGCTATTTTTTTGTAATCTGCGTATTCCATTTAATTCCTTCCTTTTATACTGCCGTTCTCTTTGCCTATCATCTGCTTTTGTGTCAAGTTCAATTTTCGTTCCCAATGTCGGATCTACTTCTATGATAAGAAAACTGCACACAATTAAGCTGCTTGAACCGATATGTGATAGATGAGCTAACTAATTAAGAGGAAGCATAAATGAAAAGGAGGAAAGCGCTTGCTTTCCTCCTTGTATAGGAAATTGAGGAGTTAATTACTTCTCGATTTGGAACTCAATACGACGGTTAAGCGTCCGACCAGCAGGTGTATCGTTTGTGGCACGAGGTTCGGTCTCACCCTTACCCATTGTTCTCAATCTATCGGCTTTGATACCCTTGTTTACTAACCAAGTTTTCACGGCAGCTGCACGTCTCTCGGAAAGGGATTGGTTGCTGGCATCGGTACCCACATTATCAGTGTGACCGACTATCATAACCTTAACATCCGGATTAGCAGAAAGAGCAGTATAAGCTTTTTCCAGAATCTGGATTGATACAGGCAACAAAGTTGCTTTTCCGGTTTCGAAGAGCACGCCTTCAAGAGTGAGAGATACGCCTTCTGTGAGATTAAGAACGTCGTCCTTGGGATCCAAGGGGTTCTTGTTCTCTTTCACTTCTGTTGCATCATCCACGCTACCTTTATCGGTATCAACAACCAGAGGATCAGTCTTGTACTGGGACACTTCGGCGAAATCGGTCAAACCTTCACCATCGGTATCCGGGTTGAGCGGATTGGTTTTGTGTTCCATAACCTCAGCGTAATCATTCAGACCTTCGCCGTCGGTATCGGGATTCAATGGATTAGTTTTATACTGCATGACTTCAACATAATCGTTCAAGCCTTCACCATCGGTATCGGGATTGAGGGGATTGGTCTTATGCTGCATAACTTCGGCATAATCGTTCAAGCCTTCACCATCGGTGTCAGGGTTAAGCGGGTTTGTCTTATGCTGCATCACTTCGGCATAGTCGTTAAGTCCTTCGCCGTCGGTATCAGGATTAAGAGGATTGCTCTTATACTTCATTACTTCGGCAAAGTCGTTCAGACCTTCACCATCGGTATCGGCAAGCTTGGGATCAGTGTTGTATTTGTTAATCTCATCCATGTCGGTAAGCCCATCGCCATCAGTATCAATAGTGGCAGGATCAACAGTGGGGACAGGAGCGGGTTTCACTGGTTCAGGTGTTGGTACAGGCACCGGCTTGGGTGCAGGAGGAGGTGTTGGTTTCACAACGACCGGAACAACCGGCTTAGGAGCTGGTTTCTTGGGAACACTGGAGAAAGAAAGACCAACAGAAAGGTTGAAGAAACCATCTTGCTTCTTGTCGGTGAATCTGTTCATATCGTCATTTGCTCTGGCTCTGCCATCAAGGATATCGGAGTTTGCTAGGTTATAACCCGTGCTAACTTCCAGCTTCAAACCTTCTTTAATTGCAGTGTGGACACCAATGCCCACTGGGACCAAAGGTATTACATCAGCATCAGCATCTCTCAGCTCCTTGGATGCACCGGCACCAAGGTATATAAAGGGAGAGACATTGGCTTTCACAAAAGGCTCAAACAAGACGCGATAATCTGTCTTGATTGTTTCGGTTTTATAGGTTTTAGATGCGTGTAATTGGGTATAACCTGCCCCAACTCTGACGAATAAAAATGGAAAAACATCCAGTTGGACATGTCCTCCGACAAGAGGACCGAAGTTTTCGGCACTACCGGCATTGTCGCCTCTGGCGACACCAAGCTCAAAGCCATAGCTCCAACCAGGGCTTGTGTATGCTGCACTTGCGAGAGTAGCAAATAACAACATGCTTAGAATCACAAGACAAGTCTTTGTTTTCATAATCGGCTCCTTATTCCTGTATAATTATAGCTATTTTTACCTCAACGAGTAGGACGCTATGCCACTTATTTACTATGCACAAAACAGCACATTGGATAATAAGCACAAAACCACCTATACACTGAGAATCTACTTATATTCTGTCTAGGTGCAAGCTTTATTTATTATCAAATCTTGTCCAGTAATTAAGTGTGCCCGGCAAAAGAATATTCTCTTACTTTGCGGATATCTGTGAACAACCACGTTGATAACCCGCAGTAAATGAGTGACGTACAGCATAATATGTAGCTAGTCATTATACGCAGAATCCAGCCCTACATAGTGAAATCGGAATATCATTGAAAGCTGAGTTTATAGATAAATCGATATCCCACTAAAATAGTTCTTGACACCAGAACGAGTTTGATTATCATGGATAGTGAATGCTTACTAACCAAAGGATGGAATTAATGGAGTTCTCAGTCAGACAAATGGAAATAGTCAACGCGGCAATAGCAATAATTGCCAACGAGGGTTATGAGAAACTTACTACGAAGAAACTGGCAACGAAGATGGGCTTCACTGAGGCAGCATTGTACAAACACATATCTTCAAAGCGTGAGCTAGTCCTAATGATATTAGGCTATTTCGATGATGTCTCGCGAGTGGTACTTAGTAAGGTTAGAGCGCTTAACCTTAACCCGCTGGAGAGTATTCGATTATTTGTTCTTGATAGGTTTAGGATATTCGAGAGTAATCCAGCATTGGCGAAAGTGATGTTTTCTGAAGAGCTGTTCAAGAATGATCCCAGTTTTACTGAGCAATATCTGAAGATGATGCACAATCATCGCGATGAGATTAGTAGATATATCATTTTAGCTCAGCAACAAAACATGATCAAAGCTGATTATCATCCTGTTCAGGTCTTCCGTATCATAATGGGAGCAACAAGGCTGTTGGTGACCCAATGGACAATGAATAAAGGTTCATTCGATCTGCAGAGCGAAGGTACAGATCTTATAGATACAATAATTAAACTAATCGAGGTAGAAAGATGAAACGACAAATCATCAGAATCGACGAGTCCAAGTGTACCGGTTGCGGAGCTTGCATTCCGGGATGTCCGGAAGGTGCTTTGCAGGTTATCGATGGAAAAGCACGTTTAGTGAGTGATCTTTTCTGTGATGGATTGGGAGCTTGTTTGGGCACTTGTCCCGAAGCTGCCATTGAAGTTGAGGAGCGGGAAGCAGAGCCTTATAGCGAAGCTTTGGTTATGGAGAATATCATGCAAGCAGGTGAGAACACCATCAAAGCTCACTTGCAGCACTTGAAGTCACATGGCGAAACAACTTATTATAACCAAGCATTAGAAATCCTCAAGGCTGCCGGATATGATATTGAAGCACTAACACAAGAAGAAACAATGGCTTGCGGTTGTTCCGGAACGCATGCCCGCAAGATTGAGATACCCGTTACACCTGAGGCAGTGAACCCAGGTGTTGTTGCCAGTGAGCTTCGCCAATGGCCGGTGCAGTTAACTTTGATAAATCCTGCTGCTGAGTATTTTGAGAATGCTGATTTGTTAATCTCTGCCGATTGCGTACCCTATGCTTATGGTGACTTCCATCGCCGCTTCCTCAAGGGGAAAATCGTCATAACTTTCTGCCCCAAACTAGACCAAGATATTGAAAGATATATTGATAAACTTGCTCAGATCTTTACACTTCACGCTATAAAGAGTGTCAGTATCGTCCGTATGGAAGTCCCTTGTTGTGGTGGAACAGAAGTTATTATAAAAAGAGCTTTGGAAAAAGCCAACAAGCTTCATTTCGTAAAAGTATATGTTGTTTCCATGGATGGAAACGTAATTTAAGGGAGTTTGAAATGGATAGCAGATACTGGAAAGATATTGACCCCGTGGTTAACACCAATGGCATCCATGGTGTTAAGATTTATAGCAATCCCGAAGGAGAGATAGTTCACCTTTCTCTTGCTCCTGGGGCACACCTGAAAGCCCATGCCACACCTGTAAATGTGGCATTCTATGTGCTGGAAGGCATAGCCACTATCACAATTGCAGAGGCGAAGCAGAGCTTTCAACGAGATACTATCATCGACAGTCCCAAGGATATTCCTCACGCAGTAACCAACGAAGGAAGCGAAAACCTACGCCTACTCGTTATAAAAATGCCTAAACCAAAACAAGTATAAAGGAGAGAAACATGAGTATGTTTTGTTACCAATGCCAGGAGACATCACGCAACATAGGTTGCACCATGCGCGGAGTATGCGGTAAGAGCGAGAGCCTTGCCAATTTGTTCGATTTGTTGATCTATGGACTCAAAGGTCTTGCCTATGTGTCCGTCAGGCTCTTGGAAAAGGGTATTTACTATCCAGAAGATTCCATCTTTGTAATGGGTGGTTTGTTCCGTACTATCACCAATGCCAACTGGGACGAAGCGCTTGTACGAGAGGTGGTTGCTGAGACTCTTAAACTTCGTGACAAGCGCAAGGATGAGCTTTGCAAGCTAATGAGTGACAAGTGTGATTCCTGCCCTGAAGCGGTAACTTTCCAAGTTAGCCCCGCAGAGTACGATGCTTTTGCCGTCCAAGTTGGTGTACTTAGAACCACCAATGAGGATGTGCGCAGTCTGCGTGAGACCATTGTTTATGGAATCAAGGGAATTGCAGCCTATGGAGAACATGCATATATGCTTGGATTCCAGGATGATGATGTTAACAAGTTCGTCATGGAGGGCTTGGCTGCCACGATAGACGATAAGCTAACGGCAGAACAGCTCGTGGCTTTGGTGCTCAAGACCGGTGACACAGCTGTAAAGGTGATGGCGCTGCTTGATAAAGCCAATACAACTACATACGGCAACC
The DNA here is from genome assembly GCA_937924555.1 of uncultured bacterium. Taxonomy (GTDB): domain Bacteria; phylum Cloacimonadota; class Cloacimonadia; order Cloacimonadales; family Cloacimonadaceae; genus Cloacimonas. The sequence goes on along the minus strand of CALDSN010000121.1, from coordinate 9,381 downwards.
CCGAACCCACCCAGGTGAACCTTGGTGTTCGCAATAACCCCGGCATCCTTGTAAGCGGTCATGACCTCAAGGATTTTGAGGAGCTATTGGAGCAATCCGAAAACAGCGGGGTGGATATTTACACTCACAGCGAAATGCTTCCTGCTCACTATTATCCTGCTTTCAAGAAGTATAAGCACTTTGTGGGCAACTACGGGAGTTCCTGGTGGCATCAACTGGAAGACTTTGAGAACTTCAACGGTGCCATCCTCATGACCACCAACTGCATTGTTCCGCTCCGTAAAGAGAACACTTACTTGAATCGTTTCTTCACCACCGGTATGGCTGGATATCCCGGCGCAAGGCACATTGCTCCCCGAAAAGAAGGTGGTAAGAAGGATTTCTCCGAGTTAATTGCCGTTGCCAAACAGTGTGCGGCTCCCAAGGAAATTGAGACAGGGACTATCACCGGCGGTTTTGCCCATGCCACAGTGTTAAGTGTGGCGGATAAGATTATTGAAGCAGTCAAGAGCGGAGCAATCAAGCGCTTCGTGGTTATGGCAGGTTGCGATGGTCGCATGCCCAGCCGTAAATATTTCACCGAAGTGGCGGAAAAGCTTCCTAAGGACACGATTATCCTCACCGCAGGATGTGCCAAGTATCGCTATATCAAGCTGAATCTAGGTGATATCGGCGGCATTCCCCGCGTTCTGGATGCAGGACAATGCAATGATTCCTATTCTTTGGCGGTTATTGCGCTGAAGCTGAAAGAAGCCTTTGGTTTGGATGATGTAAACAAACTTCCGCTATCATTCGATCTCGCCTGGTACGAGCAGAAAGCGGTTGCCGTGTTACTCGCCCTTTTGGCTCTTGGTTTCAAGAATATTCAGGTTGGTCCAACACTACCCGGCTTTTTGTCTCCCAATGTTGCCAAAGTTATCATCGATACCTTTGGTTTGAAGCAAACCACTGATGCGGATAGCGACATAGCTGCAATGTTGGCATAGAGAACCGCTTGCAAGATGAACTCCCTGCCAGATAATGGTGGGGAGTTATCTTTTAGTTCCATATAGTTTAATAGCTTACATGTTTGTCCCAAACTCAATCATTCTTGGAGGAATCACGGTATCATTGCTTACTCATTGCGTACTTTGTCCGTAATGAGTACGTAATGATTATGTAATAAGACCAAGAGAGAAGCGAAGATTCTTGTTGACACACTTCGGCTGCTGATAGAATGGCAACAATATAGATCTTTCAAAGCGTATAGGGGGTGAAATGGTTTCGACAGGGAACCAGGGTGTTGGTGATGCATGTCGGAGATGCTTTTCTGCTCCGTTAACAAGAAAGCACAAAATTAATTGCAAACAATAACTACTCCTTAGCAGCATAAGCCGCTAACGTTCAACCTCTCCGTGCCGTCGGGGGAGGATTGGGCGTCGTAACAGTACGGACGCTGCGGAAATGAGTGCCGATAGTTTCCGCCTAAGATTATTGGCTGGGCCAAGGGGGTCTGATTGTCTTTTACCCCAAAGGCTGAGACTTAAACGACAACTAAACATGTAGATTCGCTTGCAATCGGTTTTTTGGACGCGGGTTCGATCCCCGCCACCTCCACCATTTACAAATTAATAGTTAATCGTTAACAAGTGAATAGTGTTCCATATTAGTAAGATGCGGAGTCTATCATGATGCATACAGATTTGGAAGTGTATTAAGCAAGTATGTTACTTGTTAAACAAGTATATGAGCTTACCAAGGAATTCCCCAAGGACGAATTATGGGGATTGACCTCGCAGATTAAGCGTGCTGTAATTACTATACCCTCCAACATAGCTGAATGAACAAGCAGAAGAAGCCCCAAAGAACTACTTTACTTTCTTAATGTATCCTTAGGCTCAGTTTCCGAATTGCAAACGCAGATTGATATTGCTGAGATGCTTGGATTTGCAACAAATATGGATACTCTGAACGCAACTCGCAGCATCTCTCAATCTGTGAAAAGACAGCTTTTGTCCCTAATAAAGGCTAATGAAAAGCAAGAAGGACATTATTAACTTGTTAACCTGTTAACCACTAACCTGAGAAATCTCTTTACAAAAACCCCCCTCCCCAAAGAATGGGAACATAAAATCATCTGGAGGATGAAATGCCGTTAACACCTGAGGCTAAAACAGCTATCATGGTAGAGTTTAAACTCCATGAATCAGACACTGGCTCGCCTGAAGTACAGATTGCGATGCTTACCCGTAGAATCAAAGATATTACGGAGCATCTGAAAGTCCATGCTAAGGACTTTTCTACTCGCCGCGGCTTGTTGAAACTGATCGGGCAACGCAGACGCCTTCTTGATTACCTAAAGCGTAAGGATATTAATCGTTACCGTAGTATAATCAAGGCGCTGGGTATAAGAAAGTAAGCTACTCGCCAAGATATTATGACAAAAGTGAAAGTGGACCGTTATACCAAAGGGTCCACTTTTCCTTTTAATAGCGAAATAACCCTGGGAGTAATTAGCAATAAGCTAAGAGGTGAGATGCACCTTTCAGCCTATTGCTTCTTCTCCCAATAAAGACAATAAGGAGAAGTTATGCATAACTTCAATATTACTCGCCGTGAGATGGAATTCTGCGGCAGACCCCTAATTGTGGAAACCGGCAAGATGGCTAAACAAGCCAACGGCAGCGTGTATATCCAACATGGTGAAACGGCTGTGTTAGTTACAGCTACAATGTCCAAAGATGCCGCAGAGAATCAGGATTTCTTTCCCTTAACCGTGGATTACATCGAAAAGATGTACGCCTCCGGCAAGATACCCGGTGGCTTCTTCAAGCGTGAAGCAAAGCCCACCACCGATGCAACTTTGATGGCTCGGGTTATTGACCGTTCCATCAGACCTTTATTCCCGGATGGATTTAGGAACCAAGTTCATGTGGTGCTAAACGTGCTTGCCTTTGATGGCGTTACTGATCCGGCAACTCTCGGAGTGTTTGGAGCTTCATTAGCTTTATCTATCTCTGATATTCCTTTCCATGGTCCCATTGCCGGCGTAACTGTTGGTTACATTGATAATCAGTTTGTGGTTAATCCCAATTTCAGTGAGATTGACGAGAAATCAAAGATGAATCTCACCGTTGCTGGCGGACGTAAATCTATCGTAATGATTGAATCATCGGCATTGGAACTCAGCGAGCAGATTATGCTGGATGGTGTTTACACCGGGCACGAAGAGATTAAGAAACTTGTAGCTTTGCAGGATGAATTTGTTGCTGCTTGTGGCAAGGAAAAGGTTGATGTGGTGCTTCCCATCATGCCTCAGGAAATTGCCGAAAAGGTGGAAAGCGGATTTGGTGCTAAGATTGCCGCAGCCGCAGTAATCTTTGGTAAACAAGAAAGACAAGATGCCTTTGATGCCGCAGAAGCAGAGATGGTCGAGAGATTTACTGCAGAGAACGAAGAAGATTTCGTGGCGAACGAAAAGAAGTATAAGGAAGCCTTCGAAGAGCTTATCCGTAAATATGTACGTGAATCCATTCTCACCAAGCATCACCGTGTGGATGGCAGAGGTTTGGATGATATTCGCGACATCACCTGCGAAGTGGATATCCTTCCCCGTGTGCATGGTTCTGCCCTGTTCACCAGAGGCGAAACTCAGTCTTTGGGAACTGTAACACTTGGCGGTGGCAAGGATGAACAGGTTATTGACGGTTTGGAAGCAGAACATAAAAAGAGCTTCTATCTGCATTATAACTTCCCGCCATTCAGCGTTGGTGAAGCTGGAAGAATGGGTCCCACAGGCAGGCGTGAGCTTGGTCATGGTAACCTTGCCGAACGTGCTTTAAAGGCTGTTGTGCCGGATAGTGAGATATTCCCCTATACCATGCGCATCGTTGCTGATACCTTGGAATCTAACGGTTCATCGTCCATGGCTTCCATTTGCAGCGGATGTCTTGCCATGATGGCAGCGGGTGTGCCGATTAAAGCTCCCGTAGCAGGTATTGCCAATGGACTGATCATGGAAGGTGAGAACTTTGTGGTGTTAACAGACATCATGGGCTTGGAAGATCACCTTGGCGACATGGATTTCAAGTGCGCCGGAACCCGCGATGGTATTACTGCAATGCAGATGGATATCAAGATTGAGGGCATTACTAAAGAAATAATGGGCATAGCTTTGGAAAAAGCCAGAGTTGCCCGCAACACAATATTGGACATCATGGCAGATTGCATCACAGAACCAAGAGCTGACCTTGCTCCCAGTGCTCCGAGAATTGAATCATTCAAGGTTCCTGTGGATAAGATTGGCGAAATAATAGGGCCTGCCGGGAAGATGATTAAGTCTATCATAGAGTCTTGCCAAGTGCAGATTGATATACAAGATGATGGCACAGTACGCATTCTGTCCCCGGACAAGATGTCCATCACCAAAGCAAAAGATATTATCAAGGGCATAGCTATCGACCCTGAAGTGGGAGAGATGTTCGAAGGTCCTGTAACTCGTATTGAGCCCTATGGAGTATTCGTTAAAATACTTGGTGGTGCCAAAGAAGGCATGGTTCATGTATCTCAGATGCATACCAGCAGAATAAACCATCCTCTTGATATGGTCAAGATGGGTGATATCGTTCATGTTAAGTCGTTAGGTATGGATAAAGGTAAGCTTTCCTTAACCATGAAAGGTGTTGAAGGTAATCCAGAGCCGGATCCCAACGCACCGAAGGAACGCCCGCAAACATCCTTCCCTCCCCGCAGAGATGACAGGGGCGGAGATCGCGGTCGCCATGATGGTGGCAGAAACGACAGATTCAGAAGGTAAGAAACCAACTATATATGGGTCATGAGCTTTGTTCATGACCCATACCTGTTTATAGGAGATAAAATGGATTACAAAGTAGCAGATATAAACCTTGCTTCTTGGGGAAGAAAGGAAATTGAGCTTGCCGAGGTGGAGATGCCCGGATTGGTCGCTCTGCGCGAAAGATATGGCAAAGAAAAACCACTAAAGGGTGCAAAGATTACCGGGAGCTTGCATATGACCGTGCAAACAGCGGTGTTGATTGAGACTTTGGCTGAATTGGGAGCATCAATAAGATGGGCAAGCTGTAACATATTCTCCACTCAAGATCACGCTGCGGCGGCAATTGCTGCTGCGGGAATCCCGGTGTTTGCATGGAAAGGTGAATCCTTGGAAGAATACTGGTGGTGCACTTACCAGGCTCTGAATTGGGATGATGCCCCTGATTTGATAGTGGATGATGGGGGAGATGCTACTTTGATGATTCACGAAGGCTTTCGCATGGAGGATGAGTTTAAGGCAACAGGAGTTCTACCGCAGGCAGATTCCGACAATGACGAGTTTCGCATGGTGCAAAAACTGATTATCTCTCATTTAGCAGAAGATCCTGATAAGTGGCATAGGGCAGCAGCCAGATTAAAGGGTGTAAGCGAAGAAACCACCACGGGTGTTCACAGACTCTATCAAATGTTTGAACAGGGTAAACTGCTATTCCCGGCAATCAATGTAAATGACTCGGTAACCAAGTCTAAGTTTGATAACCTGTATGGTTGCAGAGAGTCCCTAGCAGATGGAATCAAGCGGGGAACAGACATTATGGTGGCAGGCAAGGTCGTGATGGTGTGCGGATATGGAGATGTGGGCAAAGGTTGCGCCCAATCCATGAGGGGTTTTGGAGCTCGGGTTATTGTAAGTGAGATTGACCCTATATGCGCATTGCAAGCTGCCATGGAAGGATTTGAAGTAAGTATGCTTGATGATTGCCTTGAAGAAGCTGACATATTTGTCACGGCAACGGGGAATTGTGACGTGATTAGGGTTGATCATATCCTTAAAATGAAGAACAATGCCATAGTATGCAATATTGGGCATTTCGACAATGAGATACAGGTTAACAAGTTATACGAGCTTGATGGAGTGATAAAAGAGAATATCAAGCCACAAGTAGATTTGATAAAGCTCCCTAATGATAAAGCAATCATCTTGTTGTCCGAAGGGCGTTTGGTTAACCTCGGTAATGCCACAGGACATCCATCCTTTGTTATGAGCTGCTCTTTTACCAATCAGGTGCTTGCCCAGATAGAACTGTGGAGCAAGGCTCATGAAGTTGGTGTGTACACCCTGCCCAAACACTTGGATGAGGAAGTAGCTCGCTTGCATCTGGATAAACTTGGAGCAAAACTAACCCTGTTAAGCAAGAAGCAAGCAGAATATATTGGGGTTCCTATTGAGGGACCTTACAAAAGTGAGCACTACAGATATTAGGCAATGGCAACGCATAAAGCTGTTTTAGTGGACGAGTTGTTTGGAGCTTTAGTCCCATCAGAGGGAGATCGAAGCTGGGAAGTGGTTCATACCAAGCCCAGATGCGAAAAACAAATAGCGATGTATGCTAAGAGCAATCAGATTACATATTTCCTCCCTCAGATACTTACCACTAAGACATACCAACGTAGGAAAGTGACCAGCAGTCTTGTTATGTTTCCGGGATACATTTTTGTCTTGATCTCTCAGGAAGAAAAACTACTATTGAATCTTTCTGGCTATGTGGTGAACTATCTACGTGTTTACAATCAAGACAGGCTACTGAGAGATTTACAGAATCTGAATGTAAGTAAGAATAAACAAGGAGAAATGCGTTCAGGGGAAAGGCTAGTCAAGGGATACAAAGTGGAAATCACTCATGGCTCTCTAAAAGGGATGCATGGAGTGGTTACGAGCCACGAGAAGATCTCAGATGTGCATATTCAAGTCGATATGCTCCAACAAGCTGTTATTGTTAGGATAGACCCACAACATGTGAAAGTGATAGAAGAGATTTGTAAAGGAACTGGGAAACTATGAAGATACTGATTACAGGGGCAGCAGGATTTATCGCATCACATGTAGCGGATGCATATATTGAACTGGGACATGAAGTGGTTATCATTGACAATCTGGTAACCGGCTCAAAAGAAAACCTTAATTCCAAAGCAATCTTCTACCAGATGGATATCTGTGATCCCAGAGTTGAGGATATCTTTGCCAATGAAAAACCGGATATCGTGAATCACCATGCTGCTCAAGTAAGTGTTCCTTACTCTATTGAGCATCCTCTGTTTGATGTTGAAGTGAATGTAAAGGGGTTGGTTAACATCTTGGAGTGCAGCGTTAAAAACCGGGTGGAGAAGTTTATCTATATATCTTCCGGAGGGGCGACATATGGTGAGGCAACAGAGTATCCCACAACTGAGAATTACCAACCAAAACCGCTCTCTGTCTATGCCATAAACAAGATGGTCGGTGAGAGCTATTTATACTTCTACAGCCAACAATATGGCTTGGATTATACCGTACTAAGGTATGCAAATGTGTACGGACCTCGTCAAGTATCACACGGAGAAGCGGGGGTCGTATCACTTTTTATTGAGCAGTTACTGAATAAAAACCAGCCCAAGTTGAACAGATATTCGGATCAACCTGAAGGTATGATTAGGGATTACGTATTTGTAGCAGATGTGGTGCGAGCTAATATCGCTGCTTTGGATAAGGGTAGTAAAGATGTGTTCAATATCGGAACCTGCATCCCAACCAGTACACTAGAACTCTATAACTTGATCACTAAGAGCATGTCAATAACAACCAACCCCATATTCTGCGAGGCTAGGAAGGGTGATTTGCGTTTCTCTCTGTTGAGCATAGACAAGGCAAAGAGAGTGCTTGATTGGAAGCCTGAGACGGATTTAGAAACGGGTATAACTCATGTTATCGATTATTTTACAAGAAGAAAGGAAGAAAAAGAGGATTAATCATGAAGTTAACTATGATTGGTAGCGGGTATGTCGGATTAACAAGTGGTGCTTGTTTCGCTGAGATGGGAAGCAATGTAGTATGTGTAGATAAGGATGCTAATAAGATCAAGCTATTAAACGAGGGGATAGTTCCGATCCATGAACCTGGTTTAGATGAGATGATAAAAAGGAATAAGGCTGCAGGACGCATCAGTTTCACCACTGATCTGAAGGCTGCTGTAGAAGAATCAAGCATTGTTTTTATCGCCGTTGGTACTCCTCCCGATGAAGATGGTTCTGCGGATCTGCAATATGTTCTCGCTGCTGCAGGAGAGATTGCAAGCTACATGACTAAACCCATTGTGATAGTAAACAAATCTACGGTTCCTGTCGGTACAGCTGACCTTGTGAGAGCTAAAGTAACAACTGTACTTTCTCAGTTGGGCAAGCAGATTGATTTTGATGTTGTCTCCAACCCAGAATTCCTTAAAGAGGGCACTGCAATTGATGATTTCATGAGCCCTGATCGAGTAGTGATTGGAGCGGACACGCAACATGCAGGGGAGGTGATGAAGACTCTCTATGCTCCTTTTTGCCGCACTCACGACAGAATATTGATCATGAGTGTTCGCTCATCGGAAATGACTAAGTATGCAGCCAATGCACTTCTTGCCACAAAGATATCCTTTATCAACGAGATATCTAGGCTTTGTGACGAGTATGGTGCTGATGTATCAGAAGTCCGAAATGGTATCGGTAGCGATACTCGAATCGGTTATAAGTTTATTTATCCCGGTGTAGGTTATGGTGGAAGTTGCTTCCCCAAAGACATCAAAGCTCTAATACATATGGCTAATCAGAAAGGATATGATTCAAAGATACTTAAAGCAGTGGAAGACGTCAATGCGGCACAGAAGAAGGTTCTTATAAACAAAGTTAGAAAGCACTTCGGAGATAATCTACAAGGATTATGCTTTGCAATTTGGGGCTTAGCTTTCAAACCTCAAACTGACGATATGCGTGAAGCTCCGTCAATCGTAATTATCAATGCTTTGCTTGAACTTGGGGCAACGATTAAAGCTTACGATCCTGTGGCGATGAATGAAGCAAAGAGAATATTAGGTAACAGAGCGGGATTTACTCTCTGTGAAAATGAGTATCACGCTTTGGAGGGCTCTGATGCGATGCTATTGATTACAGAGTGGCATCAATTCCGCTATCCAGATTTCCCACGTATGAGGGAGCTAATGAAACAGGCTGTTATCTTCGATGGTCGCAATCAATACAATCCTGCTTCTGTGCGGAACCTTGGTTTTTGCTATTATGCCATTGGTAGGCCAGATAGTAACTAACTATTAGTAGAACAAGCCCCCATCAATAAGGTGGGGGCTTTCATTATAAACTTATCCGGCTCACTCGCTAATCCATGTTCTAATAAGTGGTGGGAGTATTGTGCCAGATTTACCTGCGTAGTATTCATCTATGAAAGACATATTCTCAGGGACATCCAAGTTTACCGCTATTGTGTGAGCACCCATCAGCTTCGCTGTCATCACAAAACCTGCTGCCGGATAAACAACGCCACTAGTACCAATGATTATGAACACATCGCATGTC
>CALDSN010000120.1 GCA_937924555.1 uncultured bacterium | reverse complement strand
CGAGATCTGATCGTGACTGGAGTTCAGACGTGTGCTCTTCCGATCTTGGTGATCACATTCTGACGGGGAAAGTCATACACTGTTTCGCGCAGGTCGATGCGATCTTCGGTCTTTTGGATAACCACCACATTACCGCGGAAATCAGCTTTGTTATAACGCCAGTGAATAGGACGGGTTTTATCGAAGATAGGGATGATGATGTGGATACCGGAATCCAAGGTTTTGTAGTATTTACCAAGGCGTTCCACAATCACCACCTGTGCCTGACGAACAACGATCAAGCCACGGGAAATGATCGAAACAACAAGGATTGCGAACACAATCACAACATATAGTATCGGCATGACAACCTCCTGAATATCTTTGCATGCATACGAACAGAATTCTGTATTTCTGGCAAGTAAAATCTGGAGGATTACTCTACCGGGTTGTGGAAATATTCTATTTTTTGTAGCATATCATCCCCTTCCCCCTAACTCCAATGCCTCATGATTCCCTCGTGACTCCCTCGTGACTCCCGGGTGGGATGAGGGAATCATCTCGGAGTGAACTCGGTATGAGTACTGATTCAAAGAGGAAGGGATTCAGCTATTGGAGGGAGATATTTTACCCGCAGTTATAGGTGACCGGGAAACAGCTGATGCGGATGCAACATTGGGCTTGACAAATATCAAGATTAATAAGGTTTATGCCTTTAGGGGAGTTATGTGTATAAAAAATGGCATATTTTGCCGACGAAAAGCTGTCTTATACGGGTTACTGAGCAGGCTAAGCTGAATTGTGGAAATATAATAAATATGATACAGATATAAGGATGTGAACTGATGCAGATTACGAAACTTGACCAAATGTTCGAGGTTTTGGCTTCTCGCCCCAAGAAAAGGCTTGCGGCTGCCTGGGCAATTGATTCTCACACCATCAAAGCAGTGTACGAAGCTGTTCAGATGGGGATAGTGGATGGAATTTTGGTGGGAGATGCCGCCAAAATCAAGCAGGTTTGTACAGAGCATGAACTGGATTGCGCCAAGCTGACCATCGTGGATTGTGATACAGATATTGCTGCTGCCGCCAAAGCAGTGGACATGATAAATGCGGGTGAAGCGGATTTCCTGATGAAAGGCTTGCTTTCCACAGATAGATACATGAGAGCTATCCTTAACAAAGAAAAGGGTTTGATGAATCCCGGAGCAATCCTGTCCCATGTAACCGTGGCAGAGCCGCAGAATTATCATAAGCTGCTCATTTTTGGAGATGTGGCGATTATTCCCCTGCCTGACCTCAATCAAAAAGTGGCAATCACCAATTATCTCATCAGTGCCGCAAAGTTCTTAGGGGTGGAAACTCCCAAGGTTGCGCTTATGGCAGCATCTGAGCAGACCCTGCCTAAGATACCCTCCTGCGCCGATGGTGCACTTATCGCCAAGATGGCTCAGCGGGGACAGATAAAAGGCGGAATCGTGGAAGGTCCCCTGGGAATGGATTTGATTATCGACAAAGAAAGCGCAGAGATTAAAGGCGTGGATAGCGTTGTGTGCGGAGATGCGGATTGCATCCTCTTTCCCAATATCGAAGCCGGAAATACATTCTATAAAACCTTGGTTAAATTACTGAAGAGCGAGCTTGGGGCTGTAGTTTTCGGTGCTCGGGTTCCCTGTGTGCTCACTTCCCGCGGAGATAGCGAAAGAAGCAAGCTTTATTCCATAGCGCTTGCTGCCATGATGGCATAAGATGAAGCACCTTTCCGAGTTAGTTACAAAAGCCAAAGCCACAGGCAAAAAAACACGTATAGCAGTGGCAGTGGCAGAAGATGCCAATACCATTGGAGCGCTAATCCGAGCCATGCAAGAAGGTTTTGTGCATCCCATCATGCTGGGCAGCAAAATGCGGATTGAATGCCTGCTCAAAGAGCACGGATACACCGGCGCAGAGATGGAGATTGTGGATATTCCCGATGAACTAAAGGCAACCAAAGAGGCTGTCCGCTTGGTTCGCTGTGGCGAAGCAGATGTGCTGATGAAAGGTTTGATTGGCACAGATAAATACCTTAAAGCCGTGCTGGATAAAGAAAATGGCTTGCTCCCTCCGGGAGCGGTGATGAGCTATACCTGTGCGCTGGAGATACCCGCATACCGTAAGCTACTGTTTATATCGGATACAGCGGTGTTGCCTCATCCTGATTTGAACCAAAAGATTGCCATGATTAACTACAGCGTAAAAATGGCACGGCAGCTTGGGGTGGAAAAGCCGAAGGTGGCTCTTGTATCGTCCATCGAAAAGGTGTTTCCCTCCATGCAGAATACCATGGACTTTGCGCTGATAAGCAAAATGGCAGAGCGTGGGCAGATTAAGAACTGCACCGTGGATGGTCCCTTGGACATCTTCCTATCCTGTGATCCCGGTTCATTGGCGGTGAAGGGAGTGGATACTCCCATTGCCGGAGATGCGGACATCCTTATCTTCCCCAATCTGGAAGCGGCAAATAGCTTCTACAAAGGCTTGATGCTCTTCGCCGGAGCAGAGCTTGCAGGGATGATTCAAGGCACCAGCAAGCCTGTGATTGTCATGAGCCGCAGCGAAAGCGAATTGTCCAAATACTATTGTATTGCCCTAAGTTGCCTGTTAGTGGAGGAAATATGAAACTTGCCATTGCATGTGACCATGCCGGATATGAATTGAAGGAAGCCCTCAAGCAGGCGTTTCCCCAACACAGCTTCACAGATTTTGGCACAAACGGCATAGCCAGCATGGACTATCCCGACACGGGCTTTCCTGCTGCCCAAGCCGTAGCAAGCGGAGAGTGCGAGATGGGCATCCTTATCTGCGGAAGCGGGATTGGGATGAGTATCACTGCCAATAAAGTGCCGGGAGTGCGGGCTGCGCTATGTTCCATCACGGACACGGCAAAGCTATCCCGCATGCACAACAATGCCAATATCCTGGTGTTGGCGGGTCGCTTCACGGCAATCCCCTACGCCATTGAAATAGTCAGCACATGGCTGGAGACCCCTTTTGAGGGTGGAAGACATCAGAATAGAATAAATAAAATACATCAAGGAGAAAGGTCATGAAACACATTCAAATGTATGACCCCGAACTGTATGCAGCAATAGCTAACGAGCTGCAACGCCAACGCGAGAATCTGGAGCTTATCGCCAGTGAGAACTTTACCTCCATGGCAGTTATGGAAGCCCAGGGCAGCGTTTTAACCAACAAGTATGCCGAAGGTTATCCCTATCGCTGGAGCAAGAAGACCGGGCAGATAAACTATAAGCTCTATGGCCGTTACTACGGTGGCTGCGAATATATCGACGAAGTGGAAAAGCTTGCCATCGAACGTGCCAAGCAACTCTTTGGTGCCGACCACGCCAATGTGCAGCCCCACAGCGGTTCCCAAGCCAATATGGCTGCCTATTTCAGTCTGGTGAAGCCCGGTGACACAGTGCTGTCTCTGGAGCTTTCCCATGGCGGACACCTCACCCACGGACACCCCCTATCCTTTAGTGGTCAGTTCTATAATATTATTCACTATCAGGTGAACAAGAACAGTGAGCAGTTCGACTATGAAGAGATTGAACGTCTTGCCAAAGAACATAAGCCGCAAATGATTCTCACCGGAGCATCCGCCTATCCCCGCAGGATAGATTTTGCCCGCTTCCGTGCCATTGCCGATATGGTTGGAGCAAAGTTCATGGTGGATATGGCGCACATTGCGGGATTGGTTGCCGCAGGCTTGCATGAGAATCCTGTTCCCTTTGCCGATGTGGTTACCACTACCACCCACAAGACCTTGCGCGGTCCCCGTGCAGGATTGATACTCTGCAAGGATGAGTTTGCCAAAGATATAGATGCCAAGGTGTTCCCCGGCATCCAGGGTGGACCTTTGATGCATGCCATTGCCGGAAAAGCCGCTGCCTTCCACGAAGCTTTGCAGCCAGAATTCAAAGCCTATCAACAGAATGTGGTGAAGAATGCCGCAACCCTGGCTGAGGCTTTGATGGCAGAGGGCTTCAAGCTGGTGTCAGGTGGCACAGATACCCATTTGATGTTGGTTGACCTTGGTCCCGAAGAGCAAGGCGGACCCAGCGGAAAGCGCATGGAAGAGGCTTTGGACTTGGCAGGCATCACCGCCAATAAAAACACCGTTCCCTTCGATACCCGCAGTCCCTTTGTTGCCAGCGGAATCAGGCTGGGCACACCTTCTGTTACCACTCGCAACATGGGTGTTGAGCAGATGAAGAGCATTGCCAAGCTGATAAAGAAAGTACGCGACAACCACGAGGATGAAGCCGCTTTGGCGGCAGTGAAAGAGGAAGTGCGCAACTTGACCGCACAATTCCCCCTTTACCCGGAATTGAACGCATAATTGTCCGATAACCACAATATAATGGCAGCGATGAATGCTTTGCCCCCAAAGGTGAGAATCGTCGCTGCCTTTGATTTCGGCAGCAATGCCACCAAATGCAGCATTGCCCGCATCGAAGCGGGGAGGATTAGCAATCTTGCCGAATACCGCCGTGTCAACCGTCTGGGTGTGTCTTTGGATAGTGACGGCTGCTTGCGGGATGAAGCGATCGAGAGCAGCATAGCTATTACCAAGGAACTCATGCACTTGTGTGAGACCTTTGGTGCACCGGTGTATGTTGCAGTGGGGACAGAAGCACTTCGCAAGGCAGTTAACGGCAATGAATTCTGCTCTCGCATCAGTGAGCAGTGCGGGATATCTGTGCAGATCATCAGCGGAGAGGAAGAGGCTAGGCTAACCTGGCTTGGCGCGACACAAGTAATAAGTGAACTGAGCGGGAACATCCTGCTTTTCGATAGCGGTGGAGCAAGCACGGAATTGGTTTACGGCGATGACAGAAGAGTGAGCCGGGTGGAAAGCTTGGCTTTGGGTGCAGTAACACTTAGCAGGGAATTCATTGTATCCGATCCTGCTACAGCTACAGAATATGAGCAGTTGGAAAAACACTTGCAGCAAAATATGGTGCTTCAGGAAACCCAACACCAGCATTTGGTAGGTTGTGGAGGTGGTGTCAGCACGCTCGCAGCTGTAGCCCAAGCACACAACCACAGGATGGCGGAAACGCTTAATGGTTACTTCCTGAACCGCACTGAACTGGAAAGGCAATTAAACCTCTATAGACACAACAGCATAGCAAAGATAACAGAAATAGCAGGGATGGAAAAGGAACGAGCCGACATCATTCTGGCTGCCTGCATGCTTGTGTTGTGTATCACCCGAACTGCCGGAGTAAAAGGTCTGTATGTATCTACCGGAGGCATCCGGCAGGGATTGATTATCCACGAAAGTCGCAGATAATAAAAACGAGGCAGATAAACTGCCTCGCTAATAATGCTATCTTGGGATTATCACTTCATCAGAATGAATTTCTGTGCCGGATTGGCAGAGCCTTGCAGACGATAGAAATACACACCATTGGGCAATACGGAATCAGGTGTGAAGTTGATGCGGTTTGTCCCCTGGCTTATATTGTTCACGGGGATGCTCTGCACTTTCTGTCCTTTGAGGTTGAAGATGTCAATCGCAACAGATGCGAAGGCTTTATCGCTGTTAAGCTCAAGCTCTGCCTGCTGCTTCACAGGGTTGGGGTATATGCTTCCCATGCGCAGGGCTTGATTAACCAAGATTTCGTCATTTACAGCAGAGCCTTCTGTGGCATAGGTGAAGGGAACGCTATATGTGCCAATGTGATTTGAAGTAATCACAAAGCGGAAGTGAGCCATCCCGGGGGAGTTGAGCATGATGTTTAGGTGAAAAGCTTTGGTTTCACCATCACCCAAGCTCCAGGGTACTTCCATGCTGCCTACATAGCAGTTGTTATCTTCATCACAATAGTTAAAATACCAGTCATTGGGGGCAGAATCCACTACAATCTGGGTGGTAAAGTCATCCCGTAAACCTTGGTTGAATATCCAAAACGGCTGTGAGAGATAGGTAGTTAGGGTTGGCGGTTGAACAATATTCTGGTTCCAATCCATGGCAACTCTTAAGTTGTAATCCGGCATGGTTAAAGTAGATACATTCTGCACAATTGCTTTATCTTCCAACTGCACGCTGGCAACAGCCCAAAGGTTAGCTGTGTTCCATGTCGGGTTCACGGTAAAGGTTTTGCTGAAGTTAAAAGTGGCATTAGCTCCGCTGAGGTCGAAATCATCATAGAGGACGCTTCGAACAACATGGGTTTCGTTCAAGCTGATGTTATCTTCCAGCAAGTAATATACAACCTGCGCGTTTTCGATATTAACGGTGGGGGAAACCATGCGTACCCTACCGCTGAACACGCCAGTTGCCGGGATGAAGTTTGTAACCTCCATCATGAGAGGGGAAGAGCTGTATCTGTAGTTGTTAAGCGCAGAGATATATTGTGTCCCATCGGCAATACCGTCACCGCTACCATTCACCCGGGTTTTGCCGTTGAAGATAACAGCAGGAATACCAAGCACTTCATAGTAGGCAAAGCGGTCTAATACTGCCGGAGTGGTCAAGTCACCGCTTTGCGTGTATAGTTTGGCAACAAAGAACTCACCGTTGTGTGTTTGAGCGAGGGGGACTTGCAAGCCTTCCCAGGCAATGGCGCAACCAGCGCAGGTATTCGAGCCAAAATCCTCCGCCATAGTGGTGTATGGTACATAGGTAGCTTCGGCAAACAGACAGCTTGCCAATAGCAGGATGAGGGTTAGATGAATGTATCTCATATATACTCCTAAATACTTTGTTTAGAACCGGGTGGATATCTCGGCTTTTACGCCTTCGAAAGCGGACACATAACGGCACACACCGTTGCGGCACACCTTTCCTCCGGCTTCCTTTCCTGCAAAGATGGTGATATCGCTATGGCTGGCAAGGGGATATTTCGCCTCAACTGCAGCCCAATACCGGCTTTCCATGTACTTGCCTATTTCCTTCCAATAGCTTTGTGCTCCGAGGGACAGAGCCAGCTTACCAATGCTGAAGTCAGCTTGCAGTTTGGGCTCATAGTGCTCAACGAGGGTGGCAGAAACTTGCTTCTCTATGGTCGCCAATTCGCCTTTAATCATCACAGGTTTGCTGAACACCGGGATTCCTACGCTAAGTGCCGGAGTGCTCTCTTTCTGCCAATACTGACCTGAGTCATCCACTTTCTCTATATGCGAATAGGATGCGCTCATAACCGAGCTATCCTTCGCCCAATCCAGTGAGGCATAGAGGTCGTTCATCTTCCTGTCCTTGGGAGTGTCCCATGCTTCGGCATAGTCACCGGTCAGGCTGAGGCATTCGCTGAGAGTAAGGCTCCCTCTGGCTTGCCATCCTTCTTCATCCAAACCCGTGGGAATGGCATCCGAGATGGTCTCATTATGATAATTCGCCATGGCAAGATCGTGCAAGCGGTACTGGAAGTCGTCGTATTTCTTATATGCTCCGCCAAGCTGCAACACACCCAAACTAAGGTCTGCATTGGCGTATATAGCACTGCCAAAGCTGGTGGGAAGTCCCGTTTGCTTGTATGTTTCGCTGTTTGCATATTCCACATAAGCTTCCAGATAGCTCCAGTTTACCTGCGCTCTGCCGGTAAATACATCCCTCTGATTATAGGCGACCGCAGCATAATTGCGGAAGCTTAGTGCCGAGGCACCAAAGCGAATGCCCGATACAGCCGGGCTGAACAGGTCTGCCCCATAAGCGAGGTCATAGCTGCCGGGGTTATCAGGATTCTCGATTGCGCCATAGAAGGCTTTTAGGCTATACTTGTCGTCATACTTCAGGAGGAAGCCATCTATGCGGTTATCATCCTCAAACTCGTGGTCAATGAAGCTACGGAAGCTTAAACCATTGCCAAAGCTCTCTTCGATAGTTCCCGCATGGATGTAGAATGCATCCTTGCTGTATGAGGCATAAAGTTCTTTCCACCCAAGCTCAAGCTGGCTGGGGTTAAGCTCGTCCACAAGCTCGGCTTGCTCCGTGGAGTATTGTGGCAGCTTGGCGATATACTTCATGCCAAAGCCAAAGTTGCGATAAGCAAGGTTAAAAGAAAAGCTATCCTGAAAATAGGCGTTAAGTGAGTCCTCCGCTGTGCGGTAGATGAATTCTGCTTCATTAAGCCCATTTATGGATAAGGTGTTCTGGGCAAATAGAGATGTGGCAAGAATTATGCTAAAAGCAAGTATTAAACAACATCTACGCATTACTCTGCCTCGCTTTCCAAGCCCAACAAGTTGCGGATATGCTGCTCATAATGCACCTCTGTGCCGGGTTCGAAGCCGTTATGAGTATATACAATCTCCCCGTCTTTATCCATGATGATGGTAAGCGGAGGGTTGCTTACATTAAGCTTTTTCGCCAGCACCTTCTCTGCATCAAAGAGGGTGATGAACTTAAACTCTTTACCTTTCAGGTAGTTCTTTGCTTTCATCTGGCTCTTGGGAGCATCGATGGATACTAACACCACAGTGAGGGAATCATACTTCAAGGCAAGGTCATTCAGATAGGGCATGGCAATCTTGCAGGGGTTGCAATAGTCTGCCCAAAAGTCTATCAGCACAGGTCCCTTGCCCAACAGGTTTTCCAGGCTTACATTCTTCCCGGTTTCATCCGGCAGACGGAAATCCGGCATGGCTTCTGCAAACAGCAGCATCCCAAGCAGCAGCAACGACACGATAAGCAATAACTTCTTCATTTCAATATATCCCAATAATATAGCGGTTCGGTGATGCCACCCAGGATTGTGGCGTTATTCTGGAAAGGAGTGGGTCTCTTCTGCGCAAAGACTACCAAGCGGGAATCATTTGGCAGGTTCTGCGGTACATTAAGCGTAAAATCTATCGGTTCGGTCAGGTCGGTGTTGCTGATATCCATGCGTCCTCGTGCCAGCACCACATTATGCAGCTTGGAACCATCGGTTACATGCGTGTTGGAATAGGGGGATTCTTCCTCAATAAGCACATAGTTCAACACCACATTGCTTTGGTCCAGCGGAGTGGTGGGAGTAAGCTGCACCGAGCAGCTAAGCACTCCATCTACGGCAATGGGGCGGTCTATTAAATGGTAGTTTATCGGGCTGTCCACGGTTACTAATTGATTCACCTGACTTTGCTACAATGACCAGGATGGTGCCAAGCTTTGGGTAACCTTAGCCATCCCATTAAAGATACTCACCG
>CALDSN010000119.1 GCA_937924555.1 uncultured bacterium | reverse complement strand
ACCGAGATCTACACTCTTTCCCTACACGACGCTCTTCCGATCTTATCAACACCTGCAATCAGTTGTTGGGGAGAGATGGAGAGCCTAAGGGATAAGTTGCCTGAAAATAGTGGTTTATTTTTATACTTGACGGATACAAGCTTTCTGCCGTGATGTGGAAAAGCACTTTTGTGCCTGTTTCTTGGTTCATATGTTTTGTACAAACAAATATAGAAATATAAAGGAGACTAACGAATGGATGCTTTGATGCTATTAGGCGATGAAGCCTTGGCGCAAGGTGCGTTGGATGCCGGAATTTCCGGTTTTTATGCCTACCCCGGAACACCCTCTACCGAGATTATGGAGTATGTGCAACGCGTTAAACAAGCCGAAGGGATACATCGTACATGGAGCTCGAACGAGAAAACAGCCATGGAGTCTGCAATTGGCATGAGCTATGCCGGTAAACGTACAATGGTGATGATGAAGCATGTGGGTTTGAATGTGGCGGCTGATCCGTTTATGAACTCAGCTTTCACTGGTGCACATGGCGGATTGCTGGTTACTGTGGCGGACGATCCCTCCATGCATAGCTCGCAGAATGAGCAAGATTCACGCTTCTACGGCAAGTTTGCCATGATCCCAATTTTGGAGCCTTCCAATCAACAGGAATGCTATGATATGGCTTTCTATGGCTTTCAGCTATCGGAAAAGTATCATGTGCCTGTGCTTATCCGTTTGACAACCCGCTTATCACACAGCAGATCGGGAGTGATGCGTAAGGAGTTGTTACCCCAGAATCCGCTGAAAAAGCCGGATGATTTGTTCCAGTTTATGTTGCTTCCTGCCATTGCCCGTAAGAAGTATAAACACCTGATTGAATTACAAAAGGATTTCGTGAATGAGTCCGCTGCTTCTCCCTTTAACAGCTTTGCTTTGACTGCCAAGGATAAAAGCATGGGCATTATCACCACAGGTTTGGCATACAACTATCTGAATGAAGCCTTTGGTGGCAAAGAAATACCCTATCCGGTGGTGAAAGTATGTCAATATCCCTTGCCAACCGAGCAGATACATCAGCTTTATGATGCTTGCGACAGTCTGTTGATTCTGGAAGAGGGTATGCCTCTGGTGGAAGAACAGCTGAAAGGCTTGGCTTTCAAGGGACAGAAGCCCATTCACGGTAGATTGGACGGAACACTTAGCCGTGATGGTGAGCTTAACCCCAATAAAGTTGCCGCTGCCTTGGGTATGGAAGATACCTTTGGTAGCCCTGTGCCCGAGATTGTGGCAGGCAGACCGCCTATGCTGTGCGTGGGTTGTCCGCATGCTGATTCTTATACTGCGCTTAATGAAGCGTTGGAAGAATATGGCAGAGGGCATGTGTTCAGCGACATAGGGTGTTACACGCTTGGCTTTATGCCTCCTTATAATGCAATAAACTCTTGCGTGGATATGGGTGCATCCATCACCATGGCAAAGGGTGCAGCGGATAGTGGATTGTTCCCGGCTATTGCTGTGATTGGAGATAGCACCTTTGCTCATTCAGGCTTAACAGGTGTGTTGGACTGCGTGTTCGATAAATCCAATGTGGTGATTGTGATTCTGGATAACTCCACTACAGGTATGACCGGCGGTCAGGAATATACTGCTTTTGGTAAACTGGAAGAGATATGCCTTGGCTTGGGAGTGGAGAAGGAACATATCAGAACCTTTGTGCCTTTCAAAAAGAACTATCCCGAGATGGTGCAGATTTACAAAGAAGAAATGGCATACAATGGGGTGTCGGTTGTTATACCCCGCAGAGAATGCGTGCAAACCCTGAAGAAAAAGCATAAGATGGAGGGCTGAAGATGAAAAAGGACATTATACTTGCCGGAGTTGGTGGACAGGGTATCCTTACCATCGCCACCATCATTGGGACAGCAGCCCTGAAACGGGGAATGCACCTTAAACAAGCAGAGGTGCATGGAATGAGTCAACGTGGGGGAGATGTGCAGTCGCACCTTCGTCTTTCCGATGAACCCATCTGGAGTGATTTAATCAGCTTTGGCGGTGCGGATATGATTCTCAGCGTAGAGCCGATGGAAGCCTTGCGCTATCTGCCTTATCTCAAGAAGGATGGATGGATAATCACAAATTCCACCCCCTTCAAGAATATTGCTGTGTATCCGCCCGAAGAAGAGATATATGGCGAGATAAAAAAGGCAGGCAACCATGTGATGCTGGATGCGGATAGCATTGCCAAAGAGATTAAGGCAAGCCGAAGCATGAATATTGTGGTGCTAGGCGCAGCGATTAAGCATCTTGGCTTCACCCAGGCAGAGATTGAAGATGCCATTAAAAGCATCTTTGCCCGTAAAGGTGAAGTGATTGTGGATGCCAATATCCGTGCTCTGCAAGCAGGTATAGCAGGGACAAACTGAAATGATTAAAATGCTGATATCTCTTGGCTGAGAGGCAGAGATGAAAGGCATTGCCTATATATGAAATGATAAGCCGGAATAGTGAAGCGCATTGTTCCGGCTTTGTTTATGCTCTTAGCTTTAATCAACATGGGGGTTGCCATGAGAAAGCTGCTTGTTCTTTGTGCTATCTTGGGTGTTGGGTTTGTTTCGCTTTATGCGGGGCAAAGATTAGTACCTTTGGAGAACTTTGATACCGGAGTTGTAAGCCTGACATCTTGGAGTAATGAGGATATAAATCCTTCTTCTTGGGCTTTGGTAAGCAGCACGGGTGATGGCTCTGCGTATTGCTTGAAGCTGAATGGCAACACATGGAAGTATCAGGAGATTAGCCCATACTCACTGAGCGAAGTGGGAGTGATTCAGGTTAAAGCAAAGACCGAAGCAAATGGCAAGATTCAG
>CALDSN010000118.1 GCA_937924555.1 uncultured bacterium | reverse complement strand
GTTCTTCCGCCAGGGAGCGGGAATTGCTCCCTTTTAGCTTATTCTCCATGCACCAAGTGTTGTAGGAAGTCTTTAATACATTCCATGGGGTGGGTGAAGCACCGAAAAAAATTGACAAATATCTAATCTCTTTGATGTTTGAAATCCTGTAAGTCGTGCCTTGTAAAGTATCATTTCGCAGTTTATGAAACTTTACTGCTTTACCGACAGAAAGCTCGACAGGAATCACCCATTGGTGCCCGAGTAACTAGGAGAAATGATTATGAAGAGTCTCTTGATACTTTTTTTAATTTCCACATTATGCGGTGGCATCTTTGCCATAACTACTTCCGCAGAAACCAATATCTTCGCTATCACCGAGCAAACCCTGCCTGTGATATTATCATCTTTTTCTGCAACAACTTCTGTATATGGATATGTTGATTTACGGTGGGTAACCGAGTCTGAGACCGAAACCTTAGGCTTCCGTGTTTACCGTAGTGAACAGGATAATCCTGATACTGCCATCCTTATCACGGTTCCATTCATCCCGGCGACAAATACATCCAATTCTCATACTTACACTTTCACTGATAGGGCAGTTAAGACAGAGCATACTTACTATTATTGGCTTGAGATTATAGAATTGAACTTCAGTTCCTATCATGGACCGGTCAATATCAGCTTGTTGGGGAGCGAAAGCCCCACGCTTCCGGGGCAGACTTATCTGAGTGGCATATATCCAAATCCCTTTAGATATGGTGCGCAAGCGCAGTTCAAAGTTGATGTAAAAGATAGCGACCATGCAAGCTTAGTAATATACAACATTGTTGGGCAAAGGGTGAAGAGCTATCACCTTCTTTCCGGCTCACATCAGCTCTATTGGGACGGCAATGATCAGCGCGGTATTGCCTGTGGAAGTGGTATATACCTGCTAAAACTTAGCACGGACACAATGAACTAAAGCGCAAAGCTGATGCTATTGAAATAGGGTATAAGAAGATTAAGAAGTTATTAGTTTCCACAATTCTGATGATTATATGGGTTTGTATCTTTGCCCAATTTGAGATACAGAATGCCATTGCCAGACCAGGAAATGGCACAGTAACCATAAACTATGATTTGGTTTCCAATGTACCATGTAAGATAACATTGATAGCCTCAGCCGATGGCGGAGCAAACTACAAAATCTTTCCCTCAGCTCTAAGTGGAGATGTGGGAGATCAGATAAGCCCCGGTAGTGGCAAGCAGATAATATGGTTACCGGAAGATGATAATATGATCATGGGTACTAATTACC
>CALDSN010000117.1 GCA_937924555.1 uncultured bacterium | reverse complement strand
CCGTGCGTGGTTTGTGGATTCTCTTACCGTTATCCCCGATGCAGATAAGAGATTGGCTCTCTTGGGCAAAGCAAGCTTCAATCCCCAAACAACAGCCATCGTGGAAAGCCCAATCGAGGGTGTTGCCGCTCCGGACAGCAGCTATGCTAAGCTGTTGGAAAGCGGGATGCACAACATGAAGTATGAGGTGTTTACGAACAAGGATGCCTATCTGGTGGTGTCGGAGGTATATTATCCCGCTGGCTGGAAAGCTCTGGTGGATGGCAAGGAAACGCCAATCTATCCCACCAACCATACCTTGCGCGGTGTGGTTATCCCCGCCGGGAAGCATAGCTTGGAAATGGTTTTTGCCCCCAAAGCCTACGCCCTCAGCCTGAAGCTTAGCCTGGCAGGACTGTTGATTACCGTGCTATCCGTGCTGGGTGGTTTCCTGTGGCAGCGTAAGAAACAACAGGAACTTAAGCTCCCATAAACAAGCTAAACCTATATTTTGTAGCTCCGTCACATAAGCATACAAAAGGTGGCGGAGCTTTTGTTTTTTAGGGTTTTTCCCTTTGCTGCTTATGGCTGAAGGAATGGTAAACTGCTCTTTCTATTGTTTTGCCTGATTTACCCCAGCAAGCGTGCACATTCCGAACCCTTCAATAACCCTTCATCTACTTCCTGCTCCCATGGTCTCACCACTCACCAATCCCTCGTGACTCCCTCGTGACTCCCGGGTGGGACGAGGGAATCACCTCGGAATGATGAGGTAGTGAAGTGATGTTGCAATAAGCTCCCCAAGCCTAAGGTTTGCTATCTCCCTGCAACAGATTAGAATATCCATAAATGCAATAATTGGAGTTACTCATGAATAGATTGTTTAGAACAGATTTGGCAGATAAAGAGCCATCCGTGGTTAATGTCCCGGTACGCAGGCGGATGATGTGCCTGAACGAGAGCTGTCTCGACCCCTATCAAGCGATTAAGGAAAAGTTCCTTGCCCGCATGGAAAGCATTCGCCTAAACCGTTATATGTCCCCCGTCACAAGTGAGCTTAATGCCAAGCTTGCCGAATATATCGGCTGTGGCATTCAACCCGAGAATGTGGTTTGGGGTAATGGTGCAGATGATATGTTGTACCACATATTCCTTAGTGTGCGTGAAGACGCAGCTTCCTTTGCGGTAAGCCCTGCACCTTCATATTTTGACTATAAAACCTTCTGCGAAGCGGTAGGCTTGGGGATAAAGTTCGTGGAGTTAAAAGAGGATTTTAGCCTTGATGCCGAGGAATATCTGCGCCAAGCCAAGCATCCCGATTGCAAGCTTGCCATTCTGTGCAACCCCAATAACCCCAGCGGGAATCTATTCCCCAAAGAGCAGTTACGCTATATAGTGGAAAGCTTGCCCGATAAGCTGGTGCTGATTGACGAAACTTACTATGAGTTCTCGGATAGCACCTTTGCCGGAGAGCTTGGGCAACACCCAAACCTTATCCTCACCCGTTCCTTTTCCAAAGCCTTCTCTGGTGCGGGGTTACGCTTTGGCTATGCCATCTCATCCGCGGAGAATATCTACAGCCTGCGCAAGGTGCTAACCACATTTCATACCAGCATCCTGAACCAAGCCTTTGCCCTCACTATCCTGGAGAATGTCCCGCTCTTCTGCGAGCAGGTGTTGGGGATAATCAAGCTACGTGATGCCATGTACCTGCGTCTGAAAGCACTGTCGGGAGTAATCGTGCATCCATCGCACACCAACTTCCTCACCTTCAGCATAGTCGAGAGAACGCAGTAGCTGTTTGAATACCTGAAGGATAAGGACATCGCCCTGCGAGATGTGGGTGCGCACCGTCGTTTGCAGAACTGCCTGCGAGCTACCCTAAGCTGCTAGGACGATAATGAATCCTTGTATCAGGCAGTTAAGGACTTTCTGGGAAAATAAGCTTGCCCGGATGTTAAATAACTTTAGCTTAAGTAATAAAAGAAACTCAGACCGGGAGGAATGATGCTGAATGATGCCGATATTGCCAGACAATCCAGGATGCTGCATATAGATGAAATTGCGGCAAAGATTGGCTTAGAGCCGGGTGATTTAGACCATTATGGGGAGTTTAAGGCAAAGCTGCGTTACTCCACCATGAAAAGGTTTGAGGATAAACCTCACGGTAAACTTATCCTTGTCTCCGCCATCACCCCCACTCCTGCCGGAGAGGGTAAAACCACAGTGTCCATCGGGCTGTCGCAAGCGCTGAACCGCTTGAACAAGAAGAGCATTGTCGCCATCCGTGAACCCTCGCTGGGTCCTGTGTTTGGCATCAAGGGTGGTGCTGCGGGAGGAGGATATAGCCAAGTGTTGCCGATGGAGGATATCAACCTGCACTTTACGGGTGATTTCCATGCCGTTACCGCCGCAAACAATACCCTTGCAGCTTTGCTGGATAACCATATATACTACGATAACGAGCTGAACATAGACCCGCGTAGAGTAACCTGGAAACGGGTGGTTGATGTGAACGACCGCATGTTGCGCAACATCGTTATCGGCTTAGGCGGGAGCAAACAAGATCGGAAGAGCGTCGTGTAGGGAAAGAGTGTAGATCTCGGTGGTCG
>CALDSN010000116.1 GCA_937924555.1 uncultured bacterium | reverse complement strand
GACCACCGAGATCTACACTCTTTCCCTACACGACGCTCTTCCGATCTAACCGGATATTGTTATTCAGGCTGCGATGCCGGGAGGCAGACCTTTTGCCTTTCATCGTGCCTCAGCCTTTTACGAGTATGGCAGGAGAACAGCACTGCAGACTCTGGAAGAATACCGTGAACAGAGCTTTTTAGAGAGGGTAAGAAAGCATTACAAGGCTATCCTTAGCAAAAGCGGCAGTATTAAGTTCTAACCTTCCGCAGCTGAGTCTTGTTATTATCACGCTATCAATGCGGACTCATTGCGCACTTTGTCCGTAATAAGTCCGTAATGATAATGCAATGCTCCCAAGAAAGCCTAATGCTGGATAGCAAAGATAATCCTTGACGAAAAACAGGAAGCATAAAAGGATAGATTTGCTTGCTAAGCGGTAGCCAATCTTGGAGAATGTCGGTTACACATCAGAGAGTGAAGAGCGTATCTACACATGGAACAATGAGTTCCCGGGTATAAATCATCACCTTGTCCCAATTAATCCAAAGTTTCGGAAATGCTGTTTAGCTTTATGCAGGTTATGGAAGCCTTTCGGCGAGTAACTTTAATTTAGGACAAGCGAGGAGAATCTCATGAAAGAAATCATCAAGATCCTTTCGCAGGTAGATGGCGGATTGGTGTTGGATGCAGCCACCGGAAGAGGTGAATTCATCCACACCCTGAAGCAGAGCTTGAAATCATACAGCCAAATAATTGGAATTGATGCCTCGGAGCGCAGCGTGGATTACGCCCAGAAGATATTCCCGGAAAACGATGTGGAAATATTCCGTATGAATCTTGAGCATATCCGCTTTGAGGATAACTACTTTGACCTCGTGAGTATCTCAAACTCCCTTCACCATTTGGAGAATATGGATGTAGTCCTAAAAGAGCTCATACGGGTTCTTAAGCCGGGAGGAATGCTGTTGATCGCCGAAATGTACTGTGATGGGGAACAAAGCCCTGCGCAGGAAACTCACATATTAATGCACCATTGGCTTGCCGGAGTAGATAGACTTTCCGGAGTTTATCATCGAAGCACCTACACCAAGCAAGAGCTTATTGATATCAGCGCTAAGCTTAGGCTGGATAATATAAACAGCACTGATTTTTACATCCCCGTGGATAACCCTGCCAAAAACTGTGAATCTCTGGTCAATAACTGCAAGGACACACTTAAGCGCTTGGAAAGTATGCCCGGTGGTGAAGCTTTGATGGCTGAAGGGTATAATATGCTGAGCAGGATTGCCGAAATCGGTTGTGCCGGTGCGAGTAGATTAATAATAACAGGATATAAACCAAAAGGAGATATACAATGCTAATAGAAGAAGATCTGTTTAGCTTAACCCAAGTTCAACTAAGCCGATTGGCAAAGAAAATAGGTATCCCAGGATACACTCAATATAAAGGAAATGAACTCATATTCAAGATGCTGGAGTTTCAGGCAGCTCAGGAAGGTCTCGCTTTCGTAACCGGCTGTCTGGAGATTATGGATGATGGCTTCGGATTCTTGCGCTTCCCTCAGAATAACTATAATCCCGGCAGAGATGATGTGTATGTTTCCCTCACCCAGATACGCCGTTTCGGATTAAAAACAGGACACATGATTAGTGGTCCAGTACGCTCCCCCAAAGAAGGCGAGAAATATTATGCCCTGCTTAGAGTGGAATCGGTTAACTACATGGCTCCCACTTGCATGCAAGACCTGCGTACCTTCGATGAACTGACCCCCTATTATCCCACTGAGAGGCTTAATCTGGAGTTTGACCCCATGAATTTCAGCACCAGGATTA
>CALDSN010000115.1 GCA_937924555.1 uncultured bacterium | reverse complement strand
GCTCATCCTAATCTCCTTTGTATTGATCTGGTGTCAACTTTTTTAGGACGGGACATAAAACACCCTTCGATCTTGCTTGCATTACGGTATCAATACGGACTCATTACGGACTTTGCTCGTAATGAGTCCGTAATGAGATAGTGATTGTTACAAGAAAGGGCTGGGTAATCGGCAGAGTTATCATCTTTGTCATAAAATAAAGCAGCAGCTACATACTATAATGTAACTGCTGCTTTTTTAAATGTGTTAAGTTGTTATCTAGTTTGCTGTGGCAGCCACAGCTCTAAGCTTTGCTATGGCATCATCACATATCATGCGGGACTTTGCGGCATTATCGCTTTCCACATAAATGCGTATAATCGGTTCTGTGCCAGACTTGCGGATATGAATCCAGTGATCTGGGGCAATGGCTTTTATTCCATCACGATTATCGATGTTGTATGAAGCAAACATTGCAGGGACGGCTTGCATTACTGCATCCATTTGGGAGGAATCAAAGCTGACCTTGTCCTTAGCAAAGTAGTACTTCGGTAATGAATCCACCAGTTGGCTAACGCTCTTTCCACTCTCGGACATCAGAGCCAAGATAAGTGCTATTCCGGCAAGTGCATCGCGAGTGTAGTGTACATCCGGGCAGATAACCCCGCCATTACCTTCACCACCAATCGGTGAGCGAAGCTCTTGCATCTTTTTGCCCACATTAATCTCGCCGATACGGGTGCGGTGAACAGAAACTCCGAAACGGGCAGCTATAGCATCCGAAATCATGGATGAACTAAGGTTCACCACCACATCACCGGGATTCTTCTGCAGCACATATAGTTCAGAAAGGGCTACCGTAAGCTCCTCCCCTATGCAGCTTCCCTTCTCGGAAACGATGGAAAGACGGTCAACATCAGGATCGGTAGCAAAACCTATCTCGGCATTATAGAACTTCACAGCTTCTTCCAGTTGACCAAGGTTCTCGTTTAGCGGCTCTGCCACATGGGCAAAGACTCCTGTGGCTTCGCTGTTTATTTCATAAACCGTGCATCCGAGTTGTTTAAGCAACTTAGGAGTAAGTAAGCCACCTGCTCCATTAACTGAATCCAGAACAACTTTGATGTGCTTACTTTTAATCAGTTCCACATCAATATAAGGAATCGCAAGGACTTTGTCAATATGGCGTTGAATGGCACTATCATCATGTGTTAGCTTGCCCATATTGTCCCATGCTGACCATGTAATCGGCTCATCCACTCCAGCCAGGAACTCAGCAGCTTTGTCTGCCGTAAGAAACATCCCATCAGCATCCACGAACTTCATGGCATTCCACTGCGGAGGGTTGTGTGAAGCAGTTATGCATATACCACCGATGGCATCAGACTGCTCCACTGCCAACAAAACAGTAGGGGTGGAGACAATTCCTAAATCCACAATCTCAAAGCCCATGCTGATAAGGGTTGCTACAATACTATGCAGCATTGCCAAACCGGTGGTGCGGGAATCTCTACCCACTACAATGCTGGGCTTAATTTCGGGGTGGCTTTGCCTTTGGTAATAAGCAAAGCGGGCTACGTATTTCTGCACTATAAAAGGGTTAAGGGTGTCTGCAAAGACACCCCTAACACCGCTAACGCCTGTCATTAGCTTGCTCATATACTATTACATTCCAAACTTAGCTCTGTTATCCACAATCTTGGCTGCTTTCTTGGTGGCATCATACCAACGGTTCCATGCAGCATCTTCCAAGCGCTTGCGGATAGTCTCCTGATTCGCCTTATCTTTGGCAAAGGCGTTCATATCTGGTCTCTGGCGCTCGTTACAAGTAACGATGAAGCAACCTTCTTTGTTCACCAATAGACCAGATGTTTGTCCAGCATTCAGCTTCAAAGCCGCTGTGGTGAATTCGTCTGACATGCCCACACCGGGTATGTTGGAGCCTTTCTTATGCTGATTCAGGTCTAAAACCTTCCAACCTTCTTTCACGGCAGCGGCAAACAACTCACCGGAAGGATATTTGGCGATAAAGGCTTCGGCTTTGGGCTTCACATTAGCAATCTTCTTCTCTTTCTCAAGTTGGAACTTAATGCGGAGTTTAACTGTTTCATAGTCTTCGTAATATACTTTCTCGTTATTGGTAATCTGAGCGATTATCATGCGGTTCTGCTGGTCTTTAAGCAGGTCAGAAACAGCTTTCTTCTTACCTTTAACCATGAACTGAGATAATGCCGGCAAGCTTCCGATTCCGGGAATGTACTCCTGATCGTGACTCACCCAATCGCTGTCCATTGCTTCCATTGCCAGTTCCTTTGCGGCTTTCTCAATTCCCATCTTCTTCACAAGCTTCTTGGCTTTTTCCAACTTCTTGGCATTTTCTTCCTTGGTAGCATCGGATGCTTCCACTTTCAGCAGAATGTGGCTGGCTTTAATCTTGGGACCTTCTGGTCCGGGTGCTGCAATACTGTCGCAACGGATGATGTGCCATCCAAAGCTTGTTCTGGTAGGTTTGGAGATTCCACCCACGGGAAGAGCAAAGGCAGCTTTCTCGAATTCGGGAACCATCTGTCCTTGTCCAAACACACCCAGAGCACCGCCATTGTCCTTAGAGCCTGGATCGCCGGAGAACTCTGCTGCCAAAGCTGCGAAATTCTCGCCTCTAGTTACACGGTTATAAATCTGATCAGCTTGCTTCTTTGTTGTGGCAAAGTCCTTCTCAGAGGGTTTATCCTCGAAGGCAAGGTATTTGATGCGGGAAGCAGGACCCTTCTTGAACTCAGTCTGCTTGTTCTTCTCGTAGTATGCCTTTATCTCTGCATCGGTTACATTAACGGGTTCAGAGAGGCTATGGTCGAACCAAATCACCTTACCGGTAATGGTATCGTTCTCTTTAGCATATTCTGTCTTCAGACTATCAATGGTGATTCCGGCTTTTGCCTTAATCTTCTCTTGCAGCTTTTGGCGAGGCAGGTAGCCACGCACATAGTCTTCCATCATCACAAAGAACTCAGGATTGTTTTTGAGGGCTGAGAGATACTTGGACTTATCGAATCTGCCATTGGTCTGTAAGGATTCGTTTTGCATCAATTCCTGCGGAGGATTATTCTGCATTTCGGTAAGGATATCATCTTCTTTTATCTTGATTCTGTTCTTCTTAATCATTTGTTCCCACAGGATATCATCCACCAAGGATTGCCAAGCTTGGCCTTCAAGGCTCTTTCTGGTGTTTTCGTCCAGGGGTTGGTTTTTGTACATCTGAGCATAGCGGTCATACATTTGCTGTATCTTGTCCTGATACATCTCGACGGTAATCTTCTTACCATTGACCTTTCCCAGGTAGTTCTTAGCGAAAATGGTGTCAAACATGCCACCCAAGCCCATGGCACCCATCCCAAGGATGAAGATCACGGCTATGGCTATTGTCACCGATTTCTGTTTCTTTCTAAGTTGATCGAGCATTTCTATCCTCCACATCGGGTCTAATTAATCTAATGAAAGTCATATTTTTTAGCCTGTCATTTAAGACAAGGCTTTTTTTTACCCAATCAAGCGCAGCAGCCCGATATACTCAACTTTTTGTTGCTATATCGTCACAACTTGAGCTTGAATGGCAAACTGCAAGAGTCTTCTAGCCTACTTAATCGGCTTAATCTCAAGCAATTGTATCAATAATCCCACCGGCAAGCACCAGATCATCGCTGTAGAACACAATCCCCTGTCCGGGAGTGATGGACATCTGAGGTTCGGCAAACTCCACCATGAGGCTTCCATCTTCACATATCTTGGCTTTGCATGCTGCTGCTTCATGTTGAAGCCGTATCTTTGCTGTAGCTTGGATTTCTTTCTCGATGGGGGCAATGGACAGCCAGTTTACGCCAGTAGCACGGCATTTTGTCTTGAATAGATGTTCCTTGGTTCCCAACACTATTCTATTTTTAGCTCCCTCAATTGCTATCACATAATGCGGCTCAGCAAAGCCCGCAACTCCCAGGTTTCTCCGCTGCCCAATAGTGTAGTTAATTATTCCTCTGTGCTTGCCCAACACCTTACCGTTTACATCCACAATTTCGCCTTCCTTGATTGTGGCAGGGTCGAAGAGCACACTCATATCATCGGATTCAAGAAAATCTTGACTCTCATTTTTTTCCGCCAATTCGCTGAAGCCGTTTTCTCTGGCAAAGTTCTTAATCTCTTGCTTGGTCATCTCTCCCAAGGGAAATATCAAGTTCTTAAGCTGTTCCTGAGCTAAAAAGGAAAGGAAGTATGATTGGTCTTTACCCCTATCCTTCGCCCTAAAGAGCTGCCACCTGCTTGAAGCAGCATCGTAACTAATCCGCACATAATGTCCCGTGGCGAAGTAATCGAACTCTATGCCAGCTTCTTTGGCTTTTGCAGGAAGCAACCCAAACTTCATGCGTTGGTTGCACATCAGGCAGGGATTTGGGGTTTTACCTTCAGCATAGGTGCTGCAAAAATAGCTGAGCACATTCTCTTTATACTCATCTTTAAGCGTTATTACATGGTGCTCTATGCCAAGTTTCTTGCTCAGGGCAGCCGCAGCGGCGATATCCTCTGCCTCTCCTGGACCAAAGCAACCGCTTTTTGTGGATTCACTTATCGGGATACTGCTGTCCCAAATGGACATGGTAACCCCTATCACTCTATAGCCTTGCTTCAAAAGCAACAAAGCTGCCATGGCAGAATCCACACCACCGCTTAGCCCCACCAATACTGTTTTATCTTTCATTTTTGTACCCGTTCTAACTTGATTTTGCCTCAAGATCTATTACGCTATCTTTGTGTCAAGCTCCCATTTCTCTTATGTCCTGCCTATTGATATACGGTTGAGATGCGGTTGCAATACCCAGTACTTTGCTGGGAGGCGCAACCGCATCTCTACCGTAACCCAATAAGCAAGCTATTACCGAGATAGGGGATTTCACTTACTGAAACAGATAAATGGTCTGGCCACACCTGCACGAATTCTGGTATGCGGTTCAAGATAGCACATAGCTCCTGCTTGGCGAGATAATGCGGCAGTAAACGAAGCACTAAAGCGAGATGCACCAAATGCTCCGGTAATAATCAAACACAGAGGAAGATTCTCGTTACCGGTATTAATCACCCCCAATTCTGTGCCATAATAAGCCACCAAGTCCTTCTGGTCTATCCCCGGACACACAAGTCCACGTGCACCTTTGGAAACCAGTAAGTTAAGCATATTGGTGTCCACTGCGAAGTTTGCGCACACAATCTTATCCTGCATAGGCATGCCGGCAAGTTCCGCAGGAGAATCGGCATAAAACAGGTTTCCGTGAACTCTCTTGCCTATGCCCAGCTTTCCTTCAAGCTTAACACCTTGGTATGAGATCACGATTGCCGTGTCGTTCTCCACTGCTTCCACAACTCCATTAACATCCGCTAAATACTCCTGTGCCTGTATTCTGTATTGAATGGTAACGATGGCTGTTTTGGCATCAACGGCTGTTATCTGACCGGTGGATGGGACTCGCACAAAAGCAGGGGGAGCACCTGTACCGGCTTCCAGTCTTTGCGCCAAGAGGTCACCCTGGTAAACAAAATCACCAAGCTTTTTGCATAGATAGCGCATCGCTTTTTTGGGAGGTAAAGATAGCTTTTCTGCAAGGTTGACATGCACGGGAGTTTTGCTGTAATCTTGAATTTCGGAGAGCACGATAATACCACTCTTGAAATCTATAAACTCTATCTTTCCCCGCACTGGACTACGAAAATCGGGAAAGACATGCGGAATCTTATGTTGAGGGGCAATCCTGCGTAAGAGTGAGTCATACTCAACTATCTCCCCGGCTTGCACAGTGAGAGACTCGCGGATAAGCTGTTCACTGACATTCTTAATGTCACCAAATGCGCTTACAATGTAAAGTCTGGGGGGATTATATTGGTTAATCGCCACCACATCATCGGGAGTTACTTTGTCACCCTGCATGCGGGTAATCTCGCCCTTATAAGGAAGTGACACAACTTTACTGAACGAAGCATTTACAGGCTCCGTGTCATTTTCCTGGCGGTTATCGCTATCCGGAATGTATTCGTTGGCATTGTATAAGCCTAGAATCTGCTCCACATCAGCCCTGAAGATAGCAGTGCTGATGCGGGTATCGATTATCACCATCAGGTCAGTCTCTATATCCTGCGGTTCACAACTGTGCCCCATGAGACATTTGTTCAAGGGAGTGATGCGCAGCTTTCGCCCTTTCTGGGCTGGTATGGTTAGGAATGTATCTGGAGCAATGCTTTGCTTAACTTGCTTCCCGCTATCCTCATATACAATCTCCATAACATCCTTCTTGGCTTTTACGGGATAATATGGACGGATATGCAAGGCTAAACGCTCCATACATGCACTGTTTAGCAAGGACTTGCTCAGCTCCGGAGCTGTGTCGCTGAGAACTCCCAGATGCGGAGTGATGAAATCCTTATCCAGCCATAACTCGGTGAAGCCATGGGCATCAAAGGAATCTATCAACATCATGATGCACTGGTTGCGGTTTGCGGCATGGGCAAATACCCCTCCGGCACCGATCAGGACATCAATTTCGCTGGGATAAAAGTAATACTTCTGTTCTTGATGCTGATATTCGAACTTATCTTCATAGGCATCGCGCTCACCCTTTTTGATGGTATCGAGATAACCCATTTTATTGGTGTTGAAGTGCATCTCCTGATGCTGCAACAAAGCTTTACCGATTGCCTGTTTGGCAAGCACATGCTCGATACGTAGTTCTTTGATGTTCTGTGGGTTGTAGGTGGGATACAGGGTTTTATTGCCTATGTAGTTACGGATATCCGCCTCGCTGAAATTGGGTGACAATTGGTCAATAAACACCTCCAAGCCGGACTCGGCAAGAACATTGAGTGCGCTGTAACTCATGCCTAGGTTTGCGCTAACCGTGCGCTGGAAGTGATTGTTGATATATGAGAATACATCCGTTGTTGCGCCACCGATATCGAACGCAAAGAAGTTACGCTTGTCATCCTTAGTAGCAGTAACCAAGCTCTTTAGCACACCCATGGGAGTGGGGATAATATCTGAACTGACTTTCTTTTTCAGCTCAGCATATCCGGGTGCGCGCTCCATCACGTTCTCCATAAAGAGCTTTTGAATCATATCCTGAGTAGGCTTCAGGTTTTCCACATCCATCTGAGGACGAAGGTTGGGCAGGATGCAGAGGTCAAAATCAGCAGATATCATTTTTTTAACCATAGGTGCGGCATCGCTGTTACCTGCAAAGATGGTGGGGATGCGAACCTCTGTGGCAAACTTGGGAATGGGCTTGGCGATTCTAAGAATTTCTGCGAGCCTCAACACACCAGACAAGGCACCACCATCTGTTCCACCACATAACAATATCATATCCGGGTGAAGATTGCGCATGGCAAGCATTTGCTCGGAAGCTTTTCTTTTATCATCGATGGCGAAAACATCCAGAATAACCCCACCTGCTCCATAAGCTGCACGCTTGGCACTGGAAGCACTGTCGAAAAGAGTCAACCCAATCACCAAGATTTGTAAGCCACCACCGGCACTGCTAGTGGTGAGATAACGTACTCCTTCCGCAAAAGCAAGCTGTTTATCCTCAAGGTTGCTTTCCAGCAAGGTTATCCCGCTTTTATCTTGAAGCTTCCGGATTGCTTTCACAACTCCGAAACGAACATCATTATAGGGAGCTTCCACAGTTGTATCCGCATGGCATATGCCAACAATCTTGGGACTTTCGGATTGGTTGGAAACAAGAATGGCTTTCGTTGTTGTGCTGCCTACATCGGTGATAAGAAAATAGTTCTTGGTTGATTCCATAATATGAACCTGCCTTTGCGATGTTGATATTTACCTAATAGCCAACCATGATATTCCCGTCAAGAATAATCGCAACCCCTGAGGAGTGAGAAGCCAAAGTAGATTCTTAGCCTGAGATCAAGAAATTGTTTGACAGAATAGCAAGCGAAAAAGCTTTATCACATTAGTCGAAAAACAACGAAATAAGGAGTGCAACCATGCCCAGAATGACGGTTGACCCAAACTATTGTAAAGGCTGTGGTCTTTGTATTGCTGCGTGTCCGAAGAAGATTATACGCTTCTCGGAGAACATCAATGCCAAAGGCTACAATTATGCCGAATGTTTCGAGCAGGATAAATGCATCGCCTGCAAAATGTGTTATGTAACCTGCCCTGATGTGGCGATTACCATCGAGAAGTGAGGAAAGAATGGCTAAGATACTAATGAAAGGTAATGAAGCAGTTGCAGAAGCTGCCATTCGTTCCGGGTGCAGATTGTACTTTGCCTACCCCATCACTCCCCAAAGTGAACTGATTGAATATATGGCAAAGATGATGCCCAAGGTTGGGGGAACATTCCTGCAAGCAGAAAGCGAAGTGGCTGCCATCAATATGGTATATGGCGCTGCCGGATGCGGGAAAAGAGTTATGACCTCTTCCTCCTCTCCCGGAATCTCTCTTAAGATGGAAGGCGTTTCCTACATCGCCGGTGCCGAACTTCCCTGCGTGATTGTGAATGTTCAGCGGGGCGGTCCCGGACTTGGCGATATCCAACCTGCTCAAGGTGATTACTTCCAAGCTACTAAAGGTGGTGGGCATGGTGATTATCGCACAATAGTATTGGCACCCAATTCAGTGCAAGAATTTGCCGATATGGCAAGCGAAGCATTCGAGCTTGCCGATAAATACCGCACTCCTGTTATGATCCTTGCCGATGGAATGTTGGGACAAATGATGGAGCCTGTGGAATTCAAAACACCCAAAACCCAGGAAGAGATTGACGAACTTGGCAACCAGCACACCTCTTGGTGCGTTTGCCCCAATGAGGATGGAGAAAAAAAACATCACCATGAGATTAACTCATTGGAAATTGACCCCTTAGTGCTGGAAAAGCATGTGAATGAACTCTATGCCAAGTATGCAGTTATAGAAGAAAAGGAAACCCGCTTTGAAAGCTACAACCTGTCAGACGACAACGAAGTGTTGGTGGTAGCTTGGGGAACATCAAGCCGTATTGTAAAATCCGCCATAAACGAACTAAAAGCAGAAGGTAAAAGTGTTGGATTAATCCGTCCCATCACTGTCTGGCCCTATCCCTATGAAGCTGTTAAACAGGCATTGGGAAAGAAAGTCAAGCAAGTTTATGTGTTCGAGCTCAATACCGGCCAAATGCTGGATGATGTGAAAATTGCCGTTAATGGCAAAGTCCCGGTTGATTTCTGGGGCAAGGTAGGCGGGATAGTGTTTACACCCGCAGAGATTAAAGCCAAGCTGGAAGCTTGTTTTAAGTAAGGAGGAAAGAAATGGAAATAATCGCAAAGCGCTCAGAATCACTTACGAAAACCCCCTTTACTTACTGCCCCGGCTGCCTGCATGGAGTGGCACATCGTTTAATCGCCGAAGCAGTGGAAGAATTCGGTTTGACAAATCAAATGACCGGAGTAGCTCCCGTGGGCTGCTCTGTGTTCGCTTATAAGTTCTTCAATTTTGACATGGCTCAGGCAGCGCACGGTCGTGCCCCTGCTGTGGCAACTGGTATGAAGCGTGCCCGTCCGGATATGCATGTTTTCACATATCAGGGTGATGGAGACCTTGCCGCAATCGGAACAGCAGAGATAGTTCATGCTGCCAATCGGGGTGAACATATCAGCGTGTTCTTTGTGAACAATGCTATATATGGCATGACCGGCGGACAGATGGCACCCACAACCCTTCCCAACATGAAGACCACCACCAGTCCCTATGGAAGGAATACCGATGATATTGGCTTTCCCATCAGGGTTAGTGAGCTTCTTGCGACCCTAATTGCACCATACTATATCGAAAGAGTATCTTTGCTTACTCCTGCAGATATTTTAAAAGCAAAGAAAGCTGTAAGTAAAGCGATTCAATATAACAAAGAAGGTCGTGGCTTCACTTTCGTGGAACTCATCAGCACTTGCCCCACAAACTGGGGTATCGATCCCATAAAGAGTCGCGATTGGGCAAAAGAGAATATGCTGCCCTTCTTTAAAGTCGGCTGCCTGCGTGATAAAGGCGAGGGAGTGGAATAATGAAGACTGAATTGATTTGTGCAGGATTTGGCGGACAGGGTGTCCTTACTATTGGCAAGTTCATCGCCAAGGCCGGAATGAAAGAGGGCAAGAATGTTTCTTGGTTACCTTCTTATGGTCCTGAGATGCGTGGTGGTACTGCTAATGTTTCCACCGTTGTGGCAGATGAACCCATCGCCTCCCCCATTGTTAGTTATCCGGATATATTGGTTGCATTAAACCAGCCGTCTATCACCAAGTTTGGCGAAAGTGTCCGAACCAATGGTGTACTGGTCATGAACTCAAACATGTGTCCTCACGGTTGTACCAGAACTGATATTCAAATCATCTCTGCACCGATGAGCGATATAGCTGCTGAGATTGGAAGCCCTCTTGTGTTAAACATGATAGCCATTGGTATCATCATTGGTAAAACCGGGTTGATTAAGTATGAAACCATGGAAGAGGACTTAAGCTCGTTCATGAAAGCTAAGAACCCAGAACTGCTAGAGAAAAACCTTATCGCCATTAAACGCGGAATGGAAATCGGCAGACAATAAGTAGTTGATAATGAATAAGAGCTTTGGAGGTGCTTGTCGCCTTTGAAGCTCTTTGTTTAAACTGATGCATAACTCACATACATGGAGGATAACATGGATAATGAGACAATGGTGACTATAGCCAATTATACCAATCCCTTTGAAGCAGGGATTGCTAAAAGTTTGCTTGAGGATTTAGGGTTTGAAGTGGTGTTGCTTAATGAACGGATGATGTCCATGTATTCATCCATTGCTGGGGATATGTATATGATAGAACTCCAGGTCTCAGCAGAACACGAGCTTGAAGCGAAACGCATACTTACCGAATTGGAAGATTCGGACTTCGTCAACCATATCCTTAAAAGCGAA
>CALDSN010000114.1 GCA_937924555.1 uncultured bacterium | reverse complement strand
TGGAATGTCCGCAAAGGCGCGGAGTATGCACACGTGTTTACACGACTACGCCCAAAAAGCCCAACTCGGCTCTCAGAAAAGTCGCTCGTGTCCGTTTAGTTAACGGCTTTGAAATTACTGCTTATATCCCCGGCGAAGGCCATAACTTGCAAGAGCACTCCATCGTTCTAGTACGTGGTGGTCGTGTAAAAGACCTTCCCGGTGTTCGTTATCACATCGTCCGCGGTGCCTTAGACTCCGCCGGCGTAGAGAAGCGCGAAAACTCCCGTTCCAAGTATGGAACCAAGCGTCCCAAAGCAAAAGCTCCGGCTAAGAAATAGGAGGAGATGACTTATGCCAAGAAAACGTAAAGCCGTCGTCCGTGAAGTGTTGCCGGATCCCAAGTATAACGATATCGTCCTTACCAAGTTCATGAACTGCTTAATGAAGCAGGGAAAGAAAAGTATTGCCGAGAAGATCGTGTATGGCGCCTTCGATATCATCGCCGAGAAGACAAAGCAAGAGCCTTTGGAAGTGTTCAAATCCGCCCTTGAGAACGTTCGTCCCTTAGTTAAGGTCGTTTCCCGCCGCGTGGGTGGTTCTAACTATCAAATCCCCACCGAAGTCAACGAAAAGAATGGCAGAGCACTTGCTTTCCGTTGGATTATCAGCTATGCACGCGCCCGCAGCGAAAAGACCATGACCGAGAAACTCGCTGCCGAACTGATGGCTGCCCATAAGAAAGAAGGTTCATCCATCAAGAAGCGTGAAGACACCCACAAGATGGCAGATGCCAATAAGGCTTTTGCCCACTTGAGATGGTAGTATAAACCTAAAGAATTGCAGGGGGAAGACGAGAGATTGTCTTCCCCCTTTTTTATTTTCAGGAAGCCCTTATCTCTTTATCTCTTGATAGAATTGCATGATCATTACCTAATCATTGCATGTTTCATATGCAATGATTAGGTAATGATTAGGTATTGATACCAAGAGAGTGGGAATAGCGGTGAAATAATGCTTGACTAAAAATAGCCTTGTCGTATAATTTGCGGTTACGCAAACAAAGGCAAAGAGCCTCTGTAGCAGTAAGCCCTGATTAGTGCAAGTTATTGAATCAATGATCTTGCGTGTATATGTGTGTTTAATGATACTAATACCATGATAAGGAAGTCTATATGAAAAGATTTGCCATGATTGTGCTATTGCTGATGGCAGTAGCGATTGGTTTTTCCGCCACGGTGGATATCCAAACCATAGAACGAGTAGCAAACAACTTCGCCCTGGAAAGATGGGGCGAGGGCTACCAAGTTCAATATTCTTTAGCCCTTGAATCCAATCATCAGGATTCATATATCAGAGTTGTTGTTTTTAAGCCAAAAGGCTTTGCCTTGGTTGCTGCGGATGATGCAGCCATGCCGATAATTGGCTATAGTATTGAGTCTAACTGGGGTGATGCAGACATCCCTCCCCAAATGCAGTTTCTGATGGATGGCTGGATTATGCAGATGCAAGCTATCGTCTCACAGAGAATGGCTCCCACGGTTGAGATACAGCATGAATGGAGCAGATATAGCGTTGCCACCGCTCGGTTCAGCCCCGATCGCAACTACCGGGATGTTAGCCCTCTGGTGAATTCCATCTGGGGTCAGGGAACATATTATAACGCTCAGTGCCCTTCTGGTACCCCGGTTGGGTGTGTGGCTACAGCAATGTCGCAGATCATGAGATATTGGAGATACCCAACTATTGGACAGGGCTCACACAGCTATACCTGTAACCCTTACGGAACGCAATCGGCTGATTTTGGCAGTACCACATATAACTGGGCAGCGATGCCGGCATCTGTAACCTCAACTAATACTTCCGTAGCCACGATTTGCCGTCATGCTGGTGTGGCGGTGGATATGCAGTATGCCCCTGATGGCTCGGGTGCATATAGCGAAGATGTCCCCGCAGCATTAATAAACTATTTCCGTTATAGTAATACCGCGCAAATCTATAACAAATCCTCCTATTCCTCGAACACTTGGGACACCATGATGCGTGGCGAAATTGATAACTCACGCCCTGTGTATTACTCCGGTTCGGGACCCGCAGGTGGACATGCATTTGTAATAGATGGCTACCAAGGAACAAGCTCCTTCCACGTAAACTGGGGTTGGAATGGCTCATACAATGGCTACTTCACGCTAAACGCATTGAATCCCGGAGGAGATACCTTTAATGTAGGGCAGCAAGCTGTGATGGGAATTAAGCCCGGCTCGATGACCTTAAACCTCAGCGAAGGCTTTGAGGGAACAACCTTCCCCCCTACCGGATGGACTGTTACCGCCAGTACCTTTGCACGTTCTACCACAAACTATATCAGCGGCGCATATTCGGCAAGATACAATGCAACCGCTACAGGAGCAAACCAATCAGGGAAACAACTTCGCACAACTAAACTTACCGTTAATGCCTCATCACCTGCATTGGTTTTTAAAGCAAGAGCAGGCACAACAGCCAGAAGCGAGCAGATAAAAGTGGGTTATTCCACCACCGGCTCTGCTCCGTTTACTTACTTCCCCACAAATGCTTCACTCACCACAAGTGCCCAAACCTTTACCTATGCAACTAGCGGGCTAACCCCAGGTGATTATTACTTTGTCTTGGAAACATATTGTTCCCTCACAAATTCTGCCAGCAGAACTTGGATTATTGATGATATTACCGGTCCTGCCTTATGGGTGAACCCCAATCCGATTGCATCCTTGAACATTTCATCGTGGGCTGCAGGTGCTTTAGCACCGGGTGATGCTTCATACTCAGATGACATATTCCAGTTATCCAATACCGGTCAGGGAACACTAACCATAACAAGTATCACCAATCTAAGTGGAACTGAATTCACCACAAACTTCAATACTTCCACAACCTTGGTTAATGGGCAAGTTTATGAGTTCGGGTTCAGTTACCAGCCAGTGAACTATGGGACAGACAATCAAAGCTTCCAGATAGTAACAAACGCCGGAACCGTAACCATCTCACTAAGTGGGAGTGCAACTTACTCCACATTCTACGATGGTTTTGAGAATTACTCTGATTTCTCTCTTACCTGCTCTCCATGGACACAGTATGATGGTGATGGCTTGACTCAAAGCTCGGGGATGTCCTCCCCCACATGGCAGAATTCCTCATACACAGGTTCGTGGATGATATTTAATCCGGGGGCAACATCGCCCTCTATGTCTGCCTCCTATCCGGCATATATGGGAGCAAAGTTCGCTTCTTGCTGGTATGCAACAGCAAACAATGACTGGTTGATTACCCCTCAGCTGAATCTTAGCTCCGCAGGTACGGTATCATTCTACGCCAGAGCTCTATCTGCTACCTATCCCGAAACCATGAATGTGAAGTATTCAACCACTACAAATGATCCTCTAACTGCTTTTACTAACACACTGGCAAGCAATCTATCAGTAAGTACTGCAACTTGGACACTATATTCATATTCCATCCCTATAAACTGTAAGTATATAGCCATCCAGTGTGTATCAGCAGACGCTTGGGCACTCTGGGTTGATGAATTCAAGGTTGTTGATAGTTCCACTCCTGCCCCCCCTTCGTTTGGAAACATTAGTGGTTATGTTTTCAGATATGGAACCAGCACACCTGTTGTAAACGCCAAAGTAACCGCCGGAACCAAGATTGCTTACACCGACAATAGCGGATTCTATCTGCTGAGCAACATGCTTGTTGGCAGCCATACCGTTAGCTGCAATGCCGATGGTCAGTTCTACTTCAGCGTTTCTCAAAGCGGAGTGACGGTTACTCAAGGGAACACAACCACTCAGGATTTCAACCTGACATGGGGTGAGTTGACGGCTAATCCCCAGAGTATCTCTGCCTCACTTTATCAAGGTGAAAATGGCTCTGCAAACGTTGTCCTTGCCAACCCCGGAGGTACAGCATCCACAACATATGCTGGCTATATCGCTTCAGCTTCCCAATCCCGAAGCAGTCACCTATTGTTAAACAACCGGAAAAAGCCAAGCCCCGAAACAAACGGCACACCCATCCCCCCCATAACAGTGAGTAGTAACGATAGAACCACAGGATGGTTTGGCTATGCAAGCATAGATGATGCAGAGTACATCACCTCTGCCCTCACCGAACGAGGGAACTACTTCATCGTTGATGATATTGCCATGATGGACGGAAACTTGACACTCTCTCAACTAAGGCACTATTTCTACAATCCTTCATCATCCGCATGGACAAGCACCACCAATAAGTTCAAATGGAAAGTATATACGGTCAGCTCTACAGGTACAGTCACTTTGGTACATACCTCAGCAGAAATAACCCTTCCTACCACAACACCTACAAACACCTACCTGCTCTCCACATATACCATACCTACTGCTATCACAGTACCCGTGGGAACGGACTTTATAGTATCCATCCTTCCCAGCTCAACCTCCACAGGCAAGCCACAATCCTTAGCCACATCGGTTTATGCTGATAACGGCTTAATTTATGATGCAACAAATGGCTGGCAGGACTTGGGAATGGATCTGTTACTTGATGTATATGTTAATGGTACATCATGGCTAAATGGAGCGTCATTCTCCGGAACAATTGCCCCCGGAGCCACTGCTTCCATTCCGCTTAATTTCACTACAACAGGTGTTAGCGCGGGAACGAAGCATGCAAACATGTATATCTATAACAACTCCAATTATGTTGCTCCAAGCGCACTCGACCGTGGCGATGTGCTCGTTGTCCCCATTTCCCTTACTATAACAGTAGCCACAACTCCTGTGGCTGTACTCCAGGGAAGTGATTGGACTACAACAGCAAACGTGGGAACACCTTCATCGAGCGGGGATGTATTCACTCTTAGTAATGTGGGACCCGGCAACCTAACCATTAGCTCTGTAACTGGACTATCGGGAACACCCTTCACAAGTAACATAAATCTAGGTATGTCTCTTGCTCAGAACACCTCATCCTCCTTTGGCTTCACCTTCAACCCGACCTCAAGCGGCATTTACACCACCACAGTTCAAATAGTCACCAATGGTGGAACAAAAACCATAACGCTTACCGGATATGCTAATTACATTTCCGAGAGCTTTGAAGGAGCCGTCTTCCCTCCCGATGGCTGGGTTGCCAATGATGTGGATGCTGATACTTACAATTGGATGCAATATACCGCAACTGACGCAGCCCACACCGGAACAAACTGCGCAGGCAGTGCTTCCTATATTAATGACTCTAAGAACAGCGGGATGCGCAGTTCCTTCTCTCGTGCAGCGCTAACTCCCAATAACTGGCTCATAACACCCCGTCTGGCAATATCCAGCGGTGATATCATGAGCTATTGGATTGCTGCTCAAGATGGTGCATGGCCTGCTGAGCACTATGCAGTAATGTTATCTACCACAACCAATCAAACTGCTTCATTCACAACCACGTTGTACTCTGAAACCCTAAGTAGTGCAACATGGCTCCAACGTACCATAGATCTCAGCGCATATGCGGGACAGAATGTTTACATTGCTTTCCGTCACTATGATTGCACAGATCAGTTCGTTTTGAAGCTGGATGATGTTCTGCTACCTCCTTTAGCTGCTCCGCTGGTGTTTGGGAACATCTCCGGGACGGTGTACAAAGCAGGAACATCCACCTTTATCCAAGGAGCTACCGTAGCAGTTGCAGGAAGAACAGTGGATACCGATGAGTATGGCTCTTACACCATCAGTAACATTGTTGTGGACACCTACCCTATTACCGCAACTGCAACAGGTTACATCAACTATAGTTCATCTGTCACCATTCCCGCCAACACTACTCTTACCCACAACATCTATCTGGACTATGCCAACGTATCTACTGCAGAAACCACGTACAACACCAATGTGAATGTGGGCGGTACTACATCTATCAATGTCCTGATGACCAATAACGGTAATGCCACCCTTGAGTTTGAAACCGCTAGTGGAATTTGGGGTGGCTATGCTTACCCGAATGGCG
This sequence comes from uncultured bacterium, assembly GCA_937924555.1. Taxonomy (GTDB): domain Bacteria; phylum Cloacimonadota; class Cloacimonadia; order Cloacimonadales; family Cloacimonadaceae; genus Cloacimonas. The sequence goes on along the minus strand of CALDSN010000114.1, from coordinate 21,405 downwards.
CATTAAACCAAACATGGGAAACTGAGGATCTTACGGGATGGGCAGGTTCAGTAGCAGCAAACTCCGACATATACGGCTCTGCCTCCACCCCATATGGATACAACAGCAATAACACTTGGGTGTTTGCAGCCAATGCCAATACCGAAGTTCAGTATTTGATCAGCCCTAAGCTCAGAGTTGGCACAGGGGACGCTTTATCCTTCTGGTACAAGCAGTTCAATGCCAGCACAGAGAGCTTTGAGGTGAGGATATCTACCACCGACAACCTCTTGGCTTCCTTCACCACCTTGGCAAGCATCGGTCCCTTGGCAGACCAGAACTGGGCAAACTACAACCAGTCACTAAGTGCCTACGAAGGTCAGGATATCTATGTGATGTTCTTCTACCCCCGTGTGGACGGCTATCAGTATGGATATGTGTTTATCGATGATATCACAGGTCCCGTGCAGATTGTGCCACCCACAAGCTGGTTATCCTGCACTCCCACAGATGGGACATTGGCAGCCGGTGCCAGCCGCATGCTTACCTTAAACATCGATGCCACTACCCTGCCAGTCGGTACCTATACCGCACAAACATGGGTGTTCTCCAATGGACTGGTAAGCCCCTACAAGCTGTATGTTACCGCCAATGTGCAAGCTGCATCAGCTCCTGATGCACCTGTGGTTTCCGGAATCGAAGCATTTGCCGGAGGCATAGGAATTTCTTGGGAAGAAGTGGCAAATGCAGTGGTGTACAAGGTCTATGCCTGCGATACACCTGATGGAACATACACCCAGTTAGGCACCTCTGAGAATCCATATATCGAATTCACCGATGCTGAGTTGCAGAGTGCCGGGCTTAGTGCCAAAGCATTCTTTAAGGTTACTGCCGATTCCGAAAGCCGTGCTATCGTTACAGTTAGCAAGGCTGCGAAATCCGTTCAGAGCTCGCAACCCATTGGCTTACGCAATCCCAAGAACCTACCTCTTAACATAAAGAAGTAAGTTCCTCTGACATAAGCAAAAGGCTTACCCCTTGTGGGTAAGCCTTTTTTATTCATGAAGCGATATTTACAGAAATCGCCACCAACATCATTAAGCCCTGTTTTAAAACACTACTCAATCAGAGGTGATTCACGGGTGATTCCCTCATCCGACCCGGGAGTCACGAGGGAATGACCAAAGATTTGGCTTAGGGAGAAAACAGAGAAACAAAGCTGAGAGCCGTAAGATATCCCCAGAGGAATAGCGAACGAAATCTGCTTAGTTCAAAACCAGTTTTCGTGTCTGCTGTAAACTTCCCGAGCTGAAGCGGACAAGATATACTCCACTGGGAAGTCTTTTCCCGGAGTCACTCTTCCCGTCCCACATAACTTCAAGCTCTGCCTCGCTTCTCCCGCCTTGCTTATACACACATTCGCCTCTGATATTGTAGATGCAAAGCCTATAATCCTTGCTCCTGTCATCCATCACGAGCTTGATAGTGGTGAAGCTGTGAGAAGGGTTTGGGTATAAACTGCGAATACCGGGAAGGGCACTAACAGCGGGTTCATCCGGATTGGCAGAGGAGATTTGGTATATTGCAAAAGTCATGGGACTTGTAATCCATCCTTGCTTTATAGCCACGGCTTTTACGGTTGTGCTGCTGGTGAGATGTAAGGGTTCTGTATATAGTTGAGAGTCTTGGGTTGGATAACTTTCATCAATCGTATAGTAAATATCTGCCTCCTCTGTTGGGCAGCTAATAACAACATCAACAAACTCTTCATACTCTCCCGCTGATGGAGAAAAAGCCGGAGAATCCACTGTTTGAAATATCAAATATTCAGCAGTAACCGTATAGCTGTTTAACCAGTTTTGCATAACTGCCATTGCTTTCAAGGTAGTATGTACGGTTAGACTAAGCGGTGTGGTGTACAAGTTTGATGCGAGCGTAGGCTCTGTGCCATCTGTTGTATAATATATCTGTGCTTGATTAAACAGACATTGGATGCTAACGGTTTGCGAGCTCACATAAGTTCCTCCGGGAGGAAAGATTGTGGGAGTTGGAACCGGCCCATTTACAGTGTAGCTAGCGGTAACAATCTCACTCGGCTCATACCCAAGACAGTATGCTCTCGCTTTAAAATGCCGTACCCTATTCAAAGGGATATTGATTGCTGATGTATATAATGTTGATGTAGGGGTTGGATCACTGTCATCCAAGGTGTAGCGAATCTGTGCGCCTGCTGTTCCGCAAGTGATCGTCACATTCTGCGCTGTTTGATATAAGCCGGAACTTGGATTGAACAGCGGATTCTGTGTGGTCATCAGCCCTGCTCCAGCGTTTATATGGTAGGTGTTGCTGGGGTATGCCCCTACCACTGCCCCAACCAAGGAAGTTAGTTGGTTTGTAACAGGGACGATTTGTTGAGCACTGTAGTCCCAAACCTTGAAGTTGATAATCTCATAATCGGTCTCGGTGAACACCTGTATCAGACAGCCAACGACACCATCAACAACCTGTATATGCGCCTTACCCCTAATTTGCTCAACATTGTCAACCGTAACGAATGCAGCAAGTAAATCTCCGTTTGAGGCAGAATTGCCATTAATTGCCACTTCAGCCATCACGATTATGCTACCGGTTAGAACATCCGGATTTTGCCATGGATCTTCTGTAGCTGTTCCGCTGAACGTATAAACTGCAGTGGCAACCTGACTGTCAATCCACCCACTTCTAAAAGCTTTGGCTTTCAGGGTTACATTCTGTGAAATGTAAAGGGCTGTGGAATATGGCTGAGAAGTAAGGGAAGGTTCGCTCCCGTCCAAAGTATAACGAATAACCGCCTCAGGTGTACCACAGCTAATAATTACTGATTGAGCCGTTGTATATGTCCCTGCAGGAGGGTTGAAGCTTGGTGTTTCCAGTACTCCATTTCCAATTGTACCATTGATAACATAAAGGTTATTGGGATAAGCACCTACCAAGCTGTTGACTACAGTGTTCAATACCTGGTTTACTTCTGCTAACTGCTGTGAGCTATCATCCCACACCATGAACTCCACTATCTCGCCATTCGTTTCGGTATAAACCTGCACCAAGCAACCGGCAATGCCATTTGCCACTTGCACGCTTTGTTTACCCCGCAATTCCCTGATCCCGTTCACCGTCACAAAAGCAGCCACTACATCCCCGCTTGTAGCTGGTGTGTCGTTAATCGAAACCTGCGCCATAACACCCATGCTTCCGCTTAAAACCACAGGGGTACCCCATGGGTCAATTGCGTGACCTACGCTTGCTGACATAATTAGAACAGCGAATGCAATATAACAAACTTTAGAAATCATAAAAGCACCTACTTTATCACCATTAGCTTGAGGTTCTGTTTTATCCCTGCACAAGTCAACCTGCAGAAGTATAAGCCTGATGCCACTTTGTTCCCTGCATCATCACAAGCGTCCCAGTTTAACTGCTGTGGGCCCTCAGGCATCTGTCCCTGATATAGATTTCGTATCTTCTGCCCACGAATATTATACAACTCCAGCTTAATATGTTTTCCGTTCTTGCCCACTTCCATAGTGATGCTAGTCTCATCGCCGAATGGATTTGGGAATGCACTAACAAGGGTTGTAGATATCAACTGAGTTTCAGATAAACCTGTTTTCAGAAACACATATTCTCCTTTTGAATAGTCTCCCAACGTTTCTCCGGGATCAGTAACCATGCCCGGTTCAAGGAGCTCTACCTTTCCGGTGTCTGTTGAGTATAGTTTAAATAGCAGCTCTTCACCCACAACATCCGTAAACACTTGCATCAGACAGGCGTACATACCACCCGAAATCGTCATTGTTCCAAGACCGCGAAGTTCATCACCCACAAATGCAGCCAGTAAGTCACCGTTATTCACTTCTCCCTCAACACAAAATAACATAGATTCACTATTACTTTTAATTACCGGACTACCCCATAGCTCACAAGTGGGGACCAACGGTTGAGCATCGGCTTTTACTCCAGGTGAATAGAGTAAGGTTGCATCATCGTTCAGCTTCATCCAATAGGATCTTCCCGGGCTTAGAGTTGTAAGAGTATTATATGGATTTCCAGGGATGTATATTCCTTCAGTTCCTTTCAGCTCCAATAGACTTGATGCTATAGAAGAGATGGCTGTGCCTGCTGCCAAAGGAGTCTGGGGAGTAAATGCGCAAAGGTTCCATCCCGAGTGCATTGGAATCGGATCGCTCGGATCAACTGGCAACCCTAGGACACTTATCGATGATGCATTGCAGGATAACACACAATAACCCTTTCCATCGATAAAAGAGCTTAGTGTGTTAAAAGGATTACCCGGCATAAAGACACCATCAGGACATTTGATAGACACAATGCTTGTGTTGGAGGGACCGATAATTTCTGTTATCTGCATGCTGGCAGAATGGACGTTAAAGGATATCATACTCCACCCGGTAGCCAAATCTATCGTTTGCAGGTTAGGATGTCCAAGGACTAGCCATAATATGTCATTGGGCCATTGCCCAATACTACCGTTTACTTGGCTGTATATTATATTGCTAATATCGTACACAACGTCAGCTTCTGAATCCCACAGTTTAAATGTGATAGTCTCTCCATTAGTTGCGGTGTAAACTTGCAGCAAACACACAGCCATTTCATCTTGTACGGTAAGTATTGCCTTGCCACGCAACTGAGCTTGACCACCCACAGTCACATAAGCTGCCAGAACATCTCCTTCCTTTGCGGCAACACCATTATGTACCACCCCGGCTATTAAACTCATGCTTCCATCAAGCACTGTGGGCGAGCCAAAAGGGTCTGTGTTGTATATGTTGGTGGGAAACACTATTTGCAACTCGCAGAACATAATTCTGCCCCCATCATTGGGGAATTCTGTGGGTGAAGCCGAGTATGAGCCCCATGTATTATCATCATAGAACATCAAGCCTAGCTTCCCAATCCTGTTTTGTCCCTGCCAGCCAACATACTTGATCTTATCTGCAGGATACACCCACATTGGCTTCAGTCCTGTAAAAGCAGCAGTCTCCTGATTATTGAGTACTATTGGCTCGCTCCAGTGCAAACCGTTGTCGCTGGAAACAGAAATGAATATTTCTGGTGTGTTGGCAAATGCTTCAAAATCTGAGTCTTGGCTCTCATTATATTCTTTCGCTCGCAGCGAGTTTTGCCAAACAATTGCCATCATCCCTTGTGCATTGCTTTCAGTTGTTTTGATGTTTGAACATTGATACATCATAGCGTTATCATGAGAATCAATATTCCAGTACGGGAAATTCCAATCTCCCGCCATAACCGGGTATGTGTTACCAAACTCGTCTGTCTCATATTGATCAACCTCTCCCCAAGGAAATGCTTTGTCCCATGGGCAGTAGGTTTGGTTGTAGTTATCAGCAGGTTTCTTCTGAGGATAAACATCCCGAACCGATATTGATAAACTGGCAGGATTATACACCATTTCCTTAACAAACTGCATGCCATAATAATAAGAACCCGTATCTGTACTGACACTCCACAATCCAGGCATATGAATTTTTCCACTTGAATCAATGGTAGCATTACTGTGGGGGGAGTTGTTGATCTTCCAATTGAGTTGAGAGTCAGGATAGGGAGTACCGGTTTCTAAATCCACAAAGAAACCTGCTCCCCCCGGAGTTATCGAAGGATTCCAGGTGGGGATACTGCTGCTGAAGGTTAGTCTTTCCCAAGTCCCTGCCCCGTATGCAGGGCACTTGAACACATCCACATCCGGCTCGTTAATGGGTGCCTCATTGGAATCGTTTGCAGTATGATAACCGAAATAGTACAGATTACCTGCATTGTCACATACAAGGTTCATATTGGGACGCCGAATACTCGTCTCATCAGCGTTCCATTGATTCAAGATGGGGATACTTGTGTGACTCCACTCAAGATCTACGGAATTTTCAATATCTGTGGCATTAAAATCTGCATAGGCGATATCCACATTCTCGGAAGGCAAATTGTCCAGAGTATGAGATACAATATTCTTTGTAGCCACATATATTCTTCTTTTACCGCCAATCGGAGATGGTCCCATCGCTGCTGTGGGCCATAAGAACTCGTTATCGGCAGTTGTTATGTAACTGGTGTTAACAATCTGAGTTGGATTATCCACTATTACTTGTGGATAATTCCAAAGACCATCTATCCCATCTATAAAAGCGTCCCAGTTATCTCGTATCTCAAGTTGTGCATCGTTAGTTAGATATGGTGTTTGCCAAGCATAAAATGGTTTTCCGCTAACGGGGTCTACTGCAAGCGTGGGGAACCCCTCACGGTAATTATCAATCAAGAACTCAGAGTTATGCACCACATTCCCAGAGGAAGTTAAATATGCGTAAAACACTTGGCGCAAGCCTAGAGCGGAACGCTGTCCATGATAAGTCATGAAGTATCCCCCACCAGCGGATTCAGGAATAACTCTCAGCGGTAAACCATTATAACTGCCTATCATATAATCTTGAAAGGATTGTAATAGAGGGGTTGGAGTCTTGCTGAAAGTGTAGCTTGGGGCAACACTATGTTTTCTTACCCCGGTGAGCTTTGTATCGCATGCCGTAGGTAATAAACCCATTTGCTGGATTTCTGATGCTGCTAAACAGCTAAGCAAGAATAGGGTGATTATTATAAGTGTCATTCTCGCAAACATGATTCCTCCTGAGTGTTACACCACAACTACCTGGCTTATGATAGCACCATTTCTATCTGCATAACATGATTCTTCGGGTTGTTGCCCACTCTTTTGTAGAAGTTCTTATAAAATACAATCCTGACGAGACTTCATTATCTGCATCATCTCTGCCATTCCAGCCAAACTCATGCACTCCCTTGGCTAATTCATGATTATACAGCGTGCGTACTTTCTGTCCTCTGGTGTTATAAACCTCTATCTTCACTTGACCAAGCTCTTTACCAAGTTCCAAAGTGATTGTGCTAAGCTCTTTGAAGGGATTGGGATAACATCCTTTGATGCTGATAACAGGAAGTAACTGCTCGTTTTCTGCCCCTTTTAGGCTTAGCTGCACAAACTCATCCAAGCTCCCCATTTGTTGCTCTGCTTCAGCAATCAACTTATAGTCTATAGCCTGCTGTGACCCGTCCTGCTTTTGCAGGTACAGTTGAATCTCTTCTCTCTCAGCGGAGATGAATATCTGTATCAAGCAGCCAATCCTGCCATCCACACTGATAAACTTCTCCAAGCCACGAAGTTCTCCCCCTACTTTTGCTAGCAACATATCCCCCGCTTCTGCTCCTTCACAAGAGGCAAGCATCGTCATGCTGCTTGGCTGTACCACCACAGTATGGGTTGGTTTATCTTCTGCTCCACGAATTCTCTTTCCCCCACCATAACTGAAGGCTTGAGCGGAGGACATCTGCATCCAATAGCCCTTTCCGGGATACATTCCTGTTAATGTGGAAAAGGGATTTCCCGGCAGGTAGATGCCATCCTGTCCCTTAAGCTGCATCAGATATGGCGTGATGTCCTGCGTGGCAGTGGCTACCGCTAACATCGTCTGCGGATAGTATGCCACCATATTCCATCCGGCAGTAAGGTTTATCTCTGTGTCCAGGGGTATTTGCGTCCCAGCAACACTTAGCACATCCGGGGCTGCCAGCTTAAAGCTATACGCTCTCCCATCCGTTAAAGTGCTTAATGTAGAGTAGGGATTCCCCGGCACATACACCCCTTCCACACCCTTTATCGTAATAAGATTTGGCGATAGAGAGCTGGTAATGGAGCTTAAGGCATGGTTTAGGGGAGATACATTCAGGGACAACAGGTTCCATCCCTCAGCCACGTCTATATTCTGGGTTACCGTTGGTCCCAAGCTTACGATTGTGTTAGAGAAGGCAGCCGCAGAATCCAAGCCCTGATAGTTGATAGCCTTCACCGCCCATTGATATGTCCCTGCCGGCAAGCTTCCCCAAGCGGTATCCACATACATGTTTGTCGTTATAGAGCTGGGGGTTAGCAGCGTCCAAGCTCCTTGATTATTTTCCTGTCCCTGGGACAAACGCCACACTTTGTAATAATAGCCTCCGCTTGCCCAGGAAATGTTTATATTACGGTTTACACCTGTGCTTTCCACTGCCACCACATCGGTGGGGGGATCCAGACTAAGGGGATAGAGATTCATCACTGCAGCCTGTTGCACAGTGAAGTTATAGGAATTGGGATTAAGGTTATTCAGATAGAAATAGCCGTTATAAGAGCCACCCCAGCCCCAGTTCATGTGAAAATAGTTCGTGCCGGAATAGCCATCCAGCACCCAGGAATGTCCCGCTGCACCATTTGAACCGCTATAATAAACGGGACGACCCAGGTCCAAATCTGCACGCAGCATGGATGCCCAGTTAGTGGCACTGTATGATACTGCCGTGCGATATACCGCAGCAGAGGCATAACGGAATTTACTCACCATGGCGTCGCGCACATCCTCCGATAATGCTCCGCTGGCATCTTCACCATACTGGGTCTCCACCGCCACACCACAATGATATATCAATGTAGCTATGGCACTATTGGTGATGAAGATACTATTGGGCATGTCCCACCAGTTATAGGTGGTAAGCCCAAAGTTCGCTGTCAGATTGCCATAACCGGGACAGGTGTAACTATGCGAACCCATTCCCTGAGTTGGCGCATTCCACTTCTTCATAATCTGCGCCATGGATACCGCCACGCATCCTGCATACACCCTACCCCCAGGTCCTCCTGTATCGGTGGGACATGAAGCATTATATGGCCAATCCTGATCCCAAGTGGTGCTGCAAAGTGGATCCACATTACGAGTCAGTGGGTAGCCGGTATAGTCTCCGCGTTCAATCTGCTCCCAGGCAACATCATCCTGCCACTCAGGATGATGGCGGATTTCTGCTATACTGCGGGAATACTCACTCAAGTACCATTGCATATTAGCGGGGATTTGTTCCGGGTTAAAAGCCCCCTCGGTTGAATATGCCAGCAGGGGTGTAGCTTTGCTCTCGGCTGCAAGAATGATGAAGCCTTTTGGCTGGAAGTTCATAATATACATATCCGGGGTATCCGGTGAGTTTAGAGGATAAGAAGCTATGCCTGCCGGTTCTTTACTCTCTCCCACATAATGGGTAAAGAGTTTTGTGCCAATTTCCTTTGCCTCGTTAATCTCAATTGTTGCTGCTTGCACAGTGCAAATACAAAGTAAAAGCAACAAGATAGTGGTGATTATGCGCATAATTCCCCTGTGCAATATTCTCGCGTTAACGGTACAATCTCTATTCGGCATCCCGCCTCCTAACATCCCTCTTATCAGTATGTATGCAAACTTCGTGGCTGGCAATCCCGCTATCGGGTGCTTGTTTCTACATGTTTGCTATTATATAGATTATCTTTAACCTGTCAAGGTAAATATTCACTTTAGCATTGCGTTAGTTCTTTTAAGCCTTGGGATTCTGGCTATACTCTCAGCTCCCTACAATATCCCCATAAACTACGAGTTTCACTTAATCATGCTTAATCCAGCAATAAAATTGTTACACCCACTATCTTTGCTGCTTCCTTGGCATTACTGCGGTATCATTACGGACTTACTGCGCTCTTGGTCCGTAATGAGTCCGTAGTAATACCCTATTGATTACAGGGTAGCCCCCGGGACGAATCACCTGATCATTACCTGATCATTGCATGTTAAACAGGTAATGATCAGGCAATGATCAAGTAATGATTACAAGAAACAGCGTAGATTCTGTGAGTACTCGTGAGCCGCCATATCCATAACCAACGCGGGTAAAGCAATCTTGGCAAGCTGCTCGTGCAGATAGGTTAAAACTGGATATTCTGTATAGAAATGTCCGGCATCAATGAGCGGAATGCTGCTATCCAAAAAGCTATGATAGCTGATATCTCCGCTGATAAAGAGCTCTGCTTTGGCGCATGCCTGAGAAAGTAGCGAACCTCCCGAGCCTCCACAAATGGCAATCCTTTGCACCTTATGCTCAGGTGCATGCCCAGCCAACCACAGTTTAAGCTGGGGGCAAGATAGGTTACGGCGCACCTTCTCGGTAAGTTCAGCAATACTGATGGCTTGCGGATATTGCCCAACCAATCCCAAGCCATACGCCGGATTCACATTCTCCACCGGGTGTTGGATGATGAGCGGAGTTGTATATGGATGAACAGAACTGATTGCCCTCAGCACTCCCGTGAGAAACATGGAATCACACATGAAGTGCAGGGCTGTCTCTTGTGCATTAGTAGTTGCTTCCATCTGCTTTGAACCGGCTTGATAGCTGCCTTCAACAGGGTGGCTATCCGAGCAGTGATGAAAGTCGCCAATCCTTCCCGCTCCCGCCGTCCAAGCTGCTTCACAAATGCTTGCACTTGCCTGTGGAGGCGTATATACAGTAATGCTTTGATACTTCGCTCCGCTTTCTGAGCTGAGGGTATCCACCACATATAGTTCCAGCTTTTCTGCTAAAACATGGTTCACGCTATGCTGTGCCACATCCAGATTGGTGTGCAGGCAGATAACGGCAATATGGTTCATAATCAACTTCAGATGCAGTGGATTGTTGATTCCCTTGATGGGGCGGAAGATAAGGGGGTGGTGGCTGAGGATAAGGTCACAGCCATTACGGATGGCTTCTTCCACCGCATTGGGGCTCACATCCAGGCAGATAAAAGCCTTGGATACTTCCCAATCACGCTCTCCGATTAGTAAACCCACATTATCCCAACTAAGAGCCAAGCCCAAAGGGGCAAAAGTCTCTATATGCGCCAATACCTGTGCTACTTTCATGGTTCATCACCTCAAGGTTACTTCATTGCCTATTGTTGCCCCATGCGGGAGAAGTCAAGCATAAAAGAAATATGAGCTAAGAATAAAGACAGAAAGTGGATTTGAACTTGACATTGTAGCGGGAACATCTCAGCTTGCGAGAATATGGATTAGAAGGTATTATAATGAAACGCAAAGATATAATAATCGTGGGAGGAGGACCTGCGGGGTTGGCAGCGGCAATATCTGCCTGTAGGACTGACAGACATAAGCAAGTACTCTTGTTGGAAGCAAATGCTGCTTGCGGGATTAAGCTGCTCATCAGTGGTGCTGGACAGTGCAACTTCACTCATAATCTGCCCGTTCAAGACTTTCTAAAGCGCTGTGGCGAAAACGCCAACTATCTTAAAAAGGCGTATTACAACTTCGATAAAGATGCATTCATTCAATTACTGGAGACAGCGGGGTGCCCCAGTTTTGCCAGAGAAGATGGGAAAGTGTTCCCCGTCTCCTTGCGCGCAACTGATGTACGAGACACAATGTTGCAACTCGCCCTTCAGGCAGGGGCTGAAGTAGCTTATGGAGCAAAGGTAGAGGGAATATCTTCGGTAGCCGGTGGATTTAAGCTTGAAATGCAGGATGGTGGAAGCCTTATGGCAGATAAACTCATCATAGCCGCTGGTGGTGCATCCTATCCCCAAACTGGCTCCGATGGGAAGTTGCTGGCACCGTTAAAGAGTTTGGGGCATGCAATGCGAACCTTTAAACCCCACCTTGGCAGTGTGAATATCGAAGACTTCGGCAAGTTCACCGCTTGTGCCGGAATATCATTATCTAATGTGCGAGCATCATTCAGGACAAAAGATGATAACTTCTCAGCCAGTGGAGACTTGTTGATTACCCATACCGGACTATCCGGTCCCTTGATATTGGATAACTGTTACAGGCTGGCAAAGAACTCGGAGATAGTTATCAGATGGGTGCCCAATGCAATTGAGGCATTGCAGCATGCAGTAGCCAAATATCCAAAAATGAATGTGCTTAACGCTCTGTGCGAACTACCTGTTCCCAAAAGCCTGATGAAGGTTTTACTCGAGCAAGCAAATATCGATCATAGTAGGGTAATCAACACACTCAATCATGTGGACTTGATGTTGATAACCACGATGCTCAGTTACACACAGTTCCAGGTGTCCGCGGTGGAAAAGTTAAGTACCGCAATGGCAAGCTCGGGAGGAGTGCCCTTAAGCGAGATTAACGCCAAAAGCATGCAATCGCGCCTCTGTCCGGGGCTGTATCTCGCAGGTGAGATTATGGATTATAACCTGCCCTCGGGCGGGTTCAATATACAGATGGCGGTATCTACGGGTTGGATGGCTGGTGCAATGGCAGCTAAGGGCAATTGAGCAAGATATCCTTAAGATAAAGAAAGCCCCGGGAGTTCCCGGGGCTTTTGCATATAGTCAGTCGATTACTATTATTTCATCAACATCATTTTACGGGATTCTACCTTGCCATTTGCAGACAAGCGATAGAAATAGAGACCTGTGGAAACGCTGGAACCGTTGTTGTCTGTTCCATTCCAAACCAGCTCGTTTCTGCCAAACTTTGCCTGACCGTCGAAGAGGGTCTTAACAAGCTGACCTTTCACATTGTAGATGGAAAGGTTGGCATTGGCAGCTTTGGGCATATCGAAGCTGATGGTGGTTTCCGGGTTGAAGGGGTTGGGATAGTTCTGGTTAAGTAGGTTGGTAACGGGAGTTACGGTAACATCTTCGTTAGCAACAGTGGGGAATACAATCTGCAGCTCAGTGAACATCACTCTACCACCATCATTCGGGAACTCTGTTGGGGAATGGGAGTTGGAACCCCATGTGTTGTCATCATAGAACATAAGTCCAAGCTTACCAACCATGTGGTCACCTTGCGTTCCCGTATAAATCACCTTATCTGCAGGATAAACCCACATGGGTTTGATGCCGGCAAATTGAGGAGTTTCTTGGTTGTTAATCACGATGGGTTCGCTCCAAGTATCGCCATCATCCGAGGAAACAGCAATGTAAATTTCGGGGGTGTTTGCAAAAGCGGTATAATCTTCAATCTGGCTATCATTATACCATCTGGCGCGTTGGGAGTTCTGCCACACGAGGGCAAGCATACCTTGTTCGTTCTTTTCAGTAATCTTCATGTTACCGCAGTGGAACATCATTGCATTGTCATGAGACTCGTCGTTCCAGTAGGGGAAGTTCCAGTCACCAACCATTCCGGGGAATTCTTCGTTGTTGCTATCGACATAGAAAGTATCGACAACACCGAAGGGAGCTTCAGTATCCCAAGGGGTGAAAGCCTGGTTGAAGGTATCAAAGTAATCATCCTTGTTAGGATAAATTTCTTTAACCTGAGCAGTGTTGGTGTTAGTGTTGTAAACAAACTCCTTCACAAACTGCATGCCATAGTAGTAAGAACCTTTGTAGGTGTTGATAGACCACAAACCTGGGAAGTGGATGTTTCCATTATTGTCGATGGAGGCGTTGGTGTGACTGGAATTGGCAATCTGCCAGCTAAGCTGGTCATCGGTGTAAGGAACGTTACCATTATCAGTATCTTGGAAGAAACCAATTGTGCTGCCATTAGCTTCTGGCGGATTCCATGTGGGGATGCTGCCAGGGAAAGTGCTTCTTGTCCATGTTCCGGCACCATAGTTATCAAGCTTGAATACATCAAAATCATCGGCATCAACGGGCATATCATCGGCATCCCATGAGCCATGGTAACCGATATAATAGATTGCGCCAGCATCATCAGCCACCAATACATGGTTGGGGCGACGAAGAGTAGTGGTGTCAACATTCCATGCATTTAAATCCGGGATACTGGTGTAAGACCACTGCAAGGGAACACTATTCTCTATATCGGAAGCACTGAAGTCTGCATAGGCAATATATACATTCTCGGAAGGGCTTGCGTCCATGGCATGGGAAACATAATTACGGGCTTGAAGGTATATTCTGCGCTTTCCATCAATGTTGGAAGGTCCGATGGTGGCTGTAGGCCAAATGAATTCGTTATCAGTAGTAGCATTGATTATGGTGGGGTTATCGATGACTGCCTGCAGTTCATTCCACAATCCGTCGATACCATCAATGAATGCATCCGTCACAAAACGAACTTCAGGAGGTGCGTCTGCATCGGTATTAGCGTGCCATGCATAGAAAGGCTTGCCGGATACAGGATCAACCGCGAGGGTTGGGAAACCTTCTCTAACATTATCAAGGGTGATTTCAGCATTGTTAACCACATTACCGGTGGCATTCAAATATGAATAAAACACACGACGAGTACCGGTTGCGGTGCGTTGACCATGATAGGTCAAGAAGTAACCGCCACCAGCTGATTCGGGGACCACACGAAGAGGTAAGCCATTGTAGCTACCAATCATGTAGTCATTATATGAACTAATCAAGGACGTGGGGACTTTCGTGAAAGTAAATTCAGGTGCTGTGCGGGATCTTGCGATACCTGCCACCTGGGGGCTCTCAAGCGCTTTCTTCGCGACCGGTTTCATTATCTCGTTTGCATAAACGACACCGACCAGGAATCCAAGACAGAGGGCGATCAACAGTACTTTTTTCATTGTTCTCTCCTGATTCATTTTACTAACCAATTAATATCTCAGTTTTATGGATACCCTGTGAGCGCTTTTTACAAAGCTCTCTTTTAGATAACCCATATCTGTATATGCATAATCTACGTTAAAGATCCCCAAACTTGAGGGAATCTGCCAACCTAACCCGGTACTGAAGCCATTACTATCATAGCCAAACTGGTAACCAGCCCGGAAGAATATGTTTCCTAATTTATACTCGGAACCCAAGTTCCAAGTTTCCATTCTATCGATAACATTATCAAGCTGAAGAGATGCAATCCAGTAATTCATCTCATCGCGCTTGATATCTCCGCTGATACCCAAAGAAAAACTCATGGGTATCTTACTTTCCAATTCTGAACCGTCTTCGTCTTTGTTGCCATCTCCGTCATTATCGAAGAGGTCATAAGGATCTTCATCGATATCACCATCTTCATCATCATCAACACGATAACGGATGTCAGGTCCGAAATTCCGGAGTGCCATACCAATTTTTACATTTTTCCAACCTGTGTTATAGATGGAACCAAGATCAATTGCGTAGCTATTTACTTCATAAGTGTATAAGTTCTCTCTGAGGTATTTTACTCCAACCCCAGCTGAGAATTTGTTGGTGAATTGCTGCGCATAACAGGCTCCCATGGCAATACTGCTATTCGTGAATGTCTCGCCAGTAGGGGCAAAGGTATCTTCATCGGTAACATCCATTTTATCCATGTGTAACACAGAACCATATAGAGCTACAGTGGAGACACCATTGGTAAATGTCCCGGCAGCATACTCTTGCATAATATTGGCAGGCCAGTTGGTGTGCGAGATAAAAGCCTGATTCTGGTATGCAGGTGCCAGTCCAGCAGGATTCCAATAAGTGGAAGATATATCATCTGAAACGGCAGTGTAGGCTTCACCCATACCAATGGCACGGGCATCAACACCAAGCTTAAGGAACTGCATACCAACAGTGCCTGTTTTACCAAATGGCTTTGCGGCTAAGAATATCGGTAAAGCTATCATCGCTATAGCAAGTACCGGAATAAGAGCTTTCTTCATAATTCCTCCCTTACTTCACGACTACAAATTTACCGACTTTTATCTTACCATCGGTTTTGTTTTCAACCGAGAATAGATACACGCCGGGTGCTATTATCTGGTTGTTCTTGGAAAGGAGATTCCAAGAGTGCATACCCTCGGCCGACATCCCCTTATATGGGCTTGCTCTTGATATTGTGATGATATCTGTTTGACTTGCGCCATTGTGATCAAGCTCTTTTACCAGATCACCGGCAAGAGTGTAGATACGAATCTTGCAAGTATGTGGTAAATTTGCAAACCAAAGTCTGCGGCTTTTATCACCTTTCTCGTCATTTTCCAAGCGCCCGTCAAACTTGCTTCTTCCGATATAGGGGTTTGGAATCACCATGATATCGTCCATTTTCTGTTTAGCAACGCTACCGGGGAAGAAAACCTGCATATTGGCATCAGCATCACGTCCAGATTCCAGATAGTCCAAATCTACAGAAGGAATACCTCTATCATAAGCAGTTACTGCTACATAATATTCAATACCTTTAGTAGGGTAAGGAATTGAGGAACGGTAATAACGCCTTGCCAGTCTCTGCCTCTTCAGCAAGTCCATTTCACTATCCGAGGGAGTGGATCCTGCTGCATATGCCATGCCAGGTAGAGGTATCAGCTTTGGATCATAGAGTTTGTCAAACACATCCGTTCTCATAGACGGATGCTTGAACAATCTCGCTTTTAACATTTGTCTATAAGTGAAATTGTCGCTTCCAGGATAGGCAGTGTCAATATCATCTGCCGCAGCTTCCAGAGCTGCGTCATCGTAGTTTTTATCGGGATCATAGATGGGATAACCATAGAAATCATCCGTGGCTGTAACCGGAACAAGATCATAAGTGTCATTGAACTTATAGAACTTTGTGTATTCAGTGGTATTCTGCCAGGCATTCTTGTTGGGAAGCCCCGTATCTATGCCCAAATATCCGCCAAAATTGCGGAAATCTGCTGGGAAATTATCGTTGATGGAATAATCGTTCCTGTCTTGTACGGTATCTTTCTTATCCCAACGATTCACCATTTCCCAATCTTCTCGGCTTCCGCTTCCGCTTCTTCCCCAAACACTATAGCCTTGGAAATCATGACGAAGTCTAAAAGCAGTGTAGGGATTAACCAAAGCTTGGTTGTTATACCTTTTATCCTCTGGAAGTGTCATGTCTGGGCGGAATTCTTCAGGAATACCATCCCAATTGGGCAGATAGATATTGGGATCACTATCCAATCCACTTACGCGCGGTGCATCAGGGAACTGCCAACCCATAATAGCCGAAGCAACGGTTTTCACATCCTGGTAGAATTCACTACGGTTGTCCCAATAAAGATCTATCCCAAAGCTGGGTTCTTCCACTATTTCAGCATACATCTTGGGAATTTCGGGGGGTTCTGGCGGATTATAGTGTGTGAAGATATCTGGCTTAACCACATCTACTAATTCCTGAGCTTGGTCATAAACCTCCTTAGCCCAGTTTGCAGAACGCTTAAGTTCAGGAAGATTGTCACCCGGGAACACGGCAACCACAATCTTCATTGTCTTGCCAGGTTCAAGATTCCATCTCTCTTCAGCAGGAGGCTCTACCCCATTAAGAGGTTGTGAGCCGTAGAAGGCAAAAAGGAATCTGGTATCGTTGGCATCTCCTTGGACAAATTCTGTTTCACTATCAAGCTCAGGTCGCAATGCAGTATATTTCTCGTTGTTGGGGTTCCTTCCGGTAAGCAACCAATACTTTTCATTGGCTGTTTTATTGGTGGTGTTCAAGTCCAAAGGATCTTCATCGTCGGGACCTTTACCCACTTCCCAATACCAGCAATGGAACTTCAGTTTTTCAGGATCAGGGGTACACACTCTGGCTCCAACAAGACCGGGGCTTAACCCACCATCAAAGTCTGCATCAAATGTGTAAGCAAACTCGAACCCAGAACCTTTAACATATCCGGATTTATCGTCAGCAGCTTTCTCAGCACCCCAGGTTTGAGGACCTACGTCTGCATCCATATATATACCCATTGCACAGTCGTACAGAGTGTCTTCTTTATTCATGTTGGTGATGTTAAACTCAACATAAACCAAGTTCTTGATATACTCAAAGCTCCATTGGTAGCTCATTTGACGAACACGCACATTCAGGGGAATGTGTTTGCTGGATTGCTTAGCAGAGCCATAATCACGCTCTCCGGGTGAATCGAATGGACAATAATCGTAGTAATATGAGATATAGTCTTGCTCAGAAACAGGAGCACCATCCTCATCTATTCTTCCGTCACCATCATCATCATGTGGATTGGTAAATGCATAATCCAACGGCGTAGTCATAGGATATAAAGCTGGATAGTTGTCAAAAGCAAGCTCTTGGAATCCCAGAGGGAACCATATCTCTAGATTTGCTGCATCGTTCAGAACTCCAAACACGTTGTTATCAAGATTGTGGAGGAAAGCACCACCAAATTGATTGAAGGCAGCCGGAAGCTCGGCTCCTTGTCGCATCGGGAATGTGTATCCGACAAAATCCTCGTCAACCTTTCCATCACCATCATCGTCAACCCCTCGTCTATTAAAACGAGTGGACGCATAAGCCATTCCATCCAGAGGGTTGTATTGATCGTAGGCCTCAGTCATATCAGGATTAGAAACCAACAAAGGATTATATGCGGGCAAGAATTCATACAAATCCGCATCTCCATCAAACCCCACGGTAACCAGAGTATCTCGGACTGGTGTAAGTGAAGCATTCCATTCAGGAGAATTCTCCGGGATTAAACGAGTATTATCATTGGGAGGGTAATTCTCCCAATACAGCTTCTTTCCGTTGGTATCTCTGCGTTGTTTCTTAGCTCCAAACCACAGAGCACCTTGATAGAGATAATCAGTACCGCTACCGCCAGGGTATTCTAATGACGGATATTGCGGAACAACATCATCTCCTGAGCCAAAGAATCCATAGTTGCTAACCCTGAGCCAAATGTTGCCCACGTTATGAAACTTGGATAGATCCAGTTTTTTGGTTCCAGTTGACGGGACTGCCATTCGCGCAAAAGCAGAGCCTACCAACATCATAAGAAGGAGGCTTAGGCAGATTCCGAGTTTATTCAACTTCATGAAACACTCCCAATTTAGTTTATCTTAAATTCTACAGGTATAATCACGACGCAATCCACTGGTTGCCCGCTACTACGTCCCGGCTGAAACTTCACTTTCCTGACAGCAGCAATTGCAGCTTCATCAAGTCCACCTGGAACGGAGCGTTTTACTTCAATATTGCGAATACTACCATCCCTAAGCACCTCAACTTCAAGCACAACAGTACCTTGTTGCTTTGCTCTTCTGGCAAATTCAGGGTACTCTGGAGCTATTGTTCCGATAACCACAGGAGGGTCATCGTAAGCCACAAAGTTCACGGGGCGATCGTCCTGTACCGTACTGGATGTTGCGGTAGTGCTATAGATGTTGCCAATTTTGGAAATAGCATCCTCGTAAGCCTTCATATCCACTTCCTGAGTTCCCAGGTCATCACTAATCTCAAAACTGACATCTACGCTCACTTCGGTCTGTGGAGGTTCAATCTTCTCACGTTCCTCCATGGGGATATCTACCAATTCCATCTGATCAGATTTAAAAACCTGTTTACGAACTTCAATCTTGGGAGTAACCATCATCCCGAATATGAGCAGAGTAAGCGATAAAGCCAGAGCTTTGCCAAATTGTGCATTGGCAAGGTCTTTCCAATCATTCGTGTTAATGTTCATCATAACCACCTTCAGTTTTGACGTTGTTGAGTCTCAAACGCCACAACCAATGTATTGGCATCTTGGAGCTGACGCATCACGTCGGACATTACGCCGTACTTAGTGTCTCTATCTGTACGGAAACAAACAATAAGATCAGGATCCTCTGTCTTTTTCCGCACCAAGGTAGTTGATACAAAAACATCTTCAGCAGATTCTATTCTTGTCGGTATATCATCAATAAGAATTGTCTCGTCCCGCATCACATAAATCGTGGTTGTATGATTTCTGGGAATTCGTTCAATACTGTCAGCTATCGGCCAACGCTCTCTCTCAACCCAGAATTTCTTTTCCTGCACAAATACAGTTGATACCATGAAGAACAATAGCAGCAAGAATGCTATATCACCCATCGAGCACTGAGGAATGGCAGCATCACGTTTTTTCTTTAGATTAAAAGCCATCTTTCCTCCTAATTCGTGGATAAGGATATCTTCTCGATCTTCGCAGCTTTTAACCGATCAACAACTCTAACCATCTCGTTATAGTTCGCTTCACGATCGGTAATTACCTTGAAAATCATATCCTGATTCTCTTTAACTTTCTTCTGGATCAACATATCAAGCTCGTTGTTTTCAAGTGTCCTTGGAGCTTCTTTGTTAATCGCTATCTGCCCATCAGCCATAATCTGAAAACGAGTCATTTCCTTCTCTGTCAATGTAAGAGACTGAACTTGACCTTCTTGCTTTTCAGTTGCTTGAGGCAACACTATTTTTATCCCTTCCTTGACGTCAAACTTGGTTGTCGCCATGAAAAAGATGATCAACAGAAAGGCGATGTCCGAGGTAGACGCTGTCGGTATCTCAGATTTGGCCTTCCGCTTACGAGCGATCTTCATCAGAACCCCCTATGCTTCAATTAGGGCTTCAATCACTTTCTCGGAAGCACGTTGCATGTCTATAACTTGGCTATCCACCATAGTCACGAATATATTATTAAAGAACTGCACCGGAATGGCTACAATCAAACCGGCTTCAGTAGTAATTAGAGCAATTTTGATACCACTTGCAACAATTGTTGCATCAACTGCTCTGGCTGCTGCGATAGCATCGAATGCGCTAATCATACCGGCAACAGTACCTAAGAACCCAAGCATGGGGGCAAGTGTAATAGCAGAGGACAATTCAATAAATCCCTTTTCCAGGAAACTCATCTCAATCACTGCAGCATTTTCAATGGCCTTCTCAACTGCATCAATGCCCTTGTCTGCCTTCAACAAGCCAGCATAAACAATAGCAGCCACCGGACCTTTTGTTTTCTTGGCTAATTCAATAGCGTCTTTATACTTCTTTTCTTTAATAAGAGGTGTGATTTTGCCAAGGAAGCTGTTCAGGTTAGTTTTTCCGGTCAACAGGGCAATAAACTTCCATATAACGTATGCTAAACCGTAAACAGTAACAATAAGGATAGGCCACATAGCCCAGCCACCATCTTTGAACCACTTCACCAGTCCACTGCCAAAAACTAGTTCGGCAAAGCTTTGCATTCCTCCCCCGGTAGCCGGAGCAGCTTGTTCAACAGCGTATGCGAGGCTTACGAATACGAAGCTCATCATCACTATTAGCATAATCAACGAGAGTTTTCTCATTTTATAATTCCTCCTTGGAATAATTTAGAAGTTAAAGATAATGCCCAAGGTGATTCCCCTGAAGTCATTAACATAGGTTGGGTTGTTGATAGCCAGATTATAGGTATATTCCACTTCTGGGAATACATAACCAAGCTGAGTGTCTTCCAAATCAGCACCATCAAAATAGGGTGATCCTGTTTTGGAATAGACATCATATATATTGGTCTTCTTAAATAAATTCTCCACTTCCATGTATAAACGCATGCTTGCCTTGTTTGGTAGCGTAATACCCTTGGTAATCCTAAGGTTTGCAGAGTGAGTTGGAGCTTTGCGTTTACTATTGGTATCCAAGAAATTATTGTTACCTTCATAGCTCTGAGGAGTATAGGGAGAACCGGAAGCATAGCTCCAAGTGAGGTTGGCTACAATATCATCGATGGGAAGAATGTAATCTGTAAAAGGAATGAAGAACTCTTCACCACGCCCAATACGGAAGGTATAATTAAAACTTATATTGTGACGGACGTCCCAATCCAAGGGGAATTCCCTTAGATTTG
>CALDSN010000113.1 GCA_937924555.1 uncultured bacterium | reverse complement strand
AATGAATGCTTATGGAATAAACTATATCCTGCCGTTAAGCCCGGAGGGCGACATAGTATAGCGATGGGTTCGGAGCATTGCGCAGCAATGCGCAGACCCTCGTAAGGGTACCAAATGTGGCAATAGCCCCTCATGGGCGACACAACTCGGGTGGGTTTAAATGGTAAAGGTTAGAGGTTAATCGGACTATACAGATTTCGGAGATGCACGGGAATAATGCGCATTGCAAACAATATTAAAAACTTTATTCAACACAGAGCAAAGCAGAGAAACAAGAGAATAGCAGAGAAAAAGGTGTGGGTTAAGCGGTAAACGTTAGACGTTAAACGAGCTGCGCACATTGCAGGTTAGCAGGTTAACGGGTTAGCAGGTTAATAATACAATGTAGGTGGGCTTTCCCTGTGTGTCTGCCCAATGAATGCTTATGGAATAAACTATATCCTGCCGTTAAGCCCGGAGGGCGACATATTATAGCGATGGGTTCGGAGCATTGCGCAGCAATGCGCAGACCATCGTTACGACACCCCACGAAATGAACAAGCCCCTCGTGGGCGACAGATACTAGCCCGGGGTGCAGCAATAGCGTAACCCCGGGTATGGATTGTAAGAACACCTAAATAAAAAAAACCCCACCCTCCCGGGGGGGTGGATTTATCCCCCCATGGAAGTTGGGGGTAATATAAACAACATCTAACATGCCCATATACCTTTGGTTTACCCCCCCCAGACAAATATCGCTTCGTTAACCCGTCATTCCAAACCTGATTTGGAATCCAGAACAACAATTTCGTCAGCAAATAGTAGTAGCAGCATCCCGCTGTCTATATTCACACAACGTTAATTTGACCCACCTAAGTAGCTTGTATTAGACGAAGCTATGCAGTTAGCAGATTTTGGTTTCAGTGAAGTAACTGGAAGCTACATCAGCAATATATTCCTATAGATAGTCACTTTCTGGAGGTACTCGATTGGTGCAAATTTTTGGAATACTACTACCACTTGCTCTCTTACTTACAGTTGGAACTTCTCTTCCAGAAGCAACCAAGTTATTGCATGTGGTGTGTATCTATACTGAAGAGACATTAGAATGATTTACTTTCAAGTCATTATATGTAGTCTCTGCACTGTGGCAACGTATTTATGGTAGGTGGTAAATAGTACGAAAGAAAGTGAGAAATTTTCAAACACGCTAAGATAACCATGAACTTGAAGACCAATGAATCGCGTTAAAAGCATTAATTTAAAATATGTTGGAGGATATGATGTTAGTGTTCAATTTCTTAACGATGCTAATCTATGGTTTAAGCACACTAATCCTAGTACTAGTCTTATTATGTGTCATAAAGCAAATGTCTGATAAAAACGTAATGATTAAAGAGATAAAAGTAGGCATTGCTGGTATCAACATTAGATTTGAGTTTAAAAACCAAAAAAGGGCTGAAGAAGATAGGTCTCCGCCATATTGTAAAACGCAAACAAAGGACTGAAATCTTTGATCATCACTTAATATCGTATCATGACAACTACACAAACAACTTCTCTAATTCCGAATCGGATAGCTTTCAACATTGAAGTTGGAGTCATAAGAAGCCACATTCTATTGGTATCCGCAGATGAACTCATGGGGTAGGAGTTGGCAAGTCTCGGTTGATTGAAGTTTAGCACAACGTACAAGGACTAGACATATCTATCTGGTATGGGTATAGCTAGTGGAGTAAATTTATAGGATGATAGAGAGTTGGGTACTCCTCTAATGCCCAACTGAATCACAAATAAGTATTTGGTGAGGGATTTTAGCACTTAGCAATTCATTCTCATGTACTGGCGAATTATTTATATTGACAATAATCCCAAGCTTTGATGCATTGCTAAACGCATGGATAAGTGCCTAGGAGAAGTTACAGAGAGGTAGTTTTGCCCAATCAAAATCCTGAACAAATAGCCAGAGATAAGATTGACGAGATGCTGAGAGCATCAGGCTGGAAAGTGCAGAGCAAGCAGGAGGTAAACCTGAGTGCGGGCATTGGTGTAGCTGTTCGGGAGTTTCAAACTGAGGTTGGTCCCGTGGATTATCTATTGTTTGTGGATAAAAAACCACTTGGCATCCTAGAGGCAAAAAGCGAAGAAGAAGCCTATCGGCTTAATACCCACGAAAGCCAGGCGGTGGACTATTCCGGGAGCAAGCTGAAGTACTTCAAAGACCAGCAAGCCCTTCCCTTTGTTTACCTCAGCACAGGATCAATTACCAAGTTTATGAACCTGGACGATCCTAAACCAAGATTTAGAGAGTTGTTTAGCTTCCATAGGCCAAGCACCCTTAGAGAATGGATAAGCCATAAAAATCCGCTCCGGGCAAGGCTGCAGAATTTTCCCGACTTAAACACAAGCCACCTGCGCGATTGCCAGATAACAGCAATTTACAATCTGGAAGCTGCCTTCAAGCATGCCAAATCCAGGTCTTTAATCCAAATGGCAACAGGAAGCGGAAAGACATTTACTGCCATAACCGCGGTATATCGTTTACTTCGGCACTGTAATGCAAAGCGCATTCTGTTTTTAGTGGATACCCGCAATCTGGGTGAACAAGCTGAACAAGAGTTCATCTCGTATCTACCCAACGATGAAAACCGCAAGTTTACCGAGCTTTATAATGTTGTGCGGCTACAATCGCGATCAATCCCGGAAGACTGCCAGGTGTATATTTCAACCATCCAAAGGCTTTATGCCATCTTGAAAGGTAAGGACTTACCCGAAGGTGCAGAGGACATTAATCCTGCAGAAATCTGGAAAAAGAAAGAGCCCATGCCTGTGGAGTATAACCCCAAGCTACCCATAGAGTTCTTTGATTTCATAGTTATTGACGAATGCCACCGAAGTATTTACAATGTCTGGCAGCAAGTACTGGACTATTTTGATGCCTTCCTCGTGGGCTTAACTGCCACACCCGATAAGCGGACTTATGCCTTCTTCGAGCAGAATGTTGTAAGCCAATATACTCATCAAGATGCTGTTGCCGATGGCGTAAACGTGGGCTATGATACCTTTTTGATAGAGACCGAGGTTGGTACTCAGGGAGCAAAGCTCTATCAAGGCTCAGATATCATGAAGCGCGAAAAGTGGACAAGGAAGCAATACTGGGAAAGATTGGACGACGATATATCCTACACGGCAAAACAGCTTGATCGGGACGTGGTAAACAAAAACCAGATCAGAACGGTTGTCCAAGCCTTCAAAGATAACTATCCCAAGCTTTTCCCAGAAAGGGAAGAACTGCCCAAAACCCTTATCTTTGCTAAAGATGATAGCCATGCCGAGGATATAATAACTATT
Organism: uncultured bacterium; assembly: GCA_937924555.1. Lineage (GTDB taxonomy): Bacteria > Cloacimonadota > Cloacimonadia > Cloacimonadales > Cloacimonadaceae > Cloacimonas. The sequence goes on along the minus strand of CALDSN010000113.1, from coordinate 26,206 downwards.
ACCCGGGAAGTGTTCAACGAGGACTATAATTTCTGCAAGAAGATTACCTACAAAGCAGAGGAAGACCCCAAATCCCTCTTGGCTCAATTGCGCAACAATTACAATCCCCGCATTGCTGTAACCGTAGATTTGATAGCTACCGGAACTGATGTAAAACCTCTGGAAATTCTAATCTTCATGCGGGATGTGCGCAGCCGTAACTACTTTGAACAGATGAAGGGCAGAGGTACCAGAACCATTGCTCTGGACGACCTGAAGAAGGTTACACCCAGTGCCAAATATACCAAAGACCATTTTGTGATAATTGACGCTGTCGGCGCTACCAAATCTATTAAAACAGATAGCCGACCTCTGGATAGAAAACCCGGCACACCCCTAAAAAACCTCTTGGAATCGGTGGCAGTAGGCGTAAAAGATGAAGATTTGTTCACCACTTTAGCGGGCAGATTGGCGCGGCTGGATATGGTGATAAGTCCTGATACCGGTTCCCGGCTTAAAGAGCTTATGGGAGCCCCGCTAAATGAGGTGGTGAAGGACTTGCTAAATGCCTATGATGCCGATTGCATTGTCACCAAAGCAAAAGCAGATAACCGGATATCAGAAGCAGAAACGCCCTCCGAAGAACAAACTGAAAAGGCACAGGATAGCTTGGCAGATAAAGCACAAAGCCATTTTACCGGGGAAGTTATAGCTGTGTTGGAGAATGCCCGCAAAGCCCTTAAACAGATTGTAGACACCCACAATCCTGATACGCTTCTGCTGGCAGAGTGGAGCAATCAAACCCGGGAAGATGCGCTAAAACTGGTGCTGGATTTTGCCGAGTATATCGAAACTCACAAGGCAGAAATGGCGGCTTTACAGTTCTTTTATAGCGAGCCATATAATCGCAGAGAATTGAACCTGAAAATGGTGAAAGAACTACTCATCAAGCTGAAACAGGATAAGCCCATCTTGCTCCCCGTAAGGATATGGCAGGCTTATGAACAACTGGATGGCATAAAGCACAGCTCTCCCAAAAACGAGCTGGTTGCTTTGGTTTCCCTTGTCCGTAGAGTGATTGGCTTGGATGATATTGTAACTCCCCTAAAGATAACTATTGATAAAAACTTCAAGAACTGGGTCTTTACTGCCCAGGCAGGTGCTCTTAAGTTTAACGAAGAGCAGATGACCTGGCTAAGGATGATAAAAGAACATATCAGCTCATCGTTCTCCTTCTCTAAAGAGGATTTGTCCCTTACCCCTTTTGTTGAAAAGGGAGGCTTGGATAAGATGTGGGAACTGTTTGGCGAACAGATAGACAAACTGGTTGATGAAATAAATCAATATTTGATTGCGTAGTTATGGGTTTAGATAACAAAGTGTTTCAGGAGTTTTGGAGTTCATGTACTTTGGCAGACCTAGGAGAGGGTGAGAACGCTATAGTAGATGGTCCATTTGGCTCAAATCTAAAAACCTCTGATTACATTGATGACAAGAACAATGGGATTCCAGTGCTGACCACTAAGAATCTAGAGGGTGATTATTCAAACAATGCTGTTCGCTTCATTTCTCATACCAAGTATAAGGAGTTACAAAGAAGTGAGGTAAAAGGCGGAGATATCATAATTGCAAAAATTGGATCTATCGGAAAGACTGGTATATATCCAGTTAATATGAAGCAAGCAATAATACCTGCAAATCTTCTGAAGTTCACAGTATCAAAACAAGTCTGCTTAAAATATGTTTACCACTACATAACTTCTCCTTATCTTCAATCGCTAATAAAGAAAATATCTAAGGCTACCGCTCAACCAGCCTTCAATTTAACTCAATTCCGATTATTACCAATAGCCATTCCCCCACTCCCTGAACAACGGGCAATAGTGGCCAAGCTTGAAACACTCTTAAGTGATCTTGATAATGCAGTTGCTTCCTTAAAACTGGCAAAAGAACAGATAAAGACCTATCGGCAGTCTGTCCTCAAGGCAGCCTTTACCGGGAAACTCACAGAAGACTGGAGAAAACAGCATACCGACCTGACTTCTTACAATTTAGCTAAATCAGATGCGAGGATGAGAGAGCTCCAAACAGAATATCCTTCTGGTTGGAAGATTTATGGCTTCAAAGATGTGTGCACTATCAATTCCAATCTAGTGAATCCCGCCGACTATTTGAACTACCCTCACATAGCCCCTGACAACATTGAGAAAGAATCTGGATTATTACTTGGTTACAAAACTATAGAAGAGGATAAAGTGTTTAGTCCTAAGCATAAATTCCACAAAGGGCAAATAGTGTACTCCAAAATTCGACCTTATTTATCTAAAGTGGTCTTAGTGGGCTTTGTTGGGCTTTGTAGTGCAGATATGTACCCGCTTACAAGCAAGATAAACAGTAAGTTCTTATTGTATTATATGTTGTCATCAACCTTCGTTGGTATGGCATCTACTGCTGGTACTCGTAGTGTTCTTCCAAAAATCAATCAAAGAGAACTTAGCATAATACCTGTACCGGTTCCAAGTGTAGAAGAACAACAAGAAATAGTAAATGGGATAGAAACTCGTTTCTCAGTAGCCGATAAGTTAAACCAGACTTTAGACGAGAGCCTAAGTAAAGCAGAAGCCCTGAAACAAAGCCTGCTGAAGCAAGCATTTGAGGGCAAGCTCCTCACAGATCAGGAACTCGAACAAACTCGTCAAGCCGCGGATTGGGAACCGGCTGAGAAGCTGTTGGAAAGTATTAAACTAGCAAAACTGAGGTAAACTATGCTTGAAAAAGAACTAACTCAGTATATCAAAACCAAGTACCCACTTGAGAATGAAAGCTGCGAATGGAAAGAGTATTCTTCGCTGAATCACTCAGTAAAAGGCAGAGAAGGGAATGATATAGTATCCTACATATCAGGGATCTCAAATATGGAGGGTGGGGTTTTAATTATTGGAGTGAATGACACAACCGGTGAGATAGCTGGAATTCAGGATTTTCATCATTACACTGCAGAAAACATGAAAATTCGTTTGGCAGAACAGATTATTAATCTGCCTGTTGAGGGATTGAACATTGAGCAAATAACCACATCAGATACAAACAGGACTATCTGGATAATACATATACCAAAACACTCCCCTCGAAGAATTGTTTATGCTCAGAAAACCGCCTGGCAAAGAGCAGGTGATAGCCTGATAAAGATTACTCCTGAAAGGGAAGATGCAATACTAAATGAACCTTTAACCATCACCAGGGACTGGAGTGCAGAGACTGTGCCCAACGCCAATTTGGCTGATTTAGACCCCGAGGCAATTGCCAAGGCTAGGCATATGTATTCAATTAAAAACCCCAGAATCAAAGAAGAGATAAAAGCCTGGGATGATGTTACCTTTTTAAACAATGCTAAAGTAACCATAAAAGGACATATCACTTATGCTGCATTGATTTTGTTAGGCAAGGACGTTTCAGAAGCGTTGCTCTCACCGTTTCAAGCAAGAATCATGTGGGCATTGCAAGACAAGGAAAACAACATAAAAGACTATCAAAGCTTTACATGCCCGATGATAATGAGTGTGGATTCAGTTTACAGTAAAATAAGAAACATCAGGTATCGTTACATGAACGATAGTACGATATTCCCCGAAGAATTGGATTTGTATGACTCTGGGTTGATCAGAGAAGCCTTACATAACTGTATTGCCCATCAGGATTATCAGATGCGTGGTAGGATTAACGTAGTTGAAAACGAGGACGGGTATCTTATCTTTTCTAATCCAGGCACGTTCCTACCTGGAAGCATTGAATCAATCCTCTATGCAAATACGCCCCCAGATTATTACAGAAATCCTTTTCTGGCGAATGCCATGGTTTCTCTGAATATGATTGATACTGTAGGCGGTGGTATCAAAAGAATGTTTGATGCCCAACGCAGAAGGCTATTCCCGATGCCTGAATATGATTTGTCGCACAGCAAGGTTGAAGTAAAAGTAATTGGCAAAGTTCTTGATGATACATTTGCGGAACTTCTACTCGAGCATCTTGATTTAAACATAGTCGAAATCTACTTGCTTGATAAAGTACAGAAGAAGAAATCCCTGTCTTATGAAGAGACTCGAATACTCAAAGCCAAGCGATTAATTGAAGGCAGGAAACCGAACTTTTATTTGTCTAAGCCGCTTTCTGTTATAACAGGGCAGAAGATGAGATACAGTAAAAACAAGGGTCTAAAGAAAGCTCAGTATCTGGAAATGATAATGAAGGCGATCGATGAACATAAAAGCTTGTCGAGAAAGGATATTGACGACCTTTTACTGGACATATTGCCATCGATACTTACCATGAAACAAAAACAATCCTGTATTCATCATTACCTGTCTGAACTAAGAATCTCTGGAAAGATTGTTAATGTCGGGAGCAAGCATTACCCGGCTTGGGTAAGAAACAGAAGTTAATGGAAAATAATGTCAAGCTATGGCAAGCTATGGCAAGTTATGGCAAACTATGGCAAACCATGGAAGACCAAAGAAGACAATAGAAGACAATGGATGACAAAGAAACGATGGTTTTTAATTACGGCTAACTGACCATAATTTGACTCACTTATATGCAAGCAGGTTCGCAACAAGTTGACAATAAAACTGACAATAAAACTGACAATAAATGGCAGATAATGATATAAAACCATGCGGGTCTCACGAGATACGTAGTTTATAAAATGGAGATTTAATGGACAATCACGCAACAGTACTTGCATCCAAAGTCTGGGGTTTTTGCACGGTATTAATGGCTGATGGTGTAAGCTATGGAGACTATCTGGAGCAAATCACATATCTGCTCTTTCTTAAGATGGTGGATGAATACAGCAGACCACCACATAATAAGACCTTTGAAATACCATCTGACTACACTTGGCCAAGCCTTACTTCTAAAACCGGAGCAGACCTGGAACGGCACTATGTTAACCTTCTGAAAGCTCTTAGTAATCAGAAGGGAGTTTTGGGGCAGATATATACCAAAAGCCAAAACAAGATTCAAGACCCTGCCAAACTAAGCCGACTAATTGTACTGATAAACAAAGAAAAGTGGTTAAGCTTACATGCTGATGTAAAAGGTGAAATCTATGAAGGCTTATTGCAGAAGAATGCCGAAGACGTAAAAAGCGGAGCAGGGCAATACTTCACACCCAGACCTCTAATCCAGGCGATGGTAGAGTGTGTGCATCCGGAGCCGGAGAAGACAATCTGTGATCCTGCCTGTGGAACCGGAGGTTTCTTTCTTGCTGCATATAATTACATATCGAAGCTTGAGGGGTTGGATGCTGACCAGAAGAGATACCTCAAAGAAAAGACCTTTAGGGGTAATGAGATTGTTGCCAATACGCGTAGGCTTTGCCTGATGAATATGTTCCTGCACAATATGTGCGAGATAGAGAGTGAGGATGTAATCTCGCCAAAAGATTCCTTGGCATCAGACCCCGGTACAAGGTATGACTATATAATGACCAATCCTCCCTTTGGCAAAAAGAGCGGTTTTACTATTACCAATGATGAAGGCAAGCAGGAAAAGCAGGTCTTATCATATAACCGTCAGGATTTCTGGGCAACCACCAGTAACAAACAGCTCAATTTCGTTCAGCATATCCGCACAATCCTTAAAACTACAGGAAGAGCAGCAGTTGTTGTGCCCGATAACGTGCTCTTTGAGGGCGGTGCCGGGGAAACAGTCCGCAAGAAACTGATGGAAACCACAGAATTACACACTATTCTCAGGTTGCCTACAGGGATATTCTACGCTCAGGGTGTGAAAGCCAATGTCATCTTCTTTGATAATAAACCCGCCAGTAAAGAACCCTGGACAAAAGAAGTGTGGATATATGACTTTAGGACTAATCAGCATTTTACCCTAAAGAAAGATACGCTTACCTATGAGGATTTGAAGGTCTTTATCACATGCTACAACCCAGAGAACAGGCATGCCCGCAAAGAGACTTATAACGCCGAAACCAATCCTGATGGCTTATGGCGGAAATTCTCTTATGAAGAGATAATTGCCCGAGACAAAACCAATCTGGACATTTTTTGGGTGAAGGACAAGAGCCTTACCGATATGGATAGCTTACCAGAGCCGGAAGTATTGATGGCAGAGATAATCGAGAATCTGGAATCTGCCTTGCTGAGCGTTAGAACAATGATGGAAAATCTATAGTTTCAGCCAAATCTATGCAAATAGCATACCTTCAAGCTCCTTAGTACCTCGTGGTAATATGCTGATTCTATGGTGGTTATGAGATAACCCCTATTTCTGTCACCAAACTCCAAATCTGTCACCCGCTATACTATGAAGCTGCGAATTCCCCTGGTAAATGTTCAAGCATAGCCTCTACACTTTGCTATTGACACCATACAGGGATTGTAAGATATTGCACTTTCATATAATAACATTGGAGTTAGCTGATGGACCTGGCACTTGCGTTAAAGAGACTGGAGCTGGATATAAGCCGTAACAGCTTGATAGATAGCGGAGATAAGCTGATATTAGGCTGCTCCGGAGGGGCGGATTCCAATGCCATGTTATTGCTGTTTTCCCGTTTGCGTTACACGCTTAATGTGTCGCTTTTGGCGGTGCATGTAAACCACCAGCTTAGGGGAGAGGCAAGCACAGCCGATGAACTGGCGGTGCGCAAACTTTGCCTGAAGCTAAACATCCCGCTCATCATCCGCCGGGTGCAGGTTCCCCCACAGGGGAATCTGGAAAGCCAGGCGCGGGTGCTGCGTTTCAAAGCCTTTGATGAGGTGATGAAGAGCTATTCCTTCCACAAAATCCTGTTGGCACACCACCGGGATGATCAGGCGGAGACTGTGTTGCACAATCTGCTGCGTGGTGCAGGAGTTAGCGGAATGGCGGGGATTAAGCCCAAGGTTGGAAAAGTGATCCATCCGATGCTAAGCTTCACTCACAAGGAGCTGGAGAGCATCCTGAGCAAAGCCCAACTGGAGTGGCAGCTTGATGCTTCCAATCAGGATAACAGCTACACTCGCAATCGCTTACGCAACAATCTTATTCCCCAGTTAAAACAGGAATATAATAACAATGTAGCGGAGCATTTGGCAAGGCAGGCAGAGATATTTAACCATGCGGATAAGATGCTGCAGGATAGGGCAAAGCTGCAAACCAAGCGCATAGCCTTGGAGTATAGCCCGCAAAAGATAGTGCTGGAGATAAGCCCCTTCCTGAAACTAAACAGCTTGGAGCAATACTATGTGTTGCGGCAGTGCTTTCGCCTGGTTAGTGCACAGGATACGGACTTCATGACGGTGCATTTTGAGGCTATCCAAGATATCCTGGTTGCAGATGGCTCTAAGCAGATAAAACTGCCCCACGAAGTGAAGATCAGGAAGATGTATGACGAACTGCACATCTACACCAAGGAAGAGCTTGTCCCGGATAGCCCTGCAGAGTTGGAGATAGATGCCGACCGTGCCCGGGCGGTGTTTGGGGATTACCGCTTCAGCTTCAAATATCTGAAGATAGCTCCCAAGGAGCTTTATACGGATGATGCTGCGGTGCAGGTGCTGCTTGATGCCGATAAGCTGCATTATCCTTTCAAGATTCGCTTCCGTAAACCGGGGGATAAGTTTATCCCTCTGGGGATGAAGCAGTTCAAGCGGGTGAAAGAGTTTTTTATTGACGAAAAAGTACCGAAATATGATAGGGACTTGGTTCCCATTATTGATGATGGGGAGAAGCTGATATGGATAGTGGGTCATCGGATAGATGAAAGGGTGCGATATGGCGAAACAACTTCACGCTTTTTGCTTATCGTAGCCGAATCCACCAGAATAAAGCCCAAAAGGGCGGCAAACCGAAAGAAAACAACAAGAGGAAACGATGAATCAGATGAATTGTGACATCTCGGCAGTTCTTTTTGACGAATATAGAATTCAAACCCGCATCCGTGAGATTGGGTTGGAAATAACCAATGAATACCAGGGCAGAAAACCTGTGCTGATTGGCATCCTGAAAGGTGGCTTCATCTTTTTGGCGGATTTGGCGCGTAGCATCACTATTCCCATCGAGATGGACTTTATGGCTATCTCCAGCTACGGAGCAGGCACCAGCAGCAGTGGGGTGGTTAAAATCCGCAAGGATATAGACATCGATATTTGCGGCAGGGATGTAATCGTGGTGGAAGACATTGTGGATTCAGGGCTTTCGCTGCAATACATCAAGGACTATCTGTGGCAGCACAAGCCCAGCAGCTTGCGTACCTGCGTGCTGTTGGACAAGCCGGAAGCGCACAAGATAGAAGTTAAGTTCGATTATGTGGGCTTCGAGGTAAAGAACGAATTTGTGGTGGGCTATGGCTTGGACTATGCCGAGACATACCGAAACCTGCCTTATATCGGGATTTTAAAGGAAGAGTTATATCTATGAAGAAAGCGCTTGCTTTTGCGCCATTCTTAAGCATTCTCAGCTTGCTATCTGCAGTTCCGGCGGATAGTGTGGCTACAGCCGCGAAAAGTATTGAGAAATCGACAACTGTGTTCCAGCAGTTTTCCACGATGATAAACTATTTCATCTATGCGTTGCTGTTTATTTCGCTCATCAGTGCCATCAGGATGTATCTGGTGAAACGGCGAATAAAGCAGAATGGCGGAGCTCAGCCGGGAAGCCCGAAGATTGACCCCAAGCTGCCACAGGCAAAGAAGAACGGAGTATCCTTACCTCTGCTTATCCTGCTTATTATCATTACGATAATCGTGTTTCACACCATCAGCAATCCCGGTGATGCTGTGATCAAAGAAAGTTACAGCAATTTTATGCAGCGAGTGGCTAGTAAGCAAGTAGTTCAGGTGCAGTTTACGGAGAAGGATATCCTATACGCAGATATAGCCGGCAAGAAATACATGAGCACCTTGCCCTTCGAGAGCCCTCAATTGGTGGATTCTCTCATCATCAAGGGGGTCAAGGTTAATGCCACCAGACCATCGCGCTGGGCTTGGGTGTTATCCAGTGTATTCCCGTTTGTATTACTGATTCTGTTTTACATCTTCTTCCTGCGTGGTATGAGCAACCAGAATTCCAAGGCATTCAGCTTTGGTAAGAGCAAGGCAAGGCTGCATGAGGCAAGTAAATCCGGGATTACCTTCAAGGATGTGGCGGGAGTGGACGAAGCCAAGGAAGAGCTACAAGAGATTGTAGATTTTCTAAAGGACCCTCGTAAGTTCCAGCGGCTTGGGGGGAGGATACCCCGCGGAGTACTGTTGGTTGGCAGACCGGGAACGGGTAAGACTCTGTTGGCGAAGGCTGTATCGGGAGAGGCGGGAGTGCCTTTCTTCTCCATCAGCGGATCGGACTTTGTGGAGATGTTTGTGGGTGTGGGTGCCGCCAGAGTTAGAGATTTATTCGAGCAAGCAAAGAAGAATGCTCCTTGCATCACATTTATCGATGAAATTGATGCCGTGGGCAGACATAGAGGAACAGGTTTGGGCGGTGGACACGATGAGCGTGAACAGACTTTAAACCAGCTATTGGTGGAGATGGACGGCTTTGAGCCAAACGAGGCGATAATCATTATTGCTGCCACCAACCGACCCGATATCCTTGATCCTGCTTTGTTGCGTCCTGGCAGGTTCGACCGTCAGGTCACCGTGGATTTACCCGATATCAAGGGTAGGACAGAGATACTGAGAGTTCATTCTGCCAAGGTGCCCTTGGGGGATGATGTACATTTGGAGCTTATCTCCCGCGGCACACCCGGTTTCAGTGGAGCTGATCTTGCCAATCTGGTAAATGAAGCGGCCTTGATTGCCGCCAGCAAGAACAAGACAGTGATTGAGATGAACGACTTTGAAGAAGCCAAGGACAAACTTACTCTGGGTAAGGAAAAGAAGAGCCGGGTTATTGCCGAAGATGATAAACGGCTTACTGCATACCATGAGATTGGGCATGTGCTGACCTCTGTATTTCTGGAAAAGACAGAGCCGGTGCATAAGGTTTCTATCATCCCCCGTGGTTTCACGGGTGGCGCAACCCACTATCTGCTTAGTGACAAAACGGGTTATTCACGCAATTACTTGAAGCAATTGTTGGTCACTCTGCTTGGGGGCAGAGCCGCAGAAGAGATAATGTTTGGAGAACTCACCACTGGAGCAGGGAACGATTTGGAGCGCTGCACGGATATCGCCAAGAAGATGGTTTGCACCTGGGGTATGAGCGACAAGATAGGTCCCATGACCATCGGTAAAGAGCATGGAGAAGTGTTTTTAGGCAAGGAGCTTGGTGCCAGAGACGTGTATAGCGACGAAACATCGCAGATGGTGGATAGCGAAATCCGCGGGATCATCAGTGAAGCTCACGAGAAAGCTAAGGCTATTCTGGAGAAGCATAAGCCTTTGATGGTTGTATTAGCGGACGAACTGCAAGAGAAGGAAACTTTGGGCACGGATGATATCTTTGAGTTGATTATGAAGCATATGCCAGAAGAGGATATGGAACTGGTTAAAGCCAAGTATAAAAAGGCTCTGGAACTAAGGTTCGAGCATAGCGAAGTTGCGGCGGAAACATCCGTGGAGACGGAGCAAGCCGAGTTGAACACTCCTGAACCTTCTGAGGAAAGCTGATGGAAATGCACGGCACAACAATAATCGGCATGCACTATAACGGGCACACCGTGCTGTGTGGAGATGGACAGGTTACGCTTGGGGATACCGTGATGAAAGGCAATGCGATTAAAATCAGGAAGATATTCGGGGGCAAGGTGATAATCGGCTTTGCCGGAGCAACTGCAGATGCCTTCAGCTTGCTGGAAAAGTTCGAAGAGAAGTTGAACACAAACAAAGGTAACTTGCGTAAATCCGCAATAGACCTTGCTCGTGATTGGCGACAGGACAGGGTGCTGAGGCGTTTGGAAGCCATGTTGATCGCCGGAGATAAAGATAGCATTCTCATGATAAGCGGAGCGGGTGATGTGCTGGAGACAGATGATAACATCATTGCCATTGGCAGTGGAGGCAACTATGCCCTTGCCGCAGCCAGGGCACTGGTTGCCAATACCAAGCTTAGTGCTGCGCAAATTGCCGGAGAAGCCCTGAGGATTGCATCCGAGATATGCATTTACACTAACAAAAACATAACATTAGAGGAATTATAACTTGAACCAATTGGAAAATCTTACCCCTCAGCGCATTGTTGAGGAACTGGATAAATACATCATCGGGCAGAATAATGCCAAGCGCAGCGTAGCCATCGCCCTGCGTAACCGTTGGCGCAGACAGCAGATAAGTGGCGAAATGCGCTCGGAGATTATACCTAATAACATCATCCTGATTGGTCCCACAGGGATTGGTAAAACTGAGATTGCCAGACGCATATGCAAGCTTACGGGTGCGCCTTTCGTTAAAGTGGAAGCCTCCAAGTTCACGGAAGTAGGCTATGTGGGCAGAGATGTGGAATCCATGGTGCGGGAACTGATGGCAAGTGCCATAGCTCAGGTGCGCGACAAGATGGTGGAGGATGTTCGTCCAGAGGCGTATGACACAGCAGTAGAGCAGTTGTTAGACCTACTAATTCCTCGTCCCAAGAAAAGTAAACGAAACAGTGAGCTAAATGGCACCACTGATGCTGAACGCTATCAACGCAGCAGGGATAAAATGCGCAAGCGGTTGTTAGCGGGAGAACTGGATGATCATGAGATTGAGATAGAGCCGGAGTTTGAGGGTTTCCCCAGCTTTGAAATTATGCCCAATCCCGGCATGGAACTGATGGATATAGATTTTGGTGAGATGTTTGCCGGTTTGCTTCCCGGAAGACAGGGCATTCGAAAGATCACTATGTCTGTTGCAAATGCTCTCAAGAGGTTTACCGAAGCAGAGATAAATCGCAAAGTAAGCAAAGAGAAGCTTACTGAAACCGCTAAACAGAGTGTGGAAGAAAATGGGATCATCTTTATTGATGAGATAGACAAAATCGCCAGTTCGGAGAAACATTCCGGGATTGATGTGTCGCGTAGCGGGGTGCAACGAGATTTATTGCCCATTGTGGAGGGTTCAAAAGTGCCCACAAAGCATGGGATGATAGATACATCGCATATTCTATTCATCGCTGCCGGTGCCTTTCACACTGCCAAACCATCGGACTTGATCCCGGAACTTCAGGGGCGCTTTCCCATTAGAGTGGAGCTTAACAGCCTTACTCAAAAGGATTTCGAGCGGATTATCACCGAACCGGAGAACTCGCTTACCAAGCAATACCAAGCCATATTTAGAAGTGAAGGGGTGGAGCTGAAGTTTGCCCCGGATGCAATCAAAGAGATCGCGAGGTTTGCAGCACTGGCAAATGAGAAAATGGAAGATATCGGTGCTCGCAGGTTGCATACGATAATGAACGCTTTGTTGGAAGACTATTTGTTTGAGATGCCTTCACCCAAGCTTAGTAAAATCAAAATAAGCAAGGCTATGGTGGCGGACAGGCTGAATCCCGTTATTCAAAGCGAAGATCTTTCCCGCTTCATCCTGTAATAATGATATCCAAACTTAAGTCTCTGTTTATCTCTCTCAGCATCCGCAACTACCGCATATTCTTTATGGGGCAGGGCATTTCGCTGATTGGAACTTGGATTCAACGCACCACTATGGGGTGGTTTGTATATCGGATAACAGGTTCGGCTTTCCTATTGGGTTTGGTGAGTTTTCTTTCCATGATTCCATCAGTGTTCATCAGCCCCTTTGCCGGGGCTTGGGCGGACAGATGGAACAGACATCATACCATGATTATTACCCAGGTTGCCTTCTTTATCCAGACCTCTCTGTTGGCAATATTGGTTTTAACAGGGGTAATCAACAAGGATGTGCAGTATCCCATTCTAATTCTTGCTGCTCTACAGGGGATTATTGAAGCCATTGATGCGCCTATCCGCCAGAACTTTGTGATGGACTTGGTGGAAAAGCGAAGTATGATCCCCAATGCTATTGCCACTAATTCTGCCATGTTTAATGGTGCACGTTTGGTGGGTCCTGCTGTGGGTGGCTTACTGATAATCATGTTCAACGAAGGCGTGTGCTTTGCGCTTAATGCAGTTTCATATATCCCGGTGATAATCTCCCTATTCTTCATACGCATCTCATACCCACCCGTACCCAAGCAAAAAGAATCCACTTTGAAGATGATTGCGGCGGGTGTGCGTTACTCTTGGCACAGCTTCCCCATACGTTTCCTAATCTCGAATCTTGCCATTTACACCCTTTTTGGGATGTCTTACGCTACTTTGATGCCTGTGGTGGCCAAGGACATCTTGCATGGTAATTCAGGTACTCAAGGCTTACTGATGTCAACTGCGGGTATTGGAGCTCTCACGGGATCAATGATCCTGGCCTCCAAGAAGAACATCAGAGGTATGGCATTACGTTTGGTCACAGTGGGGCTAAGCTTCAGCGTTGCCTTGGTGTTTTTTGCCTTCTCACAGGCTATGGCTTTCAGTATGCTGCTAATGATCTTTATCGGGTTTTCCATGATGATGACTATGGCTACCACAAACACCCTTATCCAAAGCACAGTATCAGATGAGATGCGGGGAAGAGTTATCAGCTTATACACCATGTCTTTTAGTAGTATGTCGCCATTTGGCAGCCTGATGGTGGGGAGTCTATCTAGCAGGTGGGGTGCGCGTTATACCCTACTTTTCTGTGCTGGGGTGTGTATGCTGTGGTCACTAAATGGTTTGCGTTTGGTTCCCCAGTTCGGAAGGGGGATAATGCGGATGCTTGTATCTAGCAAGAATACCGATGTCTATCGCATCAAAGCTGATCCTGCGGAGATGGTGCATACATGAAGATATTCTATCATCTAGGTAAAAGGCAGCCCGATTACCGCTCTTTGATGCAAGAGCAGAGTGATTTCGCGATTGGGGAGAGGATTATCCCTGCCAATCGCTTGGTTATCGTTGATCAAACACATTCCAACCTTGTGCATCTATGTCGGGAAGAGGATTGCGGAGCAGGGCTTGGGGATCATCCTCAGATTCCAATAGTGGATGGTATGATAAGTAATATTCCCAATCAATTCCTTCTTATCCGCACTGCCGATTGCACGCCTATCATCTTGATGGATAATAAGCAAATAGTGGTGGCAGCCCTTCATAGTGGCAGAGAAGGGACACGCAAGAACATTGCCGGTATGGCAGTGGAGCAAATGCAGAGGCATTTTGGCTGCGATCCTGCAGATATTATAGCTCATATCGGAGCCGGCATCTGCCACAAGCATTATGAAGTAAGCGAAGAGATTTACACCGAATACAACAACAGTATGGTTGCTATGGGTTTAACTCCTGTAACAGATATGTTTAGGCACATCGATATTCGCAGGGGTATCTTTCAACAGCTTATTCAGGCAGGGCTAAGTTTTAAGAACATAGAAAACATACACGATTGCACCTTTGAAAGTGAGGAGTATCATTCTTTCAGGCGTGAGGGCAGTCACAACCGTCAAATAAACCTGGTGGGAATTGTCCATGAATAAAGTAATCACCAACAAGGCCGGTAATCTGGTATTGGAGCTAAAGCAGGACACCATGTCCGCTTGGCTGACGATTAAACGCAGCGGGAGACTTATTGATGAAGCAGATATTCTTTCTCTCATCGATGAGGCTGGGATAAAAACCGGATTTGAAGAAGCCATTAAGTATATCCGCGAGAACTCCTTGGAAAAGGAATTCGATGTTCCTTTCCCCATAGCAATTTGTAATCTTTCAGAAAGTGAAAGCGTTCTCAGGTACCACTTTAATCCCGACCTCCAGATAAACTTTGCTCAGGGGATAAACTTCGCTGAGTTAAGCAAGATCAGCTATGTGGAGAACGGTTCGGTATTGGCAGACTATTCCAGCAACCTCTTTGCCCAGGGCGGGAGCATTTACGACATCTTCGGTGAGCTTATCCAGCATAGCAATGTGGACTTGGAGCAGGCCGAAAGCCTATCCGGAGTAAATGTTCGCTTTGATCCCCAAGGGCAAGAATTTGTCGCTACAAAAACCGGCTATCCCTATCTGGATGAACTTGGTCGAATTTGTGTGCTCGACACACTGGTGATAAAGGGCGAGGATATTCCGGGTGAGACGGAAATCACGAGCCCATTGGATATTATTGTGCAGGGTAGCATTGCCTGTGTGAAGCTTAGTTGTGGTGGAAATCTGCATGTTAAAGGTGACCTGCACACTTGTGTCGTGCATGCTCAAAACGATCTATATGTGGAAGGTGAAATTGTAGTATGCAAACTTCCAGGGATACGAGCCTTTGGCAATATTAGCTGTGCAGGGATGCGCGACTCTGTGGTGCTTTGTAAGGGAAATGTTAGTTTTAGCGGAAGAATTGAGAACTGCTTAATTGCTTGTGACGGAGACATTATTGGTTTGCATGACGATAGCATCATCGTTGAAGGTGCTGTGCAGGCGGGTGGCTCAATATCTCTTGCCGAAGCAGGCTCAGCAGATGGTGCTAGCACGGAACTGGAGATCGCAATTAGTCCCTTTTATCGCAGTTATTTGATGCAACTTACACGCGAAATGGTTAGGCTGAAGGAAGATCCAGAGCCTAATGCAGAGCAGATTGTAGCTCTTCAACAGGTTATTAAGAAGGGCGAGCTGGAGTTGGACGACAAGCTGAATTCCTTTTTACAGCGAAATCCCCAAGATAAGAAAAGTATCGTGATACATCGCAATGTATTTCCACCCATATCTATAAGGGTTTTGAAGCATTCCTACGAGATAAAGACCCACCAACCGGGCTTGGAAATTCTTGAGAAGGAATAGCTTTTACCTTGTGTTTAAAATATCTGTCCAAGCATTCCTTGAGTGAATGGCATGATAGCTACTTAATCATTGCACGTTTCATTAGCACTAGTCAAGCAATGATCATGTGATGATTCCAAGATAGAAGTTTACAAGCGGAGATAGATAATGAAAAAATGGATGCTGCTGATCTATGTTGCCCTGATGGGGGCTATCAGCCTGTATGCGGTTGAGCCCGCATTTGCAAGTAATGCGGCGATTTCACCTGATGGGAATCAAGTATGTTTTGTATATGATTCGGACCTGTGGCTGGTTCCATTTAATGGAGGCGTTTCGCGCCGTTTAACCAAGACCACCGTTGATGAATGGAATCCCCAATGGAGTCCGGATGGGAAAACAATCGCCTTTTCTTCAAATAGGGAAGGAGGAGGTTTCGTTTGCCTGATTCCTGCATCTGGTGGTGAAGCCAAGGTGTTGATTCGCGAGAATATGGGAGTATCAGACTGGTATAGTGACTCCAAGTATCTCTTATGCACCAAGTATAGTATTCAGTGGGGCAGGTCTTTTTACAAGGTACCTATAGATGGGAGTCGTCCAGTGATGATTGCCGAGATTGGCAACAGCTTTGCCACTCTATCCCCCGACAACAAGCAGATTGTGTTTCAGCGAGGTGGTTATCCCGATAGAGAGGCATATAAGGGCAGCGCAAACGGAGAGCTGTGGAAGCTGGATATTGCCTCCATGAAGTATACCAAGCTGACAAATACCGATACCTCAGAATTATATCCGCGTTTCTCGCACAGTTCGGATGCTCTTTATTATTGTGCTGCAGTGGGTGAGCAACTTCAAGTGCTTAAGGCAGACAAATTGAACTTTAAGAAAGCACAAAACATCAGCAATCTGAAGCAATTCAGTGCCCGCGACATCAGCATTGCCAGAAGCAATGACCGCATCGTGTTCGAAGTGTTCAACGAGCTTTACACCTACGATCCGGGTATTAAAAACGGCAATAAGGTTAAGAAACTTCAAATAGACTTGGCTTCAGACGATTGGCAGGATACTATTGTGCGGATGCACATGAGGAACGAAGTGGATTCCTATACCGTTTCTACTGATGAGAAATTAGTGGCTTTCAACTATAAATATGACACTTTCATGGTTCCTCGTAAAGGCGGAGATGCCAAGCAGGTAAGCTTCGACCATTTTCCTGCTGAGAGCATGCAGTTCGTGGATAAACGCAAGCTAATCTTGAACAAGTTGGTGGATGGAAAGCACAGACTATTCAGTGTTATAGCCGACTCTGTGTTTACTACCGAAGAGATTGATTGGTTCGGGAAGGATAGCTTGGATGTGGAAGAAGTAACCATGGACAAGAATGGGAGATGGACAATAGTGTATAGTGATTATGAGCGTGGTAATAAATTGGCAATTGCCGATTCTGGCTTCGTGAATATCCGTCCCATTAAAACACCGTGGGCAGTAACCACAAATATCCGCTTTAACGATGAGGGGACATATGCTGTGTACGGAACCATCCGCGACGATAGCTATATCCGCGAACTATATCTATATGATGTTGCCAAAGAGGAAAGCAAGAGGCTGCTTTCAGATGATAGTTGGTTCAATAACTTAAGCTGGACGAAAGACAATAAATCGCTGTTGCTAAGTAGGGGTAGAGCAATATACCGTTTGGATTTGGTGCCTCGAGATGAGTTCGAATTGGACACCGATAACTGGAAAGAGATTTTAGCCCCTGAACAAAAAGAAGAGGATGGTCCGACTATTAACAATGGTGAGGATGGGGAAGAACCATTATTGGACATTGTGGATAAAGGATCCACCCCGCAAGACTCCACAAGTGTGCAGGAAATGCCTAAGAAAACTGAACTCGAAATCGTTTGGACTGGTTTGGAGAAGCGATATTATCCTGTTATCAGTTCAGATAAGGCTTGGTTCTATGTGTTGTCTGTTATAGACGACAGCACCTTTTACTATGTTGAACAACCAGTGGATGATAATGGTAACGGATATCTGAAGAAAATCAATATCTATGGTAAGAATAGCAAGGAAGAGTTCAACTTCGGGAAAGATGCCCGAATGATAAACGTGGTCGGGAGTACAGTGTATTATCTTGATGGTGGTAAACTGAAGTATTACTACTTGGCAACTTCTGCGAAAAAGGAAGTGCCTGTGGTACTGGAGTATAAGTATGACAAGGCTGTTCTCAATCGCAGAGTATTCGAAGAGGCTTGGAGTGCCTTTGGACAAAACTTCTACGATCCCGAGATGCATGGAAAGAGTTGGAAAAAGCTGTATGAGAGATATAGACCTTATGTAGATAAAGCACGCTCCATAGACGATGTCGCCACGATAATGGATGAAATGATTGGGGACGTTAATGCTTCACATACGGGATTCTATCCGCGTCAGGATGAGCGAAGATATTACAGTCCAATTGCATATTTGGGGGCAGAGCTGGATTACAAGAGCATTTGTGAAGACGGAATACGCTTGGGTAAAGTGTATCCAACCTCTCGTCTGGCTTCCATTTACAAGATGAAAGGTGGTGAGTTGCTTACCCATATTGATGGGATTAAGATCGAGCAAAACTCACCAGTTGATTCACTGCTTGCCTCAAAGGTTGGCAAGAGGATCAAGCTTAGATATATCCAGGACAACAATCCCATGGAAGCGGTGATAACGGGATTGAGCTTTTACCAGGAAAGAGAGCTGTGGTACACTGATAGTGTTTCCCGCAGCAAAGCTCTGGTGGATAAACTTAGCGAAGGGAAACTGGGTTATATCCATATCCCCTCAATGGGTGATGAGGACTGGGAGCAATTCTATTCGGAGCTGTTCCGTGAAAACTTTGACAAAGATGCGTTGGTGATTGATGTCCGCGGTAATAATGGTGGTCATATTCACGACCAGATAATCTCACTGTTGCAGAAGAAGAAATATGCCTACTCTACCAGCCGTAGAATGAGCAACTTCAAACGAGCTGAACCGCGAAGAATATGGGATAAACCAAGTATTGTACTGGTTGATGGCGATTCCTTCAGCGATGGAGAGATATTTCCTGTGGTATATCAGGAGCTAAAGCTTGGCAAGGTAGTGGGTACTCCCTCCAGTGGTTCAGTGATAGGCACTTGGCAATATTACCTGCTTGATGGCTCATCCATGCGCTTACCTGGCTCAGGTTGGTACAAGCTTGATGGTACAAACATGGAAGGTACCGGAGCAATGCCGGATATAGTGGTGGAAAACCTTCCCGAGGATGTAATTGCAGAGCGCGATCCGCAGCTTGTGCGTGCAGTACAGGAACTGATGAAAGAGCTTAATTAAATGAATCCTACCGAACTTAAGAATCTTATTCTTCGAGCCGGAACACTTGTGAAAACCAATTGGTTGCACGCGGTGCATATCTTGCAGCAAGCAAGAGAAGAGCATCCCGAAAACCTGCAAGTACTGATGAGCTTGGGAGAGATATTCCTGGAAAAGCAGCAGTTCGAAAAGGCTTTGGGATACTTCCAAGAGGCTTTAGAGATCGTTCCGGGAGATAATCAGTTGCTTTATCTAATTGGTAACTGCTATTTTGCCACGGGTGAATACCGGCTTGCCATCACCTACTTTAACCAAGTTGACAACCCACCTCCTGAGGTGCTATACAACAAAGCATTGGGCTTGGCTTTTCTTGGCTCATACAAGGAGAGCATTACTGTTATTCAACAAATTCTAAAGGTTCTGGATGACAACCCCTTCATATATTTTCTGTTGATCGAGCAATATCTTCGGATACAGAATTATGATGAGGCTTATAATGTTATATCATATGCCGAAAAACGATTCGGTAAGCATCGTCAGCTATTAATCCTCTCCGCTATTGTATATAGTAAAAAGGGTGTCTGGCTGAAAGCTTACCATTGTTTTCAGGAATATGATGGTGTCAGCGCGATTAACAGCCCGGAGCATCTAATCAATTATGCTGTGGCAGCCAATAGAATTGGGCTGCAGGATAAAGCAATCGCATTGCTGAACCGTGCTCGGGAGATTAACCCCTACATCAGCACCATCTATGAAGATTTGATTCGGCTATATTTGCAAAGGGGCGATAAATTGGGTGCAATGTCCACCCTGCGTTTAGCCAAGAAGTATATCACCAGATTCAACCCTATCCTTCTCCTGTTGCAAGAAAGGGTTCTTAACAGAGACGAAGAATAACTAACCAAGCAAATACAAGAGAGAATTGTCATGAAAGCATTCACCACGCTACTTGTTCTTGTCCTCGGTATAATCCCGTTAAACTCTTATGCCTTGGCAAATTGGCATACTCTTTACAATAATAACTTCAAGGTCTTCTATCAAACAGGGATGGAAAGCGAAGCCATGAGTGCCATCCAAACCTTGGAGTATTATCGTCCGTATGTGGAGAAGCTAACCGGGAACACTCATCCTCACACTGCCATCAAAATTGAGGATATCGGTAACCTTGTTAATGGCTATGCCAATCCCGTTGGCAATCAAATTGCCTTGTTCCGCTATCCCCCCACCAGTGATGAGCTTTCCTATTGTGATGATTGGACGCAGATGGTTGCCACCCACGAGTATATCCACATGTTACAGATGACAAATGACAGCGGGATACCACGTTTGCTTCGCACTCTTTTCGGTAATTTACTTTATGTTCAACTCAACCAACCTATGTGGATGACTGAGGGAATCACAGTATATGGTGAGAGCCAACTTAGTCCCACCTCAGGAAGGCTCAACTCGGGCTATTACAATTCCATCATTTCTGTCCTTGCCAAGGAGGATAGATTGCCTTCAATGACTAAGGCTTCATATTATAGCACAGATACCCCCCTTGCTCATTACTACGTCTTTGGAGGCAGCTTTCACAGCTATCTATCCCGCACCTATGGCGAGGATAAGCTTGCTTTGTTATATGATGATAACTCATCCCGTGTAGAGTCTTACGCCAATGGGGTTACTCCCGGGTTGTCACTTGATGTTGCCTTTGCCAGGGTGTATGGTAAGCCTCTGGAGAGTCTGTGGCAGGATTGGCAGACAAGCGAGAAAGCAAAGCCATACTCTATGCCAAAGCAGCGCATAAGCTTTAGTGGCTGGAATAAATCTGATTTGAAATATTATGATGGTATGCTGTATTTCATCGGTAGCAAGAGGGATAAGACAGGTCCAAGCGCAGCATTCGGTCACAATGGTATTGTCCGCATGGATCCCACAACCGGGTCTTATTCGTATATTATCCGGCAAAGCACCGATTTCCCCGCAGGATACCAAATTGCCAACGACCGCATCTATTATTCCCGCAATCAAAGTAAGAGCGGTTTTGGTAATGTTGAGAATGATGGTTATGGCTATTTTACACAGATCTTTAGTGCAGACACCATGGGAAATGATAGCCGTTTGCTTTGCAGTGGTTTATTCCGGGCTTTTTGTGCATTACCCGATGGCACTTTACTTTTGGCAGAGGATAGCAAGGATTATCACAGCTCCACGCTCAAGAGCTTCAATCCCGGAACGGGAGAAAGCGCAGTATTGCTGGAGACCACGAAACTTGTGCATGGTATCTTTACAGATAATGGAAGAATATTCATCAATGCCAGAGACTACTGGAAGAACAGTAGCATCTACGAGCTAAACTTAGATACAAAAGCCATTACTCCTATTATTGATACACCTTCTCTGGAGACTATGATTGGGATAAGTGATGGAATCATCACCTTCCAAGCGGTTTACGACGGCAATATGGGTAGCTATCAATACAACCTTGCCACCGGCAAATGCAACCGTTACATGAGCTTCTCTGATGTTCGCTATCCTGTGCAAACTGCCGAAGGTAAGAACATGTTTCTATCCATCAATGGAGACGGTATGGATATCTACGGTGATGCTCTAACTTTGCAGCCCTTCACTATCCCCCAAACTGTATACACCCAAGCCCCTTATCCCAGGATTAGCTATCAGCATGATTCTCAACCCGTAGCTCCTTCACTAAAAACCAAAAGTGAACCCCTCTCATCTGCGTCATGGGACGATGCAATGTCCACCTATAACCTGCATCAGGGAACTTACTCGGATAACATCAAACACCTTTTGATGCCCAGAATGTTGCGATTACCGATTGTGGAAGGCACCAGTGACAGCCTCTCCATTGGGCTGATGTTGGTGGGTAATGACTTGGTGGGTGATTTCCCCCAATGGCAGCTTTCGGGAGTTTATGACACTGTACAGCAGAAGACCAATGTGGATTTTGCCATTCAAAACAGCTTCTTCCGCCCACTACACCAGCAGTTCCAGATTTCCACCTCGGATGGGGGCGGTTTCGCTTTGTCCAACTATGCCACCATCTTCCGAAAAGAGAACTATGGCTTAAACGACATAACCACAGGAGTATCCTATCAAGCGGATGATGGGTATAAACGCAGAATTGTAAGCCCCTTCCTCAGCAACTCCGTCACTTGGGACGGAGGGCAAATGGGCATCAATAACTCTCTCATCTGGGAGGATATGGATAAGCTCTCCTCCAACAGGGACCGCTTGGGTTGGCAAGGACAGCTTAGCATCCGTCAACAGACCACCAAACACTCTGAACTGCGTAGTACCGTCAATCTGGCTTATGATCCCGATGCCGATTTCGACGATGTTTTCTACCCCCTACGCGGTTACAAGGATGAACTTCCCGCCAATGAAGGGCTTAGCATCCGTAACACATGGTATCATCCCATATACAAGATTCGGGAGGGTATGTGGAGTCCCCAAATCTACTTGGAAGATGTCTCTGCCGGATTGTTCTACGATGCTGCGTTCCCGCGAGAAAACACAGAAACCGCCTATCAGTATTCCTATGGCGCAGAGCTGATTGCCGAGGTTGGCGCAGCTTTCTACGGCATGGCAAACGTTGGGGTACGTGCCGGTTATGACAAGGACAAAAACTCCTTCATCGAGATGATTCTGGGCACCAATTTCTAAGCCTTTCTTGTAAGCATTACAGACTCATTGCGATCTCATTGCGGACTTTGTCCGTATTAAGTCCGCAATGAGTCTTTGTTGCATCTGGGTGAGTAGTTTTATTTGCATACTGTATAAAATAATCCTTGCTTTGCTCCGGTATTTGCTTTACAATATAGATACCCCCAAGGGGTATATAAAAAAGTAAGGAAAGGTTGGATTCAGCATGGATAAGAAGTGCCAGCATGAACGTAATGCTCATCACTCTGATGAGTTCAAAGATAAGCTGTTGCATCGCTTGAACAGAGTGGAGGGACAGGTGCGGGGGATAAAGAAGATGATCCTGGAGGATCAGTATTGCGATGATGTACTCACTCAGATTTCAGCAGTCCGCAGCGCTCTTGGGGCAGTTGCGGAGAGTTTATTGCAGGCGCATTTGAACAGTTGTATCGTGCAGCAAATCCAATCAGGATCTGAAGGCATTATGGAAGAGCTACAAGCCACAATCCACCGTATGTTAAAGAACTAAACATAGAAAAAAGGAGAAACCAATGAAAGGAATCTACTTAGCAATCATCGCCCTAATCCTCGTGTTACCATTGATGGGACAACACTGTGGAAGCTGCCAGGTAGCAGAGAACAGCAGCAGCCCGGCTAAAACATCCGCAGCACCTCAGAAGCAGCTAACCGCCAATAAAGCAGTTTGGATTAGCAACGACTATTATGTGAAGTATTCTTGGCAAAAGAAACCCAAGATTGGCACAGACCTGCTGTTTGTTGAGGTTTATGGCAAGGATAAGAAGAAGGTGAAAGACCTCAGTATCACTGCCGACGCCTATATGCCCTCCATGCGTGGTGCGCATGATACCGGTGACAAGCCCATGAAGCTGAACAAGAACATGAAGTATGTAATAGATGTGAACTTCATGATGGCTGGCGAATGGGGGATAGACCTCAAGTTTGCCAAAAACGGCAAAGTGTTTGCCACAGCCTTGGTGAAAGCCAAGATTTAAATGCAGATAGAGTAAGCATCATGAAACAGACCCTCCATCTGCATCTCACAACAAGTATTAAGCTTGTATCACTGATTGTGCTGCTGCTTGCTCTAGCCATGAGCTTGGCAGCAGCGGATAGTGTTATATTTGTGGAAGCGCAGATGGTGGGTGCTTATGATTCTGCCAATGACCAGGCAGTAATGTATTCTCACCATGTGCACGATTCCATGCAAAAGCCATCCGTTGGCTTCGATATGGTCAAGCGCTTTGGCAATGATACCGGGGATTGGGGCATCCTGGCAATTCAATATCGTGTGGCATACCAGAACGAGCTAAAACCCAGGTTCGCTTCGCAACTATATAACGCCTACTACAAGCATAAGCTTCCCATATTGGACCTATGGATAGGCAGCAACAAACCTGCACTTGGACTAAGCTCCACTTTGGATAACCATGCCGCATTGCTCAGCGATATGACTATGAAGGTGTTTACCTACGACAGGGACTGGGGGATTGGGGCAGATAAAGATATGGATACCTATAAACTGAGCTTTAGTGCCACCAACGGTTCAGGGCAAAGGCTGTATAACAAAGAAGGTAATTATCTGCTTGCCGGCAGAGTTGGGTGGGGCAACTATAACAAGAGCAACTTCAACATAGGTATATCCGCTGCTCACGGAAAGGTGCTGGAAGCCATGGGCTACACTCTTGGTCACCCCAATGTGACCAGTGGAGAATACATCCTGCATGGCATGGACTATCTTGGACTGGATGGAGCTTACCGATATCTGAATATGGATATAAAAGTGGATGCCCTCACAGGTGAATTCTATAACAAACCGGCAAGAGCATACTTGCTGCGAGGTGGGCTGCACCTGATGGAAGAAGAAAGGCTTAATATCGAAGCCCAAGCACTATACAGCAAATACGCGGTATTCGAAACCACAAACCTTGCCTTGGCTGCTTCCTTTAAGCTCAATGCGGATTTCACCTTTAGAGCTATGGCGAATTACAACATGGATAACGAGAGCTATAAGCTTGCGGCTCAAGCATATTATTACAAGCCTTTGGGGTTTTAGGAGATGGTTATGAAGAGATACCTTGCACTATTGCTTTTGGCAATCCTCCCCTTTGCCTGGCATGCCGCAACGGGTTGTGACCTGAACGACTCCGATGCAGACGTGAAGAGGCTGTTCCCTCAGTCAACAGGATATAAAACTTTGTATATGTCCCTCCAGAAAACCGGGGGAAAGGAAGCTTTGAAGCGGGTGGAACAAAGCTTGGGCGATAAATTCTCCGGCACTTATGAGACCATCGATGTGCCATACAGCATCTATCGGGTGTTCAAGGGGAAGGATGTTATCGGATATGTGCATGGGGTGAATCAAAAGGGGTTATTTGGCGGATTGCAGGTGTTTTTAGCGCTTGATACTACGGGAGTGATTAAAGACTTCTATTTCCAGAAGCTGTCCTCCAAGGATGCAGCAAAATTCAAGGACAAGAAGTTCACCGCCCAGTTCAAAGGGCTCTCACTGACGGATTTTCGAAGCTACAGTATTGCCACAGGCAAGGGTAATAGCAGAATAAACCAAATAAAGAACCCCTCAACAAACCCAAAGAATGACTTTGCTGCCATCATGCGAGCGGTTAAGAAGAACCTTGCCTTGATGCAGGAATTCATCTACAAATAACAAAGGATATCATTATGCCGAGTATCACAGGTATTGCATATAAAAACCTCCGTCGCAAGCGGATTCGCAGCGTGCTGACCGTGTTTGGGATAGCTCTCTCCACATGGGTGTTGGTAAGCCTCTTCGGCTTCAACCGCGGTTATGAAGCATCGCTAAACAACGATATTGACAATCTGGGCTTCCAAGTGCTGTTAACCGCCAAGGGTTGCCCCTATGAAGCCGCTACTCTCATGTTGCAGGGTAGCCAAAGCCTTCGCTATATGCCGGAAACCGTTATGGACAGTCTATACCAAGATCCTGCGGTGGATAAGCTTACTCCCATGCTGATGCAGACTGTATTCGATGTTAACAAAGGCGAGGAAGGCGGAATGGTTGGATATCTAGGGATAGACCCCGCCACCTATCCTGCGATGAAGCCCTACCTAACCTTCAATTCAGGCGCATGGTTCACAGACCGGAATGCCCGTGAAGCGGTGCTTGGTTACGAAGTGGCAGAGCTGGAACAGCGTGATGTGGGGGACATGATGCTTATCCCCGAGAAGGAAGTTGAGGTTAAGGTGGTTGGCATCCTCAAGCGAAGCGGTACTCAGGATGATGGCACCATCTTTATGCCATATAAATCCTTGCAAAGCATCTTCGAAGTGCAGGATAAACTAACCAGCATCGGTATCAAGGTGAAGAAGGATGTGGATATTGCCGACTACGAAGAGCAGTTGTACAGTATCCCCGATGTGCAGGTGGTATCCATGGCACAGGTTAAGAATACCATCTCCAATCTTGTCTCCACCGCTAAAGTACTGGTG
>CALDSN010000112.1 GCA_937924555.1 uncultured bacterium | reverse complement strand
ACGAGATCTGATCGTGACTGGAGTTCAGACGTGTGCTCTTCCGATCTTGATGGTTCTGCGCTCTTTTGCCATCTTCTCTTCAAACTCTGCCACCGTGTAGATATCAATCTTCATCCCGGTCAGTTTGGCTGCAAGCTTCACATTTTTACCTTGCTTACCAATCGCCATCACCTTGTCAGCATCTTCCACTATCACGCTGGCAGCATGGTTGCGTTCAATAATCACCCGCTTCACACCATTCACACCCAGAGCATTCTCTATCATCTTCTCAACATCGTCGTTATACACAACTATGTCTATCTGCTCACCATGCAATTCCTTGCGGATGGAGTCTATTCTGGTGCCTTTGGGACCCACACAAGCCACAACGGGGTCGATACGGGGATCGTTGGCTTCCAGCTCAACTTTGGTACGAATGCCGGGTTCGCGCACTATCTTGCGAATCTTCAGGCTATCGTTGTATATCTCGGGTATTTCCGCTTCAAACAGCTTTTTCACGAATTCTGGATTAGTGCGGGAAAGCACCATGGTTACACCACCACCACTGGCACGGATATTCACAATGTATGCCTTGATATTGTCGCCCACACGGTAGAATTCATTCTCAATCTGCTCATCCAGAGGCAGCAGAGCATCGGTATAGCCGATATCCACTCTGTAGCCACCATTGTTCTCGTCTATTGCCTTTATCTTACCCGTCACTATGGTATGCTTCTGCTTATTGAAGTCATTTTGGATCTTCTCATCTTCCAGGCGACGGATTCTGTCTTGGATTATCTTTTGGGCGGTCTTCACCAGCTTGGGCTCAAACTCGTGGAGGGACATGGTCTTCTCGATATATTCCCCCAAAACCGCTTTCTTGTCATATTCTTCCCGTGCTTCTGCCAGGGATATCTGGCCCACACCTTCTTCCACTTCCACAACTAAACACTTGAACTTAGCGCGGATATTACCGCTTGCATTATCCACAAACACTTCCAGATCAGCTTCAGGATCCAGCTTCTTGACCAGAGTAGCAGTTACCGCTTCCACGATAATCTCCTGAATTGCAATTGGGTCAAGCTGCTTGATGGCTGCAAGTTTGGTTAATGCTTCCAGTATGTTGGCACTCATTCTTGTTCTCTCCCCTTGGGTATATCCAAATACACTGTTTTTGCTCTGGTTATCGCTTTGAAGGGAATCTCGATTATCTCCCCGCGGTCATCCAACTTCAGTGTATCTTGGTTCACTTCCAATAAAGTTCCCATTGTAGATTTCTTCTCTTCATCACAAACCCATTGCACCGCAACTTTTTCTGTGATGGCACTTACATAGTGGCTCTTTAGTTTCAAGGGACGCTCAATACCGGGAGATGATACCTCCAAGTAATAACGCTCCGGGATAAGATCAAAGGTCTCCAGCTCGTTGCCCAAGGCACGGCTAAAGGCGGCACATTCGTCTAACAGAACACCACCTATTTTGGTGAGATAAACAGTTATTATCCGCCCTTTACCGGACATCTTCTCGTCAATATCATATATCGCAAAGTGCATATCCTGGCAAATCTTCTTGGCAATTTCTTCTATCTGTACGCGGTAATACTCCATGTTTATCCTCACTTATCCTTTCTTTGCGCCTGTTCTTAACCCATTTTCAGGCTTAAAACACGCAATTTACACCAAAAAAAATAGCTATCCAATGTAGCTATCTGTCTCTGCGGCAAAACTATGCCATATTTTACGCTGACAATTCCGTCAACTTCTACGCTTGATGCCAGTCTTTTAACAATCCACTATCCGTCAAGATAATTCTATTTTCATTTCTGGGCTTCTCTTGGGTTCATTACCTGATCATTACCTAATCATTGCATGTTTAGTACGTAATGATCAGGTAATGATTAAGTGATTCAGCTAGGGGAGTAAGACCGCAGCATGAAGTATCGATGATGAGCCTTGCTTGCATCGTACATGGTTGGTTTGATTATTCTGTGGCAATAAAAAGAGACCCGGCGAATAACACCGGGTCTCTGCTTATAAATCGGGGAGGATTTATAGGATTACTTCATTAACATGGCTTTGCGGGTGAAGCTATCCTTGCCGGCTTCCATTCTGATGAAGTAGATACCGGTGGAGCATTCCACGCCATTGTTGTCCTTACCGTTCCAAGTAAGTTTATAGTTATTGGGTTGCTTCATCCCTTGGCTGATAGTGCGCACAACCTGACCACGGGCATTGTAGATACTGAAGTTCACTTCGGCTGCTTTGGCAATGCCGTAACCAATGGTGGTGTTGGGGTTGAAGGGGTTGGGGTAAACAGAATGCAGACCGGTGATGATATCCACACCGGGAGTTCCGGGTCCATCGGGAGAAGTGAAGTTTACCGTGGTGGGGCCATGAAGAATGTTGTTACCATCCATCTCTGCCACCTGTAACCAATAATAATAGGTTCCTGGTTCGGTTACACTGTCATCAGTATAGACATAGTGTTGTTGTTGAGATGAGTTGGTGGGCTCGATCATAGGACTGATAAGCTCTGCACTCACGAAATCTTCGGAAGTTCCACGAAGAACGTAATAACCCGTAAGGCTGGTCTCAGTCTGAGTAACCCAAAGAATGTTCACATTGTTCTGAGCATTCAGGACTGCTGAGAAGGAGGAAAGCTCAACGGGCGT
>CALDSN010000111.1 GCA_937924555.1 uncultured bacterium | reverse complement strand
CATTTTCAATCAATAAATAGTCCAAACTAAAAGGAGGTTCAATGAACCCGGATTCCTTAAACACAGTAGCACAACCCATAGTCACAGCCATGGCGGGCGGAAATTTGGCATTTTTCTTAGCCTGGATCGGTATCTTCCTGATGGTTGCTCTTTCCGGTATCGGAAGTGCATGGGGAACGGTTATCGGTGGCAGTGCCACAGTTGGAGCCATGAAAAAGCGGGATGATATCTTCCCAAGCTGCATGATACTTTCCGCTCTTCCCGGTACCCAAGGTCTTTATGGCTTTGGTGCCTTCTTCATTCTTAAAACCCACATCACCCCTGCCATCAACATGGTGCAAGCTTGCGCCATTCTTGGAGCAGGTTTGATCATGGGATTAGTTGGTTTAATATCTGCATATCAGCAAGCCAGAATCGTTGCTAATGGTATCGAAAGCATGGGTGCAGGTAATGATGTGTTCGGTAAGTCCCTCATTCTTGGTGTGTTTCCCGAACTTTATGCCATCGTTGCCTTTGCTACCTGCTTCTTGATTGGTGGCGCAATCCCCGGTTTGAAATAACCAACCCATATTCTACTACATTGAAAGAGGTTAGTTCGCTAACCTCTTTTGTTTCTTACTGCCATTTCTAATCATTCCGAGGTGATTCCCTCGTGACTCCCTCATCCGACCCGGGAATCACGAGGGAATCATTAGGGAATGATTAAACAAGCGATTAAGAAGCTTTCAGTCAATGGTCAACATCAAGCCCAGTCTTGCGATAGAAATGTGCCTCAAATTTCCCTAGATTATCATTGACTAAAAAGCCGTCTTTTCAATTTTGTGGAGTAAAGAAATATAAAAGAACATGGAGGAATCATGAAACAAGCCGTGGTTGTTTGCGCAAAGCGCAGTCCCATAGGTAATTTCGGTGGCGTATTCAAGGATGTATCTGCTGTAAACCTTGGGGTGAACACCCTTAAAGCAGTGTTTGCCGAAAGCGGAGTTAAGCCGGAAATGGTGGATGAAGTTATCCTTGGCAACGTGTGTGGAGCAGGTTTGGGGCAAAATGTTGCCCGCCAAGTAGCTGTCTACAGCGGAATTCCTAACACAACACCTGCCTACACCATAAACAAAGTTTGCGGTTCCGGCATGAAAGCCGTTGCTTTAGCTGCTTTAATGATCACAAGCGGCGAGGCTGAAATCGTCGTCGCAGGTGGAACTGAGAACATGAGCCAGATACCTTATACCCTTCCAGATGCTCGTTGGGGTGCCAGAATGGGAAACAAACAGCTTGTTGACCTCATGATTCGTGACGGGCTTTCCGATATATTTAACGACTACCATATGGGTATTACCGCAGAGAATCTTGCGGAAAAGTATGGTATAACCCGCGAAGAACAGGATGCGTTTTCTGCATCCAGCCAAAACAAGACCGAAACGGCACAGAAAACTGGTCGTTTCACAGAAGAAATTGCGGCATACACTATCCCTCAAAAGAAAGGCGATCCCTTGGTGATAGATAAGGATGAAATGCCTCGTGCAGGCGTGACTGCTGAAAGTTTGGCCAAGCTTCGTCCCGCGTTTAAAAGCGATGGTAGCGTTACCGCCGCTAACTCCAGCGGGATAAACGATGGTGCTGCCATACTGCTCATCATGAGTGCAGATAAAGCCAAAGAGCTTGGTTTAACACCCCTTGCAGCATTCGTGCAAAGTGCTTCTGCCGGAGTTGATCCTTCGATTATGGGTTATGGTCCTGTTCCGGCAATTAAGAAGGTGCTGGAGAAGTCCGGTTGGCAGCTCGGCGAGATTGAGCTTGCTGAGTTGAATGAAGCTTTTGCTGCTCAATCCTTGGCTGTTATGAAAGGATTGGAACTGGATGGTCTAGGCAAGTTAAACCCTGATATCGTTAATGTTAATGGTGGCGCAATTGCCCTGGGACATCCCATCGGCGCAAGCGGTGCCCGAATAATTGTGAGTTTGTTACACGAAATGAAACGCCGTAACCTGAAGAAGGGTCTTGCATCCCTCTGCATCGGTGGCGGTATGGGCATAGCCAGTTTGTGGCAACGTTAGGAAGGAGATAATAATGGCAGATAAACTTAAGCTGGATAAAAGCATGGCGATGTTCGCCGAAGCTCAGACCTTAGTCCCCGGTGGTGTAGCAGGCATACGCAGACCTTATAACTTTGTGCAAGGTGAATACCCGATATTCTTCGATAACGGCAAAGGCGGTAGAGTAACCGATGTGGACGGCAACGAGTATATTGACTATCTATGTGCCTATGGACCCATTATCCTCGGTTATAGAGAAGAGGAAGTGGATAATGCTGTATTTGAGCAAATCCGCAGCAAAGGCTTCTGCTTCTCGCTCACCCAAGAAAAGCAGAATGAACTTGTATATAAACTCCGTGAGGTTATCCCCTGCTGCGAAATGGCTGCATTGGTTAAGACAGGCAGCGATGCCACCACTATTGCCATCCGCGTTGCCCGAGCTTACACCGGCAAGACCAAGATTGCCCGTTGCGGTTATCATGGCTGGCATGACTGGTGCGTGGAAGTGAAAGGTGGCATTCCCCAAAAGCTCTATGAAGATATATACGAATTTCATTACAATGACTTGGAAGAGCTGGAAGAGATACTAAAAACCAATAAAGACGACATGGCTGGCATCATCGTTACTCCCGTGGGACACCCCCTTGCTGCTGAAGTGCAAATGCCCAAGCCCGGTTATCTGGAAGGTGTTCGAGCCTTAGCGGATAAATACGGTGCATTATTGATATTCGATGAGATACGCAGCGGCTTCCGTTGCAGCATAGGTGGTGCTCAGAAGCACTTTGGTGTAACTCCAGATCTCTCCACCTTTGGAAAGGCAATGGCTAATGGCTATGCCATCGCCGCATTGGTAGGTAAAGAAGAATTCATGAAGGTCATGGCGGACAAGGTGTTCTTATCCTCCACCTTCTTCCCCAATAGCGACAGTATTGTTGCAGCCCTCAAGACTATCGAGATACTCCAGCGTGATAATGTGCTGGATGTTATTGCCGCAAAGGGAAATAAATTCGCAGCTGATGTTCAGAAAGTAGTGGATGAATCCGGCATAGACGCAGCCTTCAGTGGTGCCCCATGGATGCCTTTCATCACCTTCAACAAGGATGAAACCGGCTTGTATAAGAAGCTACGCAATGAGTTCTACACGCAACTGATACGCAGAAAGGTGTTCTTACAGCCTTATCACCACGGTTATATCTGCTATAGGCACACTGACGAAGACCTTGCCTATACCGTGCAGGCGATCAAAGAATCCTTTGCCGAACTGAAATCCCTGTTATAGGAGCTAAAGTGGCAAAGTATATCTTTGTGATGGGTGGAGTAATCTCTTCCTTGGGGAAGGGAATAGCCACCGCCTCTATCGGTCTGCTACTCAAATCCATGGGCTATAAGGTCGTGCTCCAGAAGTTTGATCCTTACCTAAACGTAGATCCCGGCACCATGAGCCCCTATCAGCATGGTGAAGTGTTCGTAACGGATGACGGTGCGGAGACAGACCTGGATTTGGGGCACTATGAGCGTTTCGTGGACGAAGCTCTCAGTCACAACTCCAGTTGCTCTGCAGGACAGATATATGAGAGCGTTATCCAGAATGAACGCCAAGGGGTGTATCTGGGCAAAACTGTACAGGTTATCCCTCATGTTACCAATGAGATTAAGGATAGAATCAAGAAGCTCTCTGACAAGTATGATATTGTTATCACCGAGATTGGCGGAACTGTCGGCGACATTGAGAGTCTGCCCTTCATTGAGGCTGTGCGCCAATTACGCCTTGACTTGGGATATGAGAACACATTATACATCTTGCTGACTTACGTTCCATACATCAAGGCAGCGGGAGAGCTTAAGACAAAGCCATCGCAGCATAGTGCCTATAAACTACGGGAAATTGGTATCCAGCCGGACATCCTGCTTTGCCGTTCGGAGAAGCAGTTTGATGAGGATATTTACAACAAGATTGCCCTCTTCACCAATGTCCCCCGCAAGCAGGTAATTAACGCCATCGATATGAAATGCGTATACGACATCCCATTAAACTTCCAGCATGCCGGTTTGCCGGACATTATTTGTAAGCACTTCGGCATCGAGATGCGCAACATGGACACCAGCTTATGGCAGCAGTTCTTGCATAACAAAGCAGTTGCCACCGAAACCGTGAACATCGCCATCTGCGGTAAGTATGTTAAGCATCAAGATGCTTACAAGAGCGTTGAAGAAGCGCTTGTTCACGCGGCAGCATCATTGCAAAAAAAGATGAAGGTGAAGTGGGTGGATTCTGAGCGCAGTTTTAGCGAAACAGACCTGGACAAGGAGCTTTCCGGTATTGATGGAATTCTCATCCCTGGCGGTTTTGGAGTTCGTGGGATTGAGGGCAAGATTAGTATCGCCAAGTATGCACGTACCCACAATATGCCATTCTTCGGCATCTGTTTGGGCATGCAGGTGGCAGTTATTGAGATTGCCAGGAATGTTTGTGGATTAAGCGAAGCTAACAGCGGTGAGTTTGCCGAAAGCAGTCCCCATCAAGTTATTCACCTGATGGACGATCAACGCTATGTTGAAGCTGTCGGTGCTTCTATGCGCCTTGGTGCTTATGATTGTCTGCTGGACAAGAATAGCATCGCTGCAAGAGCTTATGGCAGCACTCATATTAGCGAGAGACACCGTCACCGCTATGAGTTTAACAACGCCTACCGCGAAATCCTGCAAAAAGCTGGATTGAAACTAAGCGGTTTATCCTTGGATGGACTATTGGTGGAGGTAGTTGAATTACCCGAGAATGACTTCTTTGTGGGAGTTCAGTTCCATCCCGAATTCAAAAGCAGACCCAGCAAGGCACATCCCATCTTCAAAGAGTTCGTACGGATTGCCGCACAACGAAAGAAATAGATAAATATCAATTGCTTCAAGGGTGTTCTTCGGAGCACCCTTTTTCATTGTCTTTCTGCTATTCCCGTGCATGAACTACGGTATCATTACGGACTTACTGCGGACAAAGTCCGTAATGAGTCCGTATTGATAGCGTAATGATAATAGGGAGGAATCAGTGATGATGCGCCAGGAGTTCCTTTACCGCCATAGCAACGGGGATAATGGAATCTGCCACTTTCTGTTTCAGATCCGGAAGCCCCCGTTTAACGGAAGGATGCTGGTAAAATTGGTGTAACACAGATTCATTGATAAGCGCTTCAAACCACTCGGTATTCTGCTTGGTTCTTCTGGCAGCAAAAGAACCATGCTTTTTGGTAGTATCGCTGAAGTTTACAATCTCGTCCCAAATATCTTTTATCCCCTCTCCAGTAATTGAGGAGCAGGTTAAAGCTCTGGTCTGCCAGCCCTCGGTGCTGTTTCTGAGATAGTGAAGCACATTCAGGTAATCCTGCTTAGCCGCATCTGCACGCTGGATATTGTCCCCATCAGCCTTGTTAACCACAATCAAATCAGCAATCTCGATGATGCCTTTCTTGATTCCTTGCAGTTCATCACCGGCACCGGCAATCTGCATCAGGAGAAAGAAATCCACCATTGAGCGAACTGTCGTCTCTGACTGACCTACGCCAACGGTTTCGATTAGGATAACATCATAGCCTGCTGCCTCGCAAAGAATGATGGATTCACGCGTTTTACGGGCAACCCCACCCAACACTCCGGAACTGGGAGATGGGCGGATGAAGCTATCATGCTGACGGGATAACAGCTCCATGCGCGTTTTATCGCCCAAGATGCTGCCTTTGCTGATGGAAGAACTGGGGTCTATGGCAAGCACGGCAACCTTTTTCCCTTGCTCAATCAGCCACAAACCAAACTTCTCAATGAAGGTGCTCTTCCCCGCTCCGGGTACACCTGTGATGCCGATTCTGATGGAATTGCCCGAATAAGGCAGGAGCTGCTTTAACAGTTCCTGCCCCAATTCGAAATGCTTAGGTGAGTTGCTCTCAATCATCGTGATTGCCTTGGACAGAATGGTGCGGTTGGATGCCTTAACACCCTCCACCAATGCAGCAAGATCATAACTTCTACCTTGCTTCAGCTTGGTGGATGCAGCATCCTTAGCCAAGGCAGATGGGCTACCCGACACCACTTTGGAAGCAAATTCATTCCCGGCATCAGGTGGTGCCCATTCAGGTTTTCTTGAGAGCATCAGTTTATACTTTCCAGCAACTTATTCATAATCGTGGTGGCTGCTTCCGGGAGCTTAGTTCCAGGCCCAAAGATGGCAGCAGCACCATGCTCGTATAGATAATCATAGTCCTGAGCGGGGATAACCCCACCAACGATAACCATAATATCTTCTCTGCCGAGAGACTTAAGGGCATCCATCAGTTGCGGAAGCAAGGTCTTGTGTCCCGCAGCCAATGAACTCATGCCCACAATGTGCACATCATTTTCCACTGCTTGTCTGGCAGTCTCTTCCGGGGTTTGGAACAGAGGACCCATATCCACATCAAAACCCATATCGGCGTATGCAGTCGCAACAACTTTAGCACCGCGATCGTGGCCATCCTGTCCCATCTTGGCAATCAGGATGCGGGGTCTTCTGCCTTCAAGCTCGGTGAAGCGATCTGTCAAGGCACGCACTTTCTCAATTTCATCCATATCGGCATACTCACTGCTATAAACATTGTTGATTAGTTTAATAGTGGCTGAATGGCGACCAAACACCTTTTCCATGGCATCGGATATCTCGCCCAATGAAGCTCGCTTCCTGGCTGCGTCAATTGCCAACTCAAGCAGGTTTCCCTCTCCACTCTCGGCACATTTGGTGATGGCATCAAGCGAAGCCTGCACATCACTGCTGTTACGCTCCTTCCTCAGCTTTTCCAGCCTTGCAAGCTGAGCATTACGCACCGCTGTGTTGTCCACTTCCAGGATATCCATGGCAGCTTCTTTTTCCAAACGGTACTTGTTTACACCAACTATCACATCCGCACCGGAATCTATCTTAGCCTGTCTGCGGGCAGCAGCTTCTTCAATGCGCATTTTTGGCAAGCCTGTTTCGATAGCCTTTGCCATACCACCAAGCTTTTCCACTTCCAGGATATGATTCCAAGCCTTATGCATAATCTCATTGGTTAGTGACTCCACATAATAGGAACCCGCCCACGGATCGATAACTTTGCACACTCCGGTTTCATGCTGCAAGTAAAGCTGTGTATTGCGGGCAATACGCGCAGAGAAATCTGTGGGCAGGGCAATGGCTTCGTCCAATGAGTTTGTATGTAAGGATTGCGTATGTCCCATAGTTGCAGCAAGTGCTTCGATAGTGGTACGCGTTATGTTGTTATATGGGTCTTGCTCGGTAAGGCTCCAGCCGGATGTTTGCGAGTGTGTCCTAAGTGCCATGGATTTGGGGTTCTTGGGATTAAATCCTTGGATAATCTTCGCCCAAAGCACTCTTGCCCCGCGTAGCTTGGCTATTTCCATAAAGTAGTTCATGCCCTCTGCCCAGAAGAAAGACAGGCGAGGAGCAAACACATCAATATCAATCCCGGCATTAATGCCTGTACGCACATACTCCAAGCCATCGGCAAGGGTGTATGCCATTTCCAAGTCTGCTGTGGCACCCGCTTCATGCATATGATAGCCGGATATGCTGATGCTGTTGAACTTAGGCATCTTGCGTGAGGTATAGCTGAATATATCGGCAATAATCTTCATCGATGCCTGCGGTGGATAGATATAGGTGTTGCGCACCATATACTCTTTCAGGATGTCGTTCTGAATGGTGCCATTCAGCAGTTCGGGGGCAACCCCTTGTTCCTCTGCTGCCACGATGTAGAACGCCATAATGGGAATAACTGCCCCATTCATAGTCATCGATACACTCATCTTGTCTAATGGTATCTGGTCAAACAGAATCTTCATGTCCAAGATGGAATCAACCGCCACCCCTGCTTTACCCACATCTCCAACCACTCTTGGGTGGTCAGAATCGTATCCCCTGTGAGTAGCAAGATCAAAGGCTATGGATAAACCCTTCTGCCCCATCGCCAAGTTTCTACGATAGAAGGCATTACTTTCCTCAGCCGTGCTGAACCCGGCATACTGGCGTATTGTCCAAGGTCTTTGCACATACATAGTAGGATACGGACCCCTCAGATAGGGCGCAATGCCGGATAGATAATCCAAATGCTCAAGCTTCTGTAAATCTTCCTTGGTGTAAATCGGTTTAACATCTATCTGCTCATTTGTCTTCCACACTTTGTCGGACACCGGGCTATCGGCTTTCTTGCTTGTGAAAGTAGGTTTAATCTTTACAAAATCAGGATTCATTACAACACCTCCATCATGGCAGCTAACTGGCTTAAGGTTTCATACACATCCGCACGCAAATGGATGAATATATCCACTCCCTGTTCCTTATAGGTAGGCACCAAGTCTGTGGGATAACCTGCCAGTATGAAAGCCTTTCCTTTCAGCTTTGAACACATTTCAGGTACAAGCTGCACATAGTTATCATCGGTGGAGCACAAACAATATGCTGCTGCATTGGAGGCAATGGCAGCTTGAACGGCTTCATCAACCGAGTTGAATCCCGCAGGGGACTCAATATCATATCCACCAACCTGCAGGAAGCCGGCAGCAAAGTCTGTCCTTGCTTTATACTCGTCAATTGTGCCCATATTGAGCATGAATACCTTTTTATTTACATTGCTGCTGCTTATCTTTGTGCGTAGTGTTTCCAGCTGCTCCATAGCTCTGGTTTTGGGCAGTGCACCATGTTCCAACTTTACCGCAGCATTGCTTGCATCAACCTCTGCTTCTTCAAGCTTCGAAGGTGTTTCTTCCAACGGATTGGCAAACATATTGACCCCAACAAACACATTCTTACGCTTGTTGACCGCAGATATCCTTTCCTTTGCTATGGCATCAATCATCTCGTGCACTTTGCCGCTTCTCAGACAGCGCACCATGCCACCTGCAGCTTCCAGCTCTTGCATCATCTCCCAAGCTTTGTTAGCCAGCTCGGAGCAAAGGCTTTCGATGTAATAACATCCTCCCGCAGGGTCTATCACTTTGCTGAAATGAGCTTCTTCCTTCAAGATAATTTGCTGATTTCTTGCCAAGCGGGAAGAGAATTCACTCTGCGGAGCATAAAGCCTATCGAAGCTATCTATTTCCATACTATCAACTCCGCCGATCACACCTGCAAAGCCTTCAGTACTCGTGCGCAATACATTTACATAGCTATCATAAACGCTTTTGTTAAAGGAAGCTGTCTTACCGTGTATCCAAATCTTCTGGCTGTTTTCGTTCCCGCCAAATGCCTTAATCATCTCTGCCCAAAGCAATCTGAACGTACGAATCTTAGCTATTTCCATAAAGAAGTTCGAGCCCAAACTGAGCTTCACCTGAAACAGAGGAGCAAGCTGGTCTATCTGATAGCCGGAATACTGCAAGCCCTGTATCAAGCCTATCGCAGTGGACAGCACAAAAGCAAGTTCTTGTGTGCTTGAGGCACCTGATGCTTCATACACTGTTCCGTCAATGGACAGCACTCGTATCTTCGGAGCTTTGTCCACTGCCCACTTAACGTTATCCAGCACTTGCTTCCAGAACTCTTCCAACGGCAGTTCTGTTGCTCCTTTTCGGGCAAACTCACCTGTGGGATCAAAGCCAATCCCCGCTTCGAGCTTTGCGAGGTCATAGCCCTTCTTTTCAGTATATTGCTCCAGCAGGCTATATACTTTGCCATCCATCACATCAAGTTGCATGAAAAGAGGTGCCGCTTGAATATCAATTCCTTCCAACAGCTTTTCCATATCTGCCAGCGACTCAAGCCTTACTCCACGGCTTTCCGCACCATGGCCAATACTCAAGTTCACTGCATTCAGCCCATTGTTCAAATCATGCAACAGCATTTTGTTGAGTTTAGCCAAATCAGGCTCATCATAACTCTGCGCAACCAGCCAACCTTCATCCAAAAAGCGTTGGGGGTCATTTCCCCTAAGGTATGGTGTTTCCCCTGCCACGCAGGAAGTAAAGGGAAGCTCTGCCACATCTTCTTTGCGGTAGATTGGCTGCAAGGTTATCCCTTCATAGGTCTTGGTCTTCATCACTTTGTCAAAGTCTGCACCCTTCAAGGTGTCGTTCACTGCCTTAAGCCATTCATCATAGCCGGGAATAGCAAAACTTTCCCCAAGGTTCAGTTTCTTCTCGTTCTCCACGTATAGTCTCCTTAAATCTGTTCAGTGCCTCCGAACACCTTTACCTGGTGTATGTGGAAGCAGCCAAACTGCTCTATATTATTTATTTATTAACGCTTGTATAGGTTTCATGCCAAAGGCTGAGCCTTGCTGAATAGCATCCAGGATTGCTCCTCCGCCTGTAAAGAAATAGTAGGAACTGTCATTCTGCGCCTTGGCAAAGATGCCCGGTAGATACTCTTTGAAATCCTGTATCGTGTCTCCACCGCCAAACAGCTTCTTGGCTTTAGCACAGCTATCAATCAACCGGTACATTGCCATGCTTCCCTCCGGGAACAGTGCCGTATAGCCCATCACGGCATTTACGAACACACAGCCCGCACTGCCGAATAACGCTTTTATCTCTTCCTGCTCAAAGCTTTGTGGCGCAACATCCAGCACATAGCCAAGTTGCATTCCCGGCTTCAAATCCGCCACCTTATGCACTTTCCAGCTTTGTTCCGCTCTGGCTTCTATGCCTTGGTTCTCCACGATAAACGGCATCTCCACAATCTTTTTCGCTTCAACTCCACAATCCGCAACGAACTTTCCCGCAGCGATAACATCTTCCTCGGCAACACCCTCAATACGCACTCCATACTTGTGGCACAGATACGCATTGTAGATAACTCCGCCCAAAACCAGATAATCCGCAATGTTTATCAAAGAGGATAAGGGACCTATCTTGGTATCAAACTTAGAGCCCGCAACCACAGCAATAAGAGGTCGCTTTGGCTCAAACACAGCCTGCAAATGCTCCACTTCCTTCTGCATCAAAAGTCCCGCATAGGACGGCAGATACTTGGTGATGCCATAAGTTGTGGCATGTGCCTGCCAGGAGCCGAATGCATCATTGATATACACATCAGAGAATGCTGCAAGCTTTTGGGCAAGCGTATCGGAGCTATCGTCTTTCGCCTCTTCCCCATTGAACCAACGGGTATTTGGCAGATAGATGAAGTCATATTCCTTATTTTTAAGCCCTTGCACAGCTTTTGCCATGGCTGCAAAGTCCTTTATTCCCTGTAAACCCTCTGCCACAAGCTCCGGCACATAGCCCTTAAGCTGCAGTTTAGCTTCCAGATAGCTAACGATAGGCTGCACTGCATCTGCTTCGGAGATTGTATATTCACCCGTCTTTTTATCGTATGGTCGCCCCACATGGGTCATCAGGATTGGCATAGCACCTTGTTTGTAGATATGTAAAAGGGTGGGAATGGTCGCATCAATGCGCATGGTATCCTTAATCTTGCCCTTTTTGACCACATTATGATCCATCCTGACCAAGCATACTTTTCCACACAAATCTGCATCGAGCATATTCGGCAACTTGTTCATCTCTCGTATCTCCTTATATTGCTTTACTATATATTGAGCATAGAAACTACATGCACATCCTGCTAATGCTAAGCTATTAATATCAGTATTGCTTAAGCGTCAAGGGAAATTTTCCCCACTTTGCGAACTTATGCTATTCTGCTTCCTCCGCTACAGCTCGTGAGTGAATTCCTGATAGCCATACACCACCGGGAACAGCCCTGCCTCAACCGCATGTTTTACACTGATACAAGGCAAGTTACGGCTATATATCTCCTCGCGGGTAAGTGTCCCAAGGTTTATACTCCCATCCGCCTTTGCCATGCAATACATCAGCTTCAGATAAAAGCTGCTCCACGAACGCATACTCCAATTCGCTTCTTTCAGGTTACGATACCGAGCAATGTAGTAATACAGGTCATCCCGATAGCCCTGTGACGGGTTCAACTTGAACAAGTTGGCGTTCGCATTGCCAAAAGCTTTGTTCTTTTCCGTGATTTTCGGATACACCGCCCTTCGCACATAGGATCTGCCCAAATAGCGATCGTAACAATACACCACACCATCCATTCTGCCTCGGTATCCTCCGAGACCATACTTATAGACAACTCGCATTTTTCCTCCTTTGCGTTGTTGCTGTTCTTAAGTCTATTTCTTGTAAAAGACTTGGATTCAAGCGCAGGCTACAATCCAGTTCTTTTCCTCTTTTCGCATCCTCATCCTAACAGCCACTTTTCAAAATTCAATATGTTCCCCCTCTATAATACTAATGGTTGCAACTTCCCCCATTTTTAGTACAACTTCCCTGATTTATTTTCACTTATTTGAAACTATCTTCTATCTTACTGCTTCCCAATAGCTTAATCTCATCACTCTCTCGTGACCCTCTCGTGACCCTCTCGTCAGACGAGGGAATCACGAGATATTCACAAGGAAAAGATAAGCGTAAGCTATTGGGGAGCAATAGGAGAATAGAAAGAGAGTAATAGCTATCACCTTATATGGGAGTATGTTGGGATTAAGCGCAAAAATAGTTCTTGACAAGTTGAGTTACTGTATTATATTAGTACCACACCATGACAGTAACGCGGATTGGTTTCCGCATTGAGAGGTAAGATGAAGATGTTTAACGAAGACTCGCCGATATACTTACAATTACGTAAGCATATTGAAGAGCGCATCCTTGGGGGTGCCCTCAGAGATGAGGATGCCATCCCTTCGCTACGCGTAATGGCAAAGGATTATAAGCTAAACCCAATCACCATCGGCAATGCGCTGGGTGCTTTGGTGGAGCTTGGAGTGCTGTACAAAAAGCGTGGGATAGGCATATTCGTGTCCCCCGGAGCGCGTGAGAAAATCATCACCATGAGAAGCGCAGACTTCATTGGAGATAATCTGGTGCCTATGATACGCATGGCGCACCAACTGGAGATTCCCAAACAAGAAATACACCGCATCACCGACAAGATATATGGAGGAGAAAGTGAGTAATCATAGTTATCAACTGCGTAATGTGAGCAAATATTATGGCAAATTCAAGGCATTGGACGATGTGAACCTGACCTTGGAGCAGGGCAAAATAATAGGATTGCTGGGCAAAAACGGTGCCGGAAAGAGCACATTGATGCGCTGTATGCTGGGATTTTTGAAGCACAGCGGAGAGATTAGCTATCACTCCCCCACGGGTAGCAGTGTGGATGTTGATCTGGGTTCTGCGGAAAAACCGAGCTTGCTCACGAGCCTGAAAGCAGGATTGTTGAGCGACCGTAACCGGGTGAAAATGTTCGAGAATGTTGCCTTTATCCCGGATGTGAATGGATTGGACGACCGCCTTTCGGTGCAACAAACCATTGAATATATCAGGGATTTGAACCCAAACTGGAATGAAGAAAGAGCAAGTAAACTGCTGGAAATTAGCCAGTTGCCGATGAAGAAGAAAGTGGGCAAGCTGTCCAAAGGTATGAAGACCAAGTTATACCTGCTGATTACTCTATCCTTGGAGGTGAACTTCTTGTTGCTGGATGAGCCGACTTTGGGCTTGGATATAGCCTTCCGTAAAGAGTTCTTCAATACAATACTGGGTGAGTATTTTGA
Source organism: uncultured bacterium (assembly GCA_937924555.1). GTDB lineage: Bacteria > Cloacimonadota > Cloacimonadia > Cloacimonadales > Cloacimonadaceae > Cloacimonas. The sequence continues at coordinate 11,159 of CALDSN010000111.1, read as the reverse complement.
TGAAAACAAGACCATTATCATCTCCACACACCAGGTTGAGGAAGTGGAAGACTTGCTGCAGGAGATTGTGTTCATCGATAACGGCAAAATAATACTGCATGAAGATGTGGAATCATTGAAAGCGAAATACCGTGTGCTGACATTGCCCCTGGAACAAGCAGAAAAACTGAATGTGTATTCACCAAAAGTGTTGTCCAAGACCTTGGGCTTCATCAGTGCGGTGTTGCCCACAGAAGTGGAAATTGAGGGAGCAGAATATAGCAGGGCAAATCTTGCAGACATCTTTTTGGCAGTAGTGGGAGGTAACTGATGAAGCAGTTTAAAGCATTGTTGAGAAAAGAATGGCACACAAATTGTCGGATATTGTTGATGCCCGTGTGGTTCACGCTCGGTGTGTATGCGATGGGCTTGATGGGTTTGATGATAAACATGATAAAAGGGAATATGTTGCAAACAGCCTTTTTCACGCATGGATACCCGAAAGGTGCGGATAGTATTATCCTGTTTACCGGTGTTGCAGGTTCTGTGGCAGCAGTGGGCACTATTGCCATGATAACGGCAGTGATACTTGCGGATACGCTACTTAATGGGGGCTTCAAGCGTAAGTGCGAGATATTGCACTTGTCGCACCCTGTGTCCAAAGCAAAGATACTAATCACGAAGTATTTGTTTATGGTGGTGGGGACAATAGCGGTGCTACTGGGTGTTACATTGGTCAATAGCTTGGGTATAAGTACATATATTGGTTACTACACCGGAGCGCATATGTATTTTGGGATAACCGCTTGGATGCAGACAATGGTACTGCTGTTCTTCCCCACGCTGTTTGCGGCATCAATGTACTGGTTCTTTGCGGGGATGTTCAAGAGGAAGTCTTTCTTCATGGGGACATTGGTGATTATCGGTATCCAAGCTGCAATAAGCATCTTGAACTATACTGCGGAATTGCATATTCCCTCTTTGGGAGCGTATGTCCTAAGGTTATTAACGGTGCAGCCAAATTTGAACATGGTGCAATTCATGAATGATATGGGTAATTTCAGCAGTGTCGTTGATGCACAATGGTCAAGTCTGATAACTGTTGATTCCTATATGCGGGTGCTTTACAGTGCAATATTCTTCGTGTTGGGATCGTGGTTCTACAGCAAGAGAGAATTGTCTTAAGATAAACAGGATACAACAAAGGGCAAGGAACGAATCCTTGCCCTTTTCTTTGTTAAGTTTCTATTGAAGATGAAGCAGACTTAAGAAAGTATCACCGCCAACCACAGACCACAAGATGGTGGCTGCTGCGATGAAAGTACCAAAGGCGAACTCCTTGTCTTTGTCGCGAATGAAAATGAGGAAGTAGATGATCCCCATGAGTGAAGCAAGAATGAAGATGAAGGGCATGCCCTGCAAACCAAAGAAGGTGGCAATGCCCGTGAAAAGCCAAATGTCGCCTCCACCTAAGCCATCTACACCTCTTACCTTTTGGTAAGCCCAAGCAAGCAAAAGCAAGAAACAGAAGATGAAGATTGCCGTCATGGAAGACTCTATCAAGCCAACATTGTTTCCGGGAATGACGGATAAGATTAAGCCGACAACTATCAATGGAATGGATAGCACATGAGGAATGATGTTGTGAAACGCATCAATGAAGAAGATGGGGATAAGGAAACTGAAGAGAATCATGTACTTTAAGAATAGGATATCCACAAAGCCGTAACGTAAAAAAAGAGCGACAAATAGTACAGGAGTGACTATCTCCACCAGCAGATGATGCCAGTGAATCTTGATGCCGCATCGGGGACATTTGCCCTTTAGCAGAATGTAGCTTACGATGGGAATATTCTGGTAGAAGGGAATTGGCTTATTACACCCAGCACAGTGGGAAGCAGGAAACAGGATGGATTGCTTGGCGGGTAAGCGGTGGATAAGCACATTGAAGAAACTCCCCAAGGCTGCACCAAAGAGAGCAATAATAAGAACGATGATAATAGTCAGGGTTCCTCCAGTATATTAGGTTGGATTACCTTTCCAACCATTTTTCTGCCCAGTAGTTGCGGGCATAATTATAGTTTGTGCCTCTATTCATCTCAACCTGAATCAAGATGGAATCAGTTGGTCTGTAACGCAGAGAGAATTCGGGAATAACCTTGCTGCGATTATTGTCCGCAAAGCTAAGCTTGCTGCCGGTATCCATGCCACCGTAGTTAACGAAGTTCAAGTCCATATCAAGCTCCAGCTTGGGATTGAACTTATACATAATGTGGTTGGTGTAGCGTGATAGGTAGTATCCATCACCGATGGAGCTTGTCCCTGCCTCAAAGCCCATGGAATGGGACATTGTCATATTCTGCATGTTTAGTAGCGAAGAGCTTGTTGGTTTGTAAGGGTTAAAGCTCGGTTTGGGAAAACTCACTTGAGCCATCATCGCAAGCACGATAAGCAGTAGTGCATTGGTAAGTATTATCTTCTTCATGTCTAACCTCCACATGAGTGGTTACACTGATAGTTTAATCATGAGAGCTTCAAGGTCAAGCATAGATGCTTTTGATAAGCGTGGCAAGTCTCTCAATACCTGTATCAATCTGTTCCAAAGTAGAGTATGTGTAGTTAAGCCTCAAGCAGTTGCGCTTCTCCTGACCTTCTGGATAGAACTTCGAGCCAGGAATGAAGGTGACCAAGTGATCCTTAGCCTGGTAAAACAGCTTATCTGCATCCATGTCTTCGGGAAGCCATACCCACAAGAAGATACCCCCTTTGGGACGTGTCCACTGCACATAATTTGGCATGTATTTACCAAGGCTTTCCAGCATCTTATCCAGATACGGTTTGTAGTATTCACAAATGCTGTCGATATGCGGGTTCATATAACCTGCTGCCAGGAACCTAGCAGCAACCCTCTCTGTTACACAATCCGGGGTAACATTAACCTTTTGTTGCCAGGATACCATCTTGTTAATCAGGACAGGATTACCCTTGGCATAGGCAACTCGCATCCCTGGTCCTAGTATCTTTGAGAATGACACAATCTCTGTAACCAAATAATCGTTTTGCATCTCTTCACTGGCAATACGATACAAAGTAGGAAGCTCTTCCCCACTGAGACGCAAACGGGAATAGGGATTATCCTCTAGAATTAGGATGTTTTCCGCCAGGCAATAATCCAAGACTGCCTTCCTTCTCCCTAAACTCATGGATGTACCGGCAGGATTTTGAAAGTCTGGGATGGTGTAGAGGAACTTTATCCTCTTACCTTGGCTTCTTAATTCACTTACTTTCTGCTTCATCTTCTCTAAATCAAGGCCTTCGGCATCCAAAGGGATTCCCTGTACATCAGCTTTTAAAGCATCGAAAACCACTAAGGTACCAAGGAAAGTTGGTGCTTCGCAGAGGATTACATCACCTTCATCAATCAATGCTCGGGTCATATAGTATATGGCATTGGTTGCTCCTACAGTGATGATCAGGTTATCCCCAGTCAAGCCATGATACCCTTCCCATTTAATAAGCTCATTCTTAAGCTTAGCATCACCCTCACTTGCCCCATATTGCAACACATCCTTGCCTTCTTCGTGAACTACCTCCGCATATATCTTGCTGAGGATGTCACTAGGGAAAGTAGCTGGACTGGGAAAGCCACCTGCAAAGGAGATTAAGCCTTTCACATTCTTAGTGGAGGCAACTAGCTCTCTTATCAGAGATGATTTCATAGTCTGCGTAGTATGAGAAAAGTAGCTCTCTATCATGAGGATAACTCCTTGCTATACATCTTAGGGGTAAATGCGGTATATCATACGGGGGAAGGGAATAGTCTCACGTATATGGTGAATCCCGCTCATCCAGGTTACCAGTCTTTCTAACCCAATTCCAAAACCGCTGTGAGGGACTGAACCATACTTACGTAAGTCCAAGAACCACTGATAATCTTCTATGGGCATTTTCTCAGCTTCCATACGTCCAAGAAGAACGTTGTAATCGTCCTCACGTTGGCTTCCGCCGATTATCTCCCCAAAGCCTTCAGGTGCTATAAGGTCATCACCCAATACCAGGTTATCATTCTCGGGGTCTCGTTTCATATAGAAAGCTTTAATCTCTTTCGGCCACTTCTCAATGAAGATCGGAACAGGAGAACCTTCAGTCAATAAAGCCTCGTCCTGAGCACCCAAGTCACTGCCGTGCGTAATCTCGCTGCCTTTGCTACGCAAATACTCAATTGCCTCATAATGGGTCATACGCTTGAACTGAGCATCAGCAGCAGCAAGTGCAGCCTTATCTCGTTCCAAAATGTCCAGCTCTTTGTCGCATTTCGCAAGCACCGTGCGGATAACAAAGCGGATTAATTCTTCCTGAATCTGCATATTTTCTGCGTGTTCCACCCATGCCGCTTCTGCATCCATCATCCAGAACTCAGTTAAGTGCTTTCTGGTTTTCGATCTTTCGGCACGGAACACAGGGCCAAAGTCATACACTCTGCCCAAGCTCATGATACCTGTTTCAAGATATAACTGCCCTGATTGAGAAAGATAAGCCTTTCCTTCATCAAAGTAATCCAATTCAAACAGAGTGGTGGTACCTTCGCAAGCGTTGGGGGTCAGGATAGGTGAATCAAAACGGAAGAAGTCGTTATTGTTAAGATACTCGCAAATGGCAAAATACACAGTATGCCGTATCCTAAGGATTGCCCACTGTTTAGAGGAGCGTATCCAAAGATGTCTGTTGCTAAGCAGGAAGTCCGGCCCATGCTCCTTCTTCCCAATTGGATACTCTTCGGAAAGCTGGTTTACTTCCACTCCCGTAACGGCAAGTTCATAGACCCCTTCGTATTTGGGATGTTGTTTGGGCGTTCCGGTGATGATAACCGAGGATTCCATCGTAAGGCGCTTTGCCCGTTCAAACACTTCTTCATCCAGTTCAGGCTTGAAGGCAATAGCTTGAATCTCGGAGCTTCCGTCCCTCAGAATAATGAACACCAATTTACCGCTGTGGCGGATGTTGCGCACCCAACCCTTCAGGCAAACTTCCTTATCCACATATTGCGCTATATCTTTAATTAACACTTGTTCCATATTTCTCTGCCTATTTCTTTAGTATTTGGTTTTGGCTTTGTATCTGTTTGATTATCTTTAGAGCGATATCCAAAGCTCTAGTTCCGGCAACACCATCCACAATCGGTTTGGTGTTATTGCGTATGCAATCCACGAAGGATTCCAATTCCATGGTAAGTGCATCCTTGGGGGTATCACTTACATCAATCGCTTGAACATCCACAAGTTGCTCGGGCTTAATGTCTGTTGAGCCCATCAATATCTGGGGAAGGTATTGCATGATATTGGCGGAACGCTTCATAATCCTTACTTGCTTAGCAACGAAATCCATGGATACATAACTATCCCTTTGGAAGAAGCGTATCTTGCGTTCCTGCTTCATGGATACCCTTGAAGAGGTTACATTGGCTATTGCCCCATTGGCAAACTCTATCCTGGCATTGGCAATATCAATGCTGGGAGTAAGTATGCCTACCCCGCTGGCACGAATCTCCGTTACGGGGCTGTGCACAAAGTCCAGGATGAGGTCTATATCGTGGATCATTAAGTCCAGCACCACCGGAACGTCTGTCCCGCGGTGATGAAAGGTGGATAAGCGATGGGATTCGATAAACATCGGTTCGCCAATTTCGTGCTCTATCTCGCGGATAACAGGGTTAAAGCGTTCAATATGCCCAACCTGAATCTTTAAGCCTTTTTCTTCGGCAATCTTAAGCAGTTCCTCAGCCTGTGCTAACTCACTGGTTATGGGCTTTTCAAGGAAGATATGTTTCCCGGCTAACAAGGCAGGTTTTGCCAAGTCATAATGTGCAGTCGTGGTTGCGGCAATATCCACAGCGTCACAGGCATCCAGCATAGCCTCGTAGCTTTCGAAGGCTTTGCAACCGAGCTGAGCCGATATTTGCGCTGCTCTTTCCGGATTGCGGTCATAAATACCCACCAGTTCTGCACCATCCATGCTCTTAAACTTTCGCGCATGGTGCTGACCCAAGTGTCCAACGCCAACAACGGCAACCTTTATCATCTTACAGCCTCTTAGCCAGAATGGTTAACATATCTTCGGTCATAGTCTTTAGGTCATATTCAGGTTTCCAGCCCCATTCTTCAACTGCCGCACTATGATCCATACTGTTGGGCCAGCTATTGGCAATAGATTGTTTAATGGGGTCAATCTGATACTCCAGACGGAACTCAGGAATGTGTTTGCGAATCTCGGCTGCAATCATCTCAGGATCAAAGCTCATGGCGGTAACGTTGAAGCAGTTGCGATGCACTAGGTTGCGGGGATCGGCTTCCATCAATTCCACCAAAGCGCGAAGGGCATCGGGCATATACATCATATCCAGATAAGTTCCTGCGCTCAAGTTGCAGGTGTAGCTCTTATTTCTAATCGCTTCATAGTATATTTCCACAGCATAATCAGTAGTTCCACCACCGGGCAGAGTTACATTAGAGATAATGCCGGGGTATCTGAGTCCGCGGGCATCCACACCATACTTGAGGTGATAGTAGTCACCAAGAAGTTCTGCGGCAACTTTTGAGATGCCGTAAATGGTAGTGGGGCGCATCACTGTGTCCTGGGGGGTGCCGTCCATAGGTGTGCTGGGACCGAAGGCACCGATGGAAGATGGAGTGAAAACTGCGCCTTTTGTTTGACGGGATATCTCCAGAGCATTAAAGAGACAACCCATGTTTATCCGCCAGGACATCTGGGGGTCTGCTTCTCCCTTGGCTGATAGAACCGCCACAAGATTAAGGATGGTGTCGATTTTATACTTTTTCACTACATCAAAAAGTGCCGTTGCGTCCATGGCATCCATGGTTATACATGGACCACCCTCTAAAATCTCTTGCGGAAAGTTTGGGCAATAGTCCAAAGCAACAACTGCCTGGTCGCCATAAATGTTCCTGAGATAGGGAACTAACTCTGATCCGATTTGACCCACTGCGCCTAAAACGAGGATATTCTTCACAAAAAACTCCATTACAATTAGTATTTCTTTAGGATACCTTGTTTTTCAGCTTCGAAGCCTTGTCAAATCTTTTATCATTCCCTGGGCAAATATCCGCAGTTTATAGGCTTTGGTTCTCATCCTCTTTGAGTAGCAACCCATCTTCTCCTCTTGTTTGCATTACCTTATTATTGCAGACTCATTACGGACAAAGTGCGCTATAAGTCCGTAATGATATCGTAATTATAGCAAGAGCTAAGCCATGCAGGGTAACTTATCATTGACATATTTGGCAATATTCAAAATTATGAATGGACAGAGAATGAATGAAGGACGTAGTTATGTATAAAGAACCATATCACTTCAATGTAGACCGTTATGTAGAGCCAAACAGATTTTCACAGATAAAGGAATTTGCCAAAGATTTACCCACCCCATGCTTGGTGATAGATTTGGACTTGATTAAAGAGAAATACCAAGAGTTGCAAGGCAGCCTTCCCTTCGCCAAAATATATTATGCCGTAAAAGCTAATCCCCGTGATGAAGTTATACGTCTGCTGGCTGATTTGGGTTCGAACTTCGATATTGCCTCCCGCTATGAACTGGATCAGATGCTTCGCTTGGGCATTGACCCTTCTCGGCTAAGCTATGGCAACACAATCAAGAAGCGAAGCGACATCAAGTATTTTTACGATCATGGAGTGCGACTTTTTGCCACAGACAGCGAGAACGACCTGATGAATATCGCTGCCAATGCCCCCGGAGCGAAGATATTCTTTCGGATATTGACCGAAGGAACCGGGGCAGACTGGCCCCTCTCCCGCAAATTCGGATCACATCCGGACACCATCTACCACCTTATCTTAAAATCTGCAGAAATGGGCTTGAACCCCTTTGGCATTTCCTTTCATGTCGGCTCACAACAGCGTGATATTGGTCAGTGGGACGATGCCGTTGCCCGGTGCAAATACCTGTTCGATGCGGTTGCCGAGGAAGGTATTGAACTGCAGATGATAAATATCGGAGGTGGATTCCCTGCCAACTATGTTGATCCCACCTTTTCGGTGAACGAATATACAGAGGAAATACTACGATTCATCAAAGAGGACTTCGGGGACAACCTCCCTGAGATTATCTTGGAGCCGGGTAGGTCTCTTGTGGGTGATGCTGGGATTATTATCTCTGAGGTAATCAATCTCTCCCGTAAGTCCAAGAATAACCTTTACCAGTGGGTTTACTTGGATATAGGTAAGTTTGGCGGACTAATTGAAACCATAGACGAGTCGATAAAATTCCCCATATATTTTGACAGGGAAGGAATGGCAGAGGAGATAATCTTAGCCGGTCCAACATGCGACAGTATGGATATTCTGTATGAGCATTATCACTACCACATGCCGGATTCCGTGCAACCGGGAGATAAGGTATATATATTCACCACCGGCGCATATACTCAGAGCTATTCCTCGGTGAACTTCAATGGATTCCCACCCCTTACTGCTGTTATCTATCGAGACAATCAAGGAGATGAAGGATGAAAAGACTCCCCGTTGAGACCCTGCAAGCTTTTATGACCGAGGTATTTACCAGAATAGGCGTTCCTGCTGAAGAAGCTGCCATCAGTTCCGAAGTGTTAATAGCCAGCGATCTCAAAGGGATTGAGTCTCACGGGATCGGTAGGCTGAAGATGTATTATGACAGAATCAAAGCAGGTATCCAGAATCCCATTACCATTATCGAGGTTGTAAGGGATAAATATGCCACTGCCGTATGGGACGGCAACCATGGTATGGGACATGTTATCGGCAAGAAAGCCATGCAATGTGCCATTGACAAAGCCGCCCGGTATGGCATCGGTTGTGTGGCGGTTAGGAATTCCACTCACTATGGCATCTGCGGATATTATGCTGAGATGGCAGTTAAGCAAGATATGATTGGGATGACATTTACCAACGCAAGACCTTCCATCTGCCCCACCAATGGCGTGTCACCCCTTCTGGGCACAAACCCCATCTGTTTCGGTGCACCCACAGATTTGCCTTATCCCTTCTTGTATGATGCTGCAACATCTATCTCCCAAAGAGGGAAAGTTGAACAGTATGCTCGCGAAGAAAAAGAAACCCCTCCGGGTTGGGCAATAGACTTAGAGGGGAAGCCATACACTGATACGCAAAGTTTGCTGGTTGACTTGGTGAAACAGAAAGCGAGCATGCTTCCCATGGGGGGAACTGATGAACTGACGGGTAGCCATAAAGGGTATGGCTTGGGTACTATGGTGGAGATTCTCTGTGCATCGCTACAAAACGGGAGCTATTTAAACGGGCTATTAGGAGAAGATTGCAGTGGGAAACCTGCTCCGTACAGGCTGGGACACTTCTTTTTGGCAATAAATATAGACTTTTTTACAAACCTTGAGATGTTTAAAAAGAGTAGCGGAGCTATATGCCGAGAGCTGCAACAATCACAGCTTTTCCCGGGTAAGGAACGCATCTATGTTGCTGGGGAAAAAGAATATGAGCACGAACTTGAGGTGCGAAGATTAGGGGTGCCAATTATCCCGAATTTACAGAAAGCGATCGACCAAATACAGCAGGAATTGAATATACAACTGCTTTAGAGTCAAAACATCCCCTTGCCATCTTGCTGAAGCAGATTAGAATAGTAGTAATGAAATATATACAAAGGAGAAACCATGAAACATGTGTTTAGTATCATTGTTCTGGTATTAATGCTAAGCCTTCTTAGCGCAGTGGATTTTGACTTTTCCGGAAACTTCCGTACAAGGGCTGCTTTCCGTAATAATGCCGCCGAGAAAGATGGCGGTTCAATTGATAACCGACTTCAGTTGGGAATGGATAGTGAACTCAGTGATGGTTTGAAGTTCCATGCTTTGATGGAAATTGGCAATCTCACTTGGGGTGGTACCGGCGGTGGATTAAGCACTGGCGGGGTTAATGTTGAAACCGATGAGCTCTATATAGATTACTATGTGGGTGCTTTGGATGCCAACCTCAAGGTCGGTCAACAATACTGGGCAGATCATCGCAGCCTTATTCTAGATGACTTCTTCTCGGGAGTGATGCTTACTAAAGAAGACCTTGCAGGTTTCAAAGCTGAGTTCGCTATGATGAAGATCGCCGAAAACAATGAGTTCATGAAAGACGATCAGAATGTATTCATGGCAAATATGCAAGGTGAAAGCCCCATTCCTTTTGGTTTCCTTACTTTAGCCGGATATGTTGCTGATAGCAATAACGGTAATTTTACTATTATGCCTTATGCCACCCTTGCTGCTGGTCCTGCAACCATTGACATCACACCTTTCCTGGACTATCAATTCAAGCCCGGTGACAATGACGAGATGGGAATGGGCGCAGCCATTAAAGCAGATGGCAAGCTTGCCGATATGGAAGCAGGTGTGGATCTTCTCTTTGCTGCCAAGAATGGTTTAACCAGCCTCAGTCCTTGGTATCAGAATGGCTTGTACATCTATGGTATAGGTGCAAACCACGATGGTGCGAACCTCTATTGGGGGACAACCGGATATCCCGTTCCCTATGATGCCAATGCCAAGTCCTTCGTCAGCGCCGTGGGAAAACTTCGCAAACCCATCAATGAAAAGCTTACCGCCTACGGTGCAGCAGGGATGCTTACGGATATGGGCTGGGAAGTGAATGCCGGCGTTGAAATGAATATGTTTGAAGACATGATGAAGCTTGCTGCCTTTGGAGCATATGGTGGCGGTACCGAAGGTGCCAAACCCTCCAACTATGTATTAGGAACATCTGTGGTGGTGAATTTCTAAACACCCTGGATTCATTTAACTGAGCGGGTTGCATATGCTACCCGCTTTTTTAATACAGTCCACTAATGCCATGTTCGTTTCACAGATTCTAGGCTATAGAATTGGCATCTCGGAGCTTTTAACTTGACATAGTTTAGCGGGATATAAACTGAGTCTCATGGATTCATTGTTGGAGATATTATGAAGAGAATCGGTTTAATCATATTCTTGATGCTTTTAATAAGCACCTTACTTAATGCGGTGCCGCAACCCCTTCACACCATTCCTTCCATGAAGGGCAAAGATGGAGATTTCGGAGCAGATACCTATCATATTTGGGGCTCAGATCGGAAGAGCACACGTCTGAACTCCAGTCACGATCAGATCTCG